>JAWOFP010000036.1:0-11077 GCA_046497485.1 Candidatus Nanohaloarchaea archaeon | reverse complement strand
TATCTCTGTAACATCTTTCCATGAGACAGGCATGTTTTCCTGCTTTGCGTAGGCCTGATAGCTTTCTGTTTCCATTTTAAATCACTTAAGCGGTACATGCTTTGAAGATCTCGTTGCACCAAGTCCTGGTGCGCTGTGAGATACTTCCTTCCGGGTTTTTGCGAATTCTCCAAGGTAGTGGCCGATCATTTCTTCTTCAAGTTCTACAGGAGTGAATCCCTGTCCGTTGTAGACTTCTACAGTCGATCCTACCATTGACGGTAGAACGATCATTCCTCTTAGGTGTGTCTGGGCCTGTCCTTTTTCTTCTAGTTTTTCCTTTACCTGTTTCTCCTGATCTCTCAGGCCTCTGTTAAGTTTTCTGCGAGCCCTGGCATCCATTACTTCTGCCAGTTCTTCCATACTCATTTCCTGTAGTTCTTCAAGCTCGTATCCTTTGTAAGTCATGTATATCTACTCCTTGTTCTTCCCGCTTCTCTTTGCTGCAATGTTTCCGACCTTGCGGCCAGGTGATGCATGGCGTGAAACGGTCTTTGCCTTTCCTGGTTTTGCTGATCCACCGAATGGGTGGTCTACTGCGTTCATTGCTACGCCGGAGACCTTTGGATATGGTAGGCCTTTGGCGTGCATTGCCTTGGATTTGTTGCCGGCTTTGACGAAAGGCTTGTCCTTTCTTCCGCCTGCTGCTACTTTTCCAATTGTTGCGCGGCAGTCTTTGTTCATCTTCTTGAACTCGCCGCTCGGCAGTTTAATTCTAGTACTGTTTTGTTCGTGAGTTACAACGAATGCGTATGTTCCGCTGCTCTTCACCATCTTCCCGCCGTCGTTCGGCTGGATTTCAATATTGTAAATTGGTACTCCTTCTGGGATCTCTGCAAGAGGTAAAGTGTTTCCAGCTTCGATAGGTGCTGAAACTCCTAACTCAATTTTATCTCCTACAGCAAGGTTTTCAGGTGCGACAATAGCTCTGTCTTCACCGTCTTCAAACTCTACCAGTGCGACTGGAGCACTTCTAGAACTATCATGAACCAAGTCAATTACTTCTCCTTCAAGCTCCTGTCTTCTATGACTGGTCTCGTTACCTTCACGGTTGGACCTATAATTTGGTCCTCCTTTTCCTCGTCTCTGCTGTCTTAGTGGACTTCCCATTTTATTATCACATCATTCCGAGCTTGGTCGCGACATCCATTGCGTCGTCGGCCTCGCTCAATCTTACATATGCTTTTTTCTCCGCCTGTGGAGTAATCTGTGTGTTTACTTTTTTAACCGTCACACCGAACAATGTCTCCATCGCATCCTTAACCTGATTCTTATCAGCTTCTAAGTCTACGATCATAACTAATTTGTTCTCTCTATCGACCATATCCATGGCCTGCTCTGTCATGTGCGGATGTTCTAATACTTCCCATGCACGAGTTTCTTCCATTTTTTATTCACCTGAAAAGTTCTTCGTCTTCTAGTCTATCTAATGATTTTTGACTCCAGACAACCAGTCTTCCAGGCCTTGCGCCCATTGAAAGACTTTCTGCGTTCAGGTTCTCGACTCTTGAAACATCGACTCCTGCAAGGTTACCTGCTGCCTGCTGAATACCGTTGTCTTCTGCAACAACTAGTAGCGGGCCTCTCTTTCTCTTATATTTCCTGTTTCTTCCGGTTCCTTTACCGGCTCGAACCTTTTTCTCGCTGCATCTTTCCAGCTCGTCTTCTAGGCCTAAGTCTTCGAGTGCTTCCTTCAAGTCGGAAGTTTTCTCGATTCCTTCTAGGCCTTCTTCGATCAGTGGAAGTTCTCCATCATAGTTGTGGTGCTCACTGACTAACTCTGTATCTGTTGAGGCTGCGATTGCTGACCTGATTCCTTTTCTTCTCTCTTTATCGTTTATGTCTTCTCCAAAGTCTTTCTCTGAAGTCGGTGCGTGGGCTCTGTGTCCGCCTCTTGTGTTCGGTGCTTTTGCTCCGTCTCCGAAAAGCTGCATACCTCTTGCAACCTGGATCTTTCTAGGAGTTCTTGCACGTCCTTTTCCTTTGCTGGAACGGTACATTCTTCTTCTCTGTCTCCAGCGTGTGACATGTTTAAGACCTGCGTCTTCATCTGCGCCATAACTCTGTCTATTCTTTGATTTGATCGACAGTGCGGCTCTCTTAACAATATCAGGCCTTACTCTCTCATTGAACTGATCTGGTAGTTCTGTCATTTTGGAATCACTTGTTAATGTGTGTAATATTTGGTTCTCCTGGGTTTTCGTCTTTTCTCAGTGCAGTTCTCAGCCTTACTAGTCGTTTAGCTGGGCCTGGAACTGATCCTTTGATTAGTATATATTCGCTTTGGACTTCTCCGTAGTTCTTGAATCCCCCTTCTCTCTGAACTCTTTCAATATCGTCGTCAAAGTCTAGGATTCTCTTGTTCAGTTCTGTACGGTTGTTGTATCCCTGCTGTCCCGGTAATGGGATTCTCCAGCTTAACTGATCTGGATGCCACGGACCAACGTTTCCTGCCTTTCTTCGTTTCTTCTGAGTCTTGTGGTCAAGTCTCTTGATTCCGTATCTCTTGACAGGTCCTTCCATTCCTTTACCTTTTGTAACAGCTACTGCGTCTGCATATTCTCCGACTTCAAATACGTCTGAGAAATTGATTTCTTTTCCAATCATTTCTTCTGCATATTCGATCTGGTCCTCTGTGTCTCCACCGATTCCCATCTCGAAGTTTGCAGGTTTTTTCTTTGAAATTCCTGCTCTCTGAGGCTGTGTGTGGACTAGAAGCTTAACGTCTGTAATTAAATCTTCGTTATCTTTTACTTTTTCTAGGTTGTCCATGTTACCTTCTTTTGGAATATCTGTTGCTCTCTGAAGCTCTTTTGAAGGAGATTCAGTCCATATTTCTGTGAAGGCCTGTTTTCCATCGTTGAGGTCTTCAGTATAGAATCTTGCTCCGTAAACTCTTAGTGGAGGCGCCTCTATGATAGTTACTGGCGTTGCTATTTCTTGTCCTTTTGTTGCTCCTTCTGTGTCATCGACTCTTAGTACTCGAGTCATTCCGACTTTGTAACCTGCATAACCTAAAGGTTTAAGCTCATCCGACTCTTTCCAAGTACTGATGTCTGGATAGATTCTTTCAGCCCTTACTTTTGGCTTGTATGCAAGTGAACCGCTTCTAGATCTACTTTTCTTTGGCATAGTGTTTAATTCACCTCAGAGGCCTTTCGTATGAAAGGCGTGAATCCCGTAGAAACAACTGATGTTTAACGGGTAAGAAACAAATCGAAGGCAAATTTTATAAATAGGAGGAAGCGGGTATCAGTAGTTCGCGGTGAAACTCTGAAGACTTGGAGGCGGAGAAACATCCACTAAATCTCCTTCAACCGTTATTCTGCCCGATGAATACTCATCCGGTAAAGTCGAAATATTGAAATTAATGCTGAAATCATAGGTATTACATCCTCCTTCTGTCATCGGAAGCGAAACCTGATCTAGGCCTCCAGGATTTATACTCTGATTAATACTGACGGTAGTATTACCTCCCGTATCAACATCTGTCACCGTTATTGTGTCAACAAATATTACCTCTGTACGGGCATTTTCTAGGCCTAAACCTAGAAAGTCCTCTCCTGTTCCAAACTGAGCTATTGAAGGCTCCTGGCCGACAAAGCCTGAGACTTCTTCTCTGCACCCAGTATCTATCACAGTATAAGCTACGCTTGAAACTATACTTACTACCAATATCATCCAACCATAAGTTGTCAGGTATTCGACTGCGGACTGAGCTTTTCTATTCAAGGAATATCTCCCCCAATACATACTCCAGGGCTTTGACTACTTTCGAGGCCTGATCTGGAAGTTGCTGCAGTATAACAATGATTGCCCAAGTTGAAGAGTTCAGAGTTTGCGGCCTTAACTGTTAATGGAGAGCTATCGGAAGTGCTGAACGAGTCAAGCCTTTTGAAAGAGGTTCCGTCTTCAGAGTAGTAAAGATTAATTGAATCATGTGAGTCATCCTGAGGAACTGCCTCAATATCAACTGTGTGAGTGGAAAATTCTCCGTTAATTGATCCAACCTCTAATCCTGCTTCCTCGACAGAGACGCTCCAAGTGTAAACCTGGTCCTCAGAGAGGCCTAGAGTTGAGATATCAACGCTTCTAGTTGAATTGCTTGGAACATCGTTAAAACTAGCTGCCTGAACACCATCGACATCGACATTTACAACCTCCATAACCCCTTGCGCAGGATTCCAAGGCTCGAACTCTAAATCAGTTCTTCCGATATCCGCAGAACCATTGTTCATATTTACCCGGTCTCCGAAGACAGAGTTAATTTCTGCATTAATGCCCGTACTACTTGAATCACCGTAAACCAGTATAACATCATCAATATTCCAGGATTTCTCTTCCTCTTGGGAGTCTCCTTCGAAAATAATTCTAACTTCCTTGGTGTCAGGTAAGTTCAAGGCCTGATTTAGATCTCCGTCAAGCTCAAATGTTTGAGAATCATCCCCCTCTTGATTAAAGTCATTTGAGGCCTCAACAGTCACATTAATACTTGTATTATCAGGTACTGAGACTCCTGAAATATTCAAGGATTTCCACTCTTGTACTCCGAGCTCTGTTACTGTTTTACTGGTGTATGAGGCCTTATAATCCAGGTTTCCGTTAAAGTAAAGCTGTCTGACCTCAGAGGCGTTTAACGGCTTATCGATTAGCGTATGATCTGAAAGCTGTCCGTCGAAGAACCTGTCACTACTACCTACCTCCATACCCAGATAGATAGGAGAGCTCTGAAGATCTGGAGCGCCTACATTCTGGGTTTCACTATCTTCAAGAACTCCATCGATGTAAAGACCAGCCTCATTGTTTTGAGGATCCATAACCGCAACAGCGTGATGCCATTCGCCATCTCTGTAATCATTTTGAGCATTCAATGTAACTATTTCTCCGCTTGAGGAAGTCCTCAACGCAACTCCTCCGTCCTGACCCGCCACACCCTGTCCATTATCAATAGCAAGCCACCAGTTCCGGTTATTATAATCAACTTGCTTGTTGGAAATAACCCCTATTTCTTCCGGCAGACTTGAAGTCTTAAACCATACAGAAACCGTGAAGGCCTCCAAATCGTAATCAGCCGCGTACGGAATATCAATGTAATCGTCTTGGCCATCAAAAGAGACAGCATCTCTGCTGAACAGGCCTGGAGATACGGATGCGCCGCCTTCAACAGATCCAGGATTATTTACACCAGAATAATCCTCTACATTATTGGAGCTCTGTACATCATTTAACCTCCATTGACCTACCAAAGAGTCTAGGCCTGGAGTCTCATAACCTCCAGTACTTGTTTCATCCTCGCCTGATAAGTAACCGGTCTGAATCACATCAGAATCATTCCAGACAGCAGAACCATTGAAATCTCCTTCCAGCCACTCAGAAGCCGAATTAATTCTAAAGAAGTTATCAACGACTGTAAAGTTCCAGTAATCAGGATACTCACTCGAAGCACTTGAATTCATTTCAAGGCCTGAATCCGTTTCTAAGACTGTATACCACTCATATATCTTACCAATCTCATTAGCATTATTGAAACTGAATGAACCTCTATCCCCAGAGTTTACAGCTCCAGAACCGATTAAATTATCCTCGGAATCATAGACAGATACATTAATCTGATTATCTACATCATCCAAGACCGTCAGATTCAACTCGGGACTAGGTCTAACAACAGAACCATCAGGCCTCGGATTCTCAATCCATGGATTCTTTTCTGTAGTGAAGCTCCAAGTATCACTGGTAGCAGAGCCATCCAAATTTTCAGCTACCGCATACCAATCATACTCAGTAGTAGTGTTGAGGCCTGACCATTCAAACTGTGCAATCTCGCTATTTGAAGCATTTACATCTGTAACTGTTCCGATTTCAGTATCGGTACCTGAATTATTTTGATAGAAAGTAATATTTTGAAGGCCTGTACCCTCTGCAGTGACAGAAAGATTAGTCTTAACAGGCGCCTCAGTTGCGCCATCAGAAGGTAAAAGCAAAGTAGGCGTCAACGGAAGACTAACTGCATCACAGCTCAGGCCTTCAGAACTGAAAAATCTCAGAGCAGGGTAATCATTAGACTGTGCGATCCAAGTGTTTTCGAAATCGAAAAGATCCATATTCTGGACAGAGTTACAACCCTGCATTTCTGAAGTAGTCAACCCAATTAAGTTAGAGGAAGAACCACTGTTTTGGCCTATTGCTCCAGAAACTGTTGCTTTATCATCATCCCAGTAACTATCATTTAATTCTGCACTGCTAGATAATCTTCCAGCCAATATACCTATTCTGGTGAAACTGTAACTACCTAGAAACTCATTACTGGCAGAATAACTATTCTTTACTGTTCCGCCCGAAAGTTCCCCCACAATACCTCCTACATCAGTGCAAGATGATCCACATTGAGAATCTATAGTATTATTTAGAGACCTAACATCGCTGATTGCGGCGTCAGAACCGACGCCTCCGACAACACCTCCAGAGTCACTACTTGTGAGAATTATTTCGCTGTTTTCTATAGTGGCATTAGATAGTTCTGAATTGGAGAATGATCCTGCTCCTCCGGATATACCGCCAATATCGAACTCTCCTACTATTGAAGCATTGTCTGCATAAGAGTTTGTGGCGAAGCCTTCAACATCTCCAAAAACAGCGCCTACACCCGCCCTTCCATCAACTTCATTACTGAAAGAGCTCAGATTATGGGTCGACCCTTCATTAACTCCAACTACTCCGCCCACACCAGACTGACCTCCATAAATAACCGAATTGTATACACGCATGTTTTCTGCCGAGCCACCGACAAGATCTCCTATTACTCCACCTACTGAAGAAGTGCCTGTGCCTTCTTCAACAGCATTAACTTCTGAGTTCCTTACAGAAATATTGGTTATAACAGAGCTTCCGTCCACTGCCGCCGACAGTGTTCCTGTGCGTATAGAGCCCGAAATATTAAATGAATCGATCTTAACTTCTCGAACATTGCCGCTGTATATCTTTCCAAACATGCCTACTCGACTGTTTGTAGACCTATTTATGTATAAACCAGAAATCTTTCTGTTCGCTCCATCTAATGATCCTCCAAAGCCGTCAGAGAACCCAGCATCTCTAGCTATAGGATAGAAACCTTTTCCGCTCTCCCAGTTAACAGTATCTGAACAATCAATATCATTTGCCAGTTGATAATGATCATCCCAACTATTGTTCAAGGCCTGAAGCTCTCTACAGTTATAAATTATGAAGGGATCAGCTTCTGTTCCCGAACCAAGCTCCATCCACTGAAGTCTTGGATAGTAGAAAGACTGTGTGCTCCATGTATCCTGAAAATCGAATCCCGCCATATTTGAGCTTGCTGCAGAGCCTATCATTTCGCTGGTTGTGAGGCCTGTTCCGCCAGTGCTTGTAAATTGACCTGAGGAATTAATATCCCAGTAAGAGTCACTTACGGTTCCTGGCAAAGAATCATCTCTTTCTCCTACTAAGCCTCCAACTAATGAAGAGCCAGCCACTTCACCTGTGCTGAAAGAATTGCTTACATCAGCGGCAAATAAAAGCCCTATCAAGCCTCCTACGTTAGTATCGCCCTTAACATTGCTAGTAGAATAACTTTCCATTATCTTGCTGTTAGTGTGGTAACCAACCAAACCCCCTATATCTGAAGAACCATTCACTGTACCGGCACTAGAACTCTGTGAGACATCTGCCTCAGAATCATCTGTATACCCAACTAGGCCTCCAACCCTATTGCGTCCGTCTATGCTTACATAACTTGTACTATTATTTATTTTGAAGCTATTTGTACCTGCTAAACCCCCCACATTGTCTTGTCCAGAAATTGATCCAAAGACCTTAGAGTTCTCTATACGCCCTGAACCTCTATTCCATCCAGTTAGACCTCCTACCCTAAAACTATCCGACTCCAGCGCAATTTTTACAGTGCTCAACGATATATTACCATCATTTAGGCCAGTAAGTCCGCCAGTATTAGCATTAGCACCGTAAACTTCTCCAGAAATTGAAATATTTTGTAGATTCCCTTCGTTTCTACCAGCAACTAATCCCGTGGAAACACTCCCTCTAACCGTCGCATCTTCTAAATTCAGATTTTTTACTATAGTTGAAACCTCTGTATATCCAAAAAGCCCAGTATAATATTCTGAAGTCCTGTCAATGAACAGGCCTTTAACCACATAATTATTACCATCAAAGACTCCTGTAAATCTATTAGTAGAATTTCCTACGGGCTTGAATCCTTTATCAGAGTTCCAGTTTTTTGTTTCTGTACAGTTTAGATTTCCGACAAGTTCATAAGTTGCAGAAAGATCAAGCTCTATATCTTGAAGCTGCTGACAAGTAGAAATCTGATAGGGATCTCCAGAAGTCCCTGAACCTCCTTCAAAGCCTGCTGCAATGCCAGAAATAAGACCTAAAGTTAGTACCAGAATCAAAAACTTGAAATTCATTGAGCTGTAAAGGAAATATTTTCTGTAAGGTTTTGACTGCTTTCATCTGATTCAAATAATATCTCTCCATTATAGTTTTGACCTGACTGAAGACTGCCTAGATCGCTGGAAGTCTGAACATTTGTGCCAGAGATCGGCTCTTCAGCCACTATAGATCCATTGATGCTGATATCATAGCTTAAATCCTCGTAGGCCTTCAGATCAAGTCTGATAAGATGTCTATCTTCTCCAGAATCATATAGATACTCTTTATCATTAACCTGTAGAAAGTCCCTCTGAGCTGTTGTCTCAAAAGCACCTGAACTTTCTCCAATTACTGTTTCATGTTCATCTCTGACCGTTACACTGTAATCATGCTCTCCCTGAGGTAAAGGATCCGGAGTAAAGCTGAAGCTCTGAGTGCCTGATCCTGAGGCCTCCCAGTAACTGTAGTCTGTCGCTGACGCACCTTCATTAATTGTATATACTAAATCGTATTCTGCATCTGTGTCGACTTCAAACTCTGTCTCAGGTGTCGTGGTATCGGCAGGAGAAGTTGGTTTTACCCAGTTAATCTGTGCATTTGGAGGAGCTTCAGAACTGAAAGATCTTGTAACAGAACTGGATACTGCCCCATTACTCAATGCCTGAATCTCGACATCGTGAGTTCCTGCTGAATCAAACTTGTGACTGAAAGAATCTCTGAAACTTGTTGAACCTTCATCGACTGTTTCTGAGTTGACCAGAACTCTATATTCTTCAGCATTCTCTAAACTGAAAGACATATCCAGAACATATCCATCTAAGTTTGAAGACTCGATATTTACCGAGGCCTGTTCCTTTACTTCAAACTCTCTAATCTCTGAATCAAAGATCTGCTGATCTTTTATCCCTCTCACGAACCACTCATACTTACCAGGAGCGAGCGGTTCAATTAAATTAACTTCTCCTCCAGCTTCTCCGCTGCTGTAGAGATTGTTATCGATTCTCAGCCTGTAAGCGGAATTGTCGGGAATTTCAAAGCTGAAGTTTACCAAGGCCTGGTCACTGGTTTCAAATTTTCTATCACCCTTTGGATTGTAAAGAACAACTTCATAGTTCTGCTGATCGAAATCATCGGATACATCTTCTTCTGTATCTTCCGATCCGCTTTCATCACCAGAATTTTGATCCTGATCTGATTCTGAATCCTGTGAAGATTCATCAGTGCTCGAGTCAGTTTCTGATTCTTCAGATTGATTATTTGAGCCAGAAGAATCATTATCCGAGCTACCTGAATCTTCATTAGATCCTTTCAAGTTATCTTTTACTTCGATGACCTTTCTTGCTGTTAGTCCTTGATACTCCGCTTCCAGCACTATTCTTTCAGTATTTTCAGGCGCAGTATAGGTAAAATTAGAGACCTGACTGTATTCCTCGCCATTAATTCTCAAAATAGAGGCCTCAACTATATCATCATTCTCTAAAATCCGTATATCTATATCCCGGCCTGGTTCTGGATTCTCATCTGAGACCTCAATTTTTAGAACCTCTTCTTCTAAATCAGAAGATTGAAACAGTAGATATCCTAGCATAACAATACCAGAACCCGCTGCTAACCAAATAGCTAGCAACTTCAAGTCTATCTCATAATTTTCAAGCAATTTTACTACCTAAAAACTATTAAGGAAAAATTAGAATATAAATCTAGGCCTTAGCTAGTTAATCCTTTCCGCATCATCTATTATCTTCCCTGCCTCATCGTAATTCCCTTCGATTAATGCTTCATCTGCTCGGAGCACCATTCTGGCCAGCTGCTCTATATTCTCGCCTTTCTGGGCTTTTTGCTTAATCTTGAGAGTAAGCTTGTTAATTCTTCTAACCAAAATTTTCTCCCTGTAAACCGGGTAAAGCAGATAAACTGAAGTTACAATACCTGCTATGATAACTATTAACCCTCCAGAAACCATTGTTAAAATCCCTATATTCATTTGAGGCGCCTTAAGTTCCGGAAGTTGAAGGCCTGTCTGGCTCGATTGGTTTACAATTTCTTCTGCCGCATCAATATTTCCTGCTGCAAGTGCGGCTTCTGCCTGTCTAAGATCTTCTTCATCTCCTCCAGTTTCCCTTGCTTCCTGTATTCTTTCTCTAACCTGTTGTTCTCTGGACTCATTTTCTGCAGATTCACAGCTTTCGACAACTTCAGCAGAATCCGGCGCCTGACAAATAGTACCATAGGCTTGACAGGAACCGTTCTCCACCGCATAGACTTGTTCCATAGAGTGACAGGCCTGATCGACTCCGACTCCGAAAACTGAGAATGACTCCAGTTCAGAACTCATTAACAAGGAATTGCTTCTATTCTCCTTATCAGGATTCAAATCAATCCATCCTTCTTCAAACCGGAAGAAAGAAATCTGTGACTCGGAAAAATTATTTTCTTCCATCCAACGGTTTGAGGCCTCGACTCTTAGATTGAAGGAGTTATCTAGGTCTGTCTCAGCCTGGAAAATTGATTCCATCGTCCCGTTGTGAGGTATTGAGGTCCGGGAGAGATTGAATGTTCCTTCTTCACTTGAACTAAAGTTGATTTGCTTGACTGGAAGATTTGTCTCATTTAATTCTATACTGTGCTC
>JAWOFP010000035.1:0-2671 GCA_046497485.1 Candidatus Nanohaloarchaea archaeon | reverse complement strand
ATTCTCAGTTTTTCCAGGTCTGAATCCACATCTAGGCCTTTCATTCGAGCTAGTTCTTTGCTTGAATATAGTAGCCAGTCAGCGTTCTGCATTTTTGCTCGAATACCTCCAGGTGCGATACCGAACTCGTTCATGATCTGTTCCTCCTCCATCTCGGAGATCCATGAGTTCATCATCATCGCAGTCTTCATACAGTTCATGAAAGTCTCGTACTCGAGGTCCCACTCCTGTGGAACCTCCTCAAGCAGGAAGGGTTCCGCGTCCATGAGCATTCTCTCGTACTCGCCCCATTCTTTGTCCTTAACCCTTAACTTCGGAGTCAGTTCCGAAGTTCTCGACAACATGAAAAGATAGGAAATATCCCTGGTCTCGCTTCCTTCTGCTCTCTCAAGACCTTTCAAAATGAGATGAGCTGAGTCAGGATCTATGTAGAGATCGCTAACTTTTCTACCGATTTTGGTCGCCTCAAACTCCTCGGTATCCACAAAATCGTAGTCCTCAAGTGTTCCGACTACTTTCTGAATCTTCTGCTCTACCTCGCTCATATCACCAAACTGATGAGCATAGAAGGTCTCACTGTAGAAATCAAGTAATTCGTCCATAGAAGAGCAGAACTTTGAAGCAATCAATGCCAATGTATGCATCCTTAAAACAGGTTCAACATTCAACTTGGACTGAATCCTTTCAGCCTCTCCCAGAATATATCTTTCCAGTATATCCTGCTTCATACCTGGCTGTTTTGCAATAGAGATTGCCTGCCCCTCATCATCGTATTTTGGGCGCCCTGCGCGGCCTGTTTGTTGCTCATATTCTAATACAGGGATAAAGTCCATTCCGTCTCCAGTATAACGCTTTAAATCACGAATTATAACTCTATAAGCCGGAAGATTTACGCCAGCAGCTAAGGTAGGAGTGGCTGAAACATTTTTAATCAATCCTTTTTTGAAAGCCTCTTCTACAGCTTTTCTCTGCTGGGATACGAGGCCTGCGTGGTGGAAGGCGGCTCCTTTCTTCACGTTTTTCGCTAATCTTTTGCATTGTGATGTTGGAGAGCCTAAAGCATTGAGAATTTCTTCTGATACTTCCTCTAATTCTTTCCGCTCTTCACGCATTAATTCATCTTTTATTATTTTCCCGGCTCTATCTGATTCTTTTTCCGAGCCTTTCCGCGAGTTGCAGAAGGTTATAGCCTGTTTATCCATTTCTAGGGTATCTATAAGTATATTTTCTGTACCTCGGCTTTCTCCATTTTTAACTTCTAGAGTCTCGGTTTCTGAGGCTTGATCTTTCTGCTTTTTGACATCTGCGCCGGTGCTCCAGCCGCTAGGAGTTTCAAGTTCTGTCTCGTCTTTTTCCTCATCTCCTGAGAAGAACTCTATTTCGTTCTGCCAGTAGACGCCGTGCTTTAATTCGACAGGCCTATAGTTAGAGCTTACCAGTGTGGAGTCAAGCCAGTCGGCCATCTCGGAAGCATTGGAGATAGTCGCGGAGAGGCCTAGTAATTGGAAGTCTAGTAGTTCTCTCAGTCTAGTAAGTGTTACTTCTAATGTTGGGCCTCTGTTTTCGGAGGTCAGTAGATGGATTTCGTCGACTACTACTAGGCCTATGTCGTGGATCCAAGAAGGGTTGTGCCGGAGCATAGAATCCATTTTTTCACTTGTTGCAATTACTATATCGGCGTTATCTAGGTATTCTCCTGCGTCATCTGAGTTTCCGACAGTCATCTGGACATTCAAATTTTCATATCTCTCTGAGAAGTCTTCGTATTTTTCGCTGGCTAAGGCCTTCAAAGGAACAATGTAGATCGCGGTCTTGTCTTGTTCAACGGCTTTCTTCACCATTCCAAGTTCTGCGATAAAGGTTTTTCCGGAAGCTGTCGGAGAAGCAATTATCAGGTCTTCTCCTTCTAACAGGCCTTTGTCTACTGCTTGTTCCTGTGGAGGATTTAATTCTGTGATTCCAGAATCGATGTAGTCCTGTTTGAGTATTTCAGGCAGGTCAAGGTTTTCAGTTTTCACATGTTAGAGTCGGGTTGGAATTCTTTTATCCTTCAGTGCTACAGATATATGATCTGGTTCTTTATCTGGAAGTTTTCGAGTTCAGAGGTTCTCTTTTTGATTTCTCTCAGTCTGATTCTCTACGGTAGAAAAATAACTGTAGGATGATCCTCCATTTCATCGGCGAGACTCAGGAAGTCATCATCGTGAGTTAGAATTGCTGCCTCATTTTTCAGACTTATTTCCATAATTTCAGTATCAGAACTTGAGATCAGATCCATTTCTTCAACAGTTTTAACTTGAAAGTCTCTATCTTCCAAGAAAGATTTTATTCTCTGGTCAACGTTCTCATCCAGTAAAATCTTCAAGTTTTCACACCTGAATGCCTCTCAAAGCTTTCAGATAACTCTTTCTCATTACTGTAGAAATAGGCCAAAGCAGTATGAATATCCTCTCTTTCCAGACGCGGATAAGCCTCCAAAAGCTCTTCGATGCTGTAACCCAGTTTCTCGTACTTCACAGCTATATCGCTGACTCTAACACGGGTGTCTTCCAGGAACGGCTCTCCGCCAAGCTTCTCAGAGTCCACTACAACTTCACGCGCCATACATGATTATATTCTGATAATCGTTAAGAAATTAACTGAACAAAGTCCAGGATATAACGCCGTTATA
>JAWOFP010000026.1:0-11624 GCA_046497485.1 Candidatus Nanohaloarchaea archaeon | reverse complement strand
ATTCGGTGCAAAGAATAACCTGCTTGCGAAATGTGTTGAGATAACTCCAAAAATTGCGGCAGAACCAATTAACACTGCAAAAGTTTGATTCTTAGTTAAATCTAAATCCTTCACTGCTCTACACCTGCTTTTTCCGCAATATTCTCAAGTTTTTCCATATTCGCATCCATCTGATCCGTTAAAAAGTAGTTTTTACCGTAACCATCGCCCATTTCAGTGACAACATTATGATCTTGCAATAAATCTATGTGGTGTTGAACTGTTTTGTAATCTAAATCCAGTTCCTCTGAGATTTGATTCATGTTTAATGGCTGTTTATCTAGCTTCATAATGATTCTCAACCTATTCTTTCCTCCACGGGTTCCTCCGATAAGCCACCATAACACTTTCTCAAAGTTCTGCATTCTCTCATCTTATTCATGAACCAGATCTAAACCGGTTTTCATCCACTTAACAAGATTTACACATCCATCACTTAAATAAATCAAAGAAAGATGTTAAGCAGAAAAACCGGCGAATGCCTCGGTATTAACCTCCTCAAACTCTCTTCTCGAAGGTTTACCTTTCCGCAGTGTGAACTCCATCAATTTTGACTCCAAGACATCCACGAACTCATTCAATGATGAGGCCTGAATCAACGAAGACTCCAGTTTCTCAGCTTCCTCACTACTCAAATCATATCTATACCTTACCGCCTTCACTTTTTCTCTGGCATCCTCCACCGTCGGAGAATAACTCTCCACACTTTCAGGCCTCACCGTCAGCCACCTCCAAAGCGCAGCCTCTATGAGCGTGTCCCTCCTCCGCTTCAATATAGCTCTGATTTTTGAAGACCCGGTCACCGCAGACCAGGCACTTTCCAAGTTTCAAAGGCCTTCCAACAGTTCCAGACTCAACCATGTCCATTCACAGATCACCTTCTAACCAAAGATGCGGACTCCCTTTTAAAGGCCGTTTCCCGAACTCCATTCAAACTCAGGCCCAAATTCAACCAAGAACCGCTGAAACACCAAAAAATTAGGCCTAAACAATTTTCTGTGAATAAGTAAAAATAGTTCGAGGCCGCAAAACTCCTCCAGCCGCCAAGCAATAAAGGAATCCTGCCGCCCCTCGCATCCCTCCCAGATATAGGAAAGATACTGAAAAAGAAATGAGGCCTTTGTTCTTTTATAACAGAAAAATATTCGCCATACCTAAAGATATTTTCAGAGTCCCGACTCCAGGATTTGAACCTGGGACAATCCGCTCTACAGGCGGACGCTCTGCCAGACTGAGCTAAGTCGGGGTATGAAAGAAATAGGCCTGAAGTTTTTTTATACCCTACTAAAGGTTTCTAGAACCGAGCCTTCACTTGATCGGTCAGACTCAAGGTCTCGTCACCATCTTTCAGTTCTGCAGGATCTAATGTGACCCCGCCCTCTACCTCTACTTTAGGCCTTAATGTGTATTTGAGGATTCTCTGATCTCCTGGGCCTAGATCCGTGATCCACCATTTGAGTTTTGTGCCTTCTTCTTCGTTCACAATTTCAGGTGTGGCCATGTCAAAGTTTGAACTGACTGATGCAATGTTTGGGACATAATCTTCAAGCAGCACATCGTCATAAGTCTTGGAACTTGAATTTTCAACCTCTAAAGTAATTATTACTTTGTCGCCTCTTTCCTCTACTTTTTTCACGACTGAGACGCTTGAGGTAATCTTTCTGAGCACGATAAAGCTTACGAATAATACTGCGAGGCCTGTAATCGGTATCCAGTAATCTGTCCTAGTCTCAATTGTTTCGGTTTCTCCAGGCTCTAAATTCATTGTCCATCTGTAGCCTGTACCGTTTTCAGAACTGAATCTTTCCGCGTCTTCAGTATAAGTTACAGGAGCTAAATAATCTGGAACTTTAACTTCGTAAGTATAATTTCTTTGAGTATTACCATCATTCTCGAACCTGTATTCTTTATTCACTACAAAAACTCTGTTATCTGTTTCAACTTTCTCAGAGATATTCTCAATTTCTTCTACTTCAACTTCCTCAGTATAGGTCCTGTCTTCTACCTCTAAAATTATTTCTTTGACTCCTGGAGACTCGAACTGTTTAATTTCAAAAGTTTCTGTGACTGAGCGTGTGCCTCCGCCTGTTATCGGACCAAGATCTGAGACTTTTGACTGATTTAACCCATTAAATGTTATCTCTGGGTCTTGAAGCGTTGAAGGGCCTACATTTCTAACTGTGGCTGAGGCCTCAACTTCTTCACCTGGCTTTACTTCAGATATATCCGTTGAGAAGGATTCTAAATTCAGTTCTCTGTCACGAGTAACACGGTAGTTAAGCGATCCTTGGAAAACTTGATCAGTTGCAGACTCTCTAACTGAGAAATCCGCGTTGTAACGGTCCTGAACCGCCTGGTTTCCAGGACTGACTTCTAATGCAAATGCTCGTGTCTCGCCTGGTTGAATATTGATTCTTTCATCGTAACTGTACCACTGGCTTCTGTGGTAGTCCTGCATATTCAAACGGTAATCTGACTCAGTACTACCGGTATTTTCGACCTCAATCTCGAATACGGCCGGCTGATCTGTCGTAGCAGTCTGCTCCAAACTATTTACAGATACTTCAAAAGCTGAAACAGTTCCAATCATTAATAGAAAAACGGTCGAAACCAGCAAGGCCTTCCTCATACAAACTAATTAAGAGAGCTTTGCATAAATAATCTTGTATTTTTCAGACGCCTAGGGCAGCTCTCAAGATCACTCTGATACCTGTCGCGAAACCGATCGAGTAGAGCGCCACAAGCAGTATAGACCGCCATATCTCCTCCAAGTCAAAATAAATCTTCAAGGCAGCGCCCAGCACAAATAATTTCACAAGAAGGAAGCCAAGAGGACCCATAATCTCTACAGCTGTGGACGTCAATAGCTGTCGAGCATTATATCCTTGAGAAAGCCCATACATTGATGAAAAGGCTTCAAAGAACTGGCTCATAACCATAAAGGTTAGAGGACTCGAACCATAACTAGTTTCTTCAGTTAAGAAGTAGTAAAGGCCTCCAATCACACCTGCTCCAATAGTTACAGCTGCTACAGGAATTAAAGGGGCCTGAATCCAGAATAGAAGACCTAATACCGCCAGTATTATTACCGAGTTGATATATCTGAATTTAAGGCCTCTAAACTGGTTCAAAGCAAGTAAACTAATTGTAAATAATGCTATCCAAATATAGATTACCGGAGTAATCAGCAGAATCTCTACAAGTAAGGGAAGGTTTACTGCGTCCTGAACCGCTCTCAAGACTCCTGCCAAAATTATCACAGGTATTAAATTGAAAGCTGTCTCCGGAGTAAAATCAATTTCATACTTTTCAAACAATTTTTTGATTAGAATTACTGTTGATAGGCCTAAAATCATCCAAGCAAAGGTATTATAGATATTGTAACCTGCTACTGACTCGACTCCTCTCCAGATTGCTGATTCTCCTATTGCTTCCGCGACTATCGGTCCTATCAAATATTTCCATATGAACTCCAGCATGTAACATAGTTGTTATGGAAGATTGAAAAAGAAGGCCTCACAATTAATCTTTGTGGTTCAAGAATGACTTTATACGAATTTTACGGAGATGGATGCACTCACTGCGAATCAATGAGGCCTAAAGTAGAGAAACTCGAAGAGGAAGAAGGATTCAATGTCCAGAAACTAGAAGTCTGGAACGATGAAGACAACCAAGAAGTCTATTATGATGTAGATGGAGACGACAAATGTGGTGGAGTACCGTTCTTCTACAACACAGAGACAGAGGAATGGATCTGTGGAGGAACAGATTATGAAACCTTGAAGGCCTGGGCCAACGATGAAGAGGTGACAAACTAAAATGAGCGATGAAGAAAAAGTCTGCAAGACTTGCGGAGTAGATCTGACAGGAGATGAAGACCACGACCACGAAGACGACGAATAAACCGCATTTCCTAATTTCTTTTTCTCTATGACAGATACAATCTACTTGATAACCAGTAATTCCGACAAATTGAGTTCAGCGAAAAAAGCATTCAAGAAAACAAATATAGAAATTAAGCAGCTGGACAAAAACTATAATGAAATTCAGGCCTCAAACAGTATGGAAATAGCTAGGCACACTGTAGAACAGATAATTGAAGATATCGACGAACCTGTAATTAGGGAAGACCACAGCCTGTATCTGGACGCAGTTCCCGGATTTCCAGGACCTTACATAAGCTATTTTGACCAGGAAATTCCTGCAGAAAAACTTCTGGAGCTCATTAATGGAAAGAAGAGAACAGGATATTTTGAAGTAGGAACAGTTCTAGGCCTTCCAAACGGCGAGATTAAGGAATATCAGTTCAAAGTACCGATCAAAATATCCGACGAAATCAGAGGAGATGAGAGAAACTGGGATCGAGTCCTGATGCTTGAGGATTCCGATAAAACATTTGCTGAATCATCTTCAGAATCCAGAATCGAGATTTGGAACCAAAACTTCAGGAAGATAGCTGAAGAGTTTACCTAGAGGAAAGCCCAATATCATAAACAGCCGCAACTAATTCTATACTATAAGTGAGCAAAAGAATGAAAGAATACGATTTAATTGTAATTGGAGCAGGATCAGGCCTCGATGTCGCATCAGCCATGCATTCTAAAGGAAATAAAGTAGCTTTAATCGAACCAGGGCCTTTAGGCGGGACCTGCCTGAACAGAGGATGTATACCGTCAAAAATGTTGATTCACAGAGCAGAAGTCGCCTCAGAGATCAGAGAATCAGAAAAATTCGGGATCAAAGCGTCCATTGATGAAATTGATTTTGAAGAAATGATTGAAGAAGTAAATGAGAATGTGGCTGAAGATGCTAAAGCAATCAAATCTGGTGTAGAAAATGCGGAAAACTATGATCTTTACAGATCAGAGGCCTCATTCAAAGATGACAAAGTAATTGAAGTTGATGGCGAGGAACTGACTGCCGATAAAATCCTGATTTCAGCAGGTTCAAGGCCTTTCATCCCTCCAGTTGATGGAGTTGAAGATGTAGATTATCTGACAAGCAAGGATGCACTGGAACTAGATGAGAAGCCTGATTCGCTTGTGATTGTTGGCGGAGGCTATATCGCTGCAGAGATGGCATTTTTCTACGGCGAGATGGGGGTCGATGTAACTATAGTTGAGAGGGGCGAAAAACTGCTTAAAAGAGAAGACAGAGATGTGTCTGAGACTTTCACAGAATTAGCTAAAGAAAGATACAATGTAGTTCTAGAGGCCTCAGCAGAAAAAATCGAGGAGGAAAATGGAGAGAAAATCGCTCACTTGAATAATGGAGAGACTGTTAGAGCCGATGAAATCTTGATGGCTACTGGACGAGTTCCAAACACAGATAACCTCAATTTAGAGGAGAATACTTCTATTGACTTGACTGAGAGAGGATTTATTGAAACAGACAAAGGAATGAGAACCTCAGTTGAAGGAGTTTACACTCTTGGAGATATCGCCGACAACTTCATGTTCAAACACTCTGCCAATTACGAGGCCTCAATCGTCTACAAAAATATGAACGGAATGGATGTAGATGCAGACTTTACAGCTATGCCTCATGCAGTGTTTACCAGTCCTCAGATCGCAGGAGTCGGGAAGACCGAGCAGGAACTAGAGGAAGAAAACACAGAATACAGAAAGTCAGTTTACGATTACGAAAAAACAGGTATGGGCCAAGCCATGAAAGAAGAAGACGGATTTGTCAAAGTCCTGGCTAAAGAAGATGAGATTCTAGGAGTCCATATTATCGGGCCTGAGGCCTCAACACTAATTCATGAAGTCCTTCCAGTAATGCGTTCAAGCGGAGGAATCAGTGAAATTAAGGACGCGATTCACATTCATCCTGCCTTAAGCGAAGTAGTTGGAAGAGCTTTCAACCAGTTATAGCCCTGATATTTCTCAAGTACAGTAGATTTGGGTCTGTTTAAGGCCTAATTTCGGATCACGGTTTTTATATTAGGAAACTATCTGATCAAGTAGAAAGGTGATTAAATGGATTCAAAAGTAGTACTCCTAGGCCTTATAGCCGTTGTTTTAGTGACTTCAGGATGTCTTGGAGGAGACGGAGCACAACCTTCAGAAGAACTGGACAATCCAGATACTGAAGAAGGAATGCAAGACAGTCCTGATACAGGAGAAGAATCAGACCCTGAAGGAGAATCAGGAGACACATCCGACTCAGAAACAGGAGACAGTCCGACAGAAGGCCTGGAATGACGGTTTAAACCCTTTTCCCAATAATTTTTATTTTTTTCCTTTGCCGGATAACTACAACAGAAAAATTGGTCGAACAAAAATATTTGGCAGGACCCGGATTCAATTATAGATGTGAGCTATCATTTACTGAATGAATTGACCATCCTCTGTCAGGATTCCATGTTAATTTATTGATACTGCAGTTTTCCTGGTTTATTCTGTAACTGTTTTTGGAGGAATGTTCTAATATTCCCAATAAGGTGCTGCTTATTGTTCCTCCATGAGAAATGGCAACTACTTGTTCTCCTTCGTGTTCTTCTTTTATAGTGTTGAAGAAGTCGGCTCCTCTTTCTTTCAGTTCCTCTAAACTTTCGCCCCCTTCTGGTTTCCACAAGTAGTCTTCTGTTTCTGATCTGGTTATTTCTTCTATCAGGTCTTCAGATCGTTCTCCCTCAAATTTAGCTCTTGCAACTTCTTTTAGCTCCTCAGTTTCCTCTATTTCAATATCATGTGGTTCAGCGACTATTTCTGCAGTCTCTATAGCACGAGTCATAGAACTGGAGTATACTTTATCTATATTTTCTTCAGCAAGTCTATCTCTGAGCTTTTTGGCCTGTTGCTTCCCTTTTCCATTAATTTTAGTGTCCATCTGGCCCTGCACTATGCCGTTGTCATTATGCTCAGTCTCTCCATGCCTACAAAGGAAAAGCTTCATGACAAGGTTATAACCAAAGAGAATTAAATCACTGAGGGATCACGCGGCAGCTCCGGCAATTCTATAAAATCAACTTAAATGCAATTGACATGACCCAGATTTGAACCGAAATAGTAGAAAATTATATTAATTCTGAACTAAGAGAAAGAAATAAAAATATTCAATACACAGATCTGTGGATGGCAACTAAAACAGTTTCACTTAGAGAAACTGCTTATGAGAAATTAAAAAAATTAAAGAGGGAGAAAGAAAGTTTCTCCGACGTAGTGGAGAGAATCTCAGAGGATCGAAAGCAAGAATTGCAGAAGTTTAGCGGCTCCTTCCCTGAAATCGGCGAAGTAGAAGAAGAGTTGAAAAATGAGAGAGACGATTTTGAAATGAGGGAATGAAATAATTTGAAACTTTTAGATACCTCTGCTGTAATAGCTCTTCTCCGTGCAGATGAAAAGATTGAGGAAATAGTGGCAGAAGATAACGCGACTTTTTGCACCTGCTTTCCTGTCCAATGCGAACTTTATCGAGGAACAAAACTAGCCAGAAGAACTAAAGAAGGAGAAAAAGAAGTAGAATCGCTGCTAGATGAACTTGAACATTTAGAAGCAGGTAACGAGGCAGCCAAAAAAGTAGCAGAACTAAAAGGAAAGTACGCAGAAATAAGCGACTTCGATCTGATGATAGCCGGCATCTCCCTAGTTAACAATGTAGAAATAATCACAAAAGACCATGATTTTAAAAAAAAACAGAATTTAAAAGTTCAAACAATTTGAGAATGGCAGGACCCGAATAATTAACTAATATTCTTCTCATAGATTGTATTTACTTCAAAAGCGTTGAACTTGTCCTTCAACCTGTCTCGCAGTTCTTTACTGTATTCATCGAAGTCAGCATATAGAAATTTTGTATCTTGGTCCACATCTTTCTCATCAACTATTTCTTCTTCCTGCTGGTAATTCTCAGGTAATTCATCCTTATTTACTTGTAGCATTATCTGGACGGGTTCATAACCGTTCTTTTGGTAGAATTCTTCTACATTATCTGCTGATGCTATCGTGACCTTAACTGCATATTTCTTGGCTTTATCTTCAAAATATTTGAGTATTTTAGTTCCGATTCCCTGACCTTTGTAACCTTCTTTTACTGCTATTGACTGAAGACCCATACAGCTCTCACTTTCTATTTTACCTTTTGCATCTCCGATGATTTCTCCGTCCTCTGTAGTAATGATGAATGTTTCAGGCCATTTGCCAAATCTCTCCTGAAATTCTTCTGTAGTTGCATGACTGCCTGCATAGTTTCTGTCAAATTCTACTAATTCTTTCAGTTCTTGTTTTTTAGCTATTCTAAGTTCCATAAGAGAATTTTCTCAGGTAAACTTTACAATTTTGTCCGACAGTTTCCACACCCCCATATTGAGATAAGCAATTAATAAAGACCGGACAAAAAACCGATTTTGATGTAGAGGGGCTAAAAATAGAGAATAGGTAACACTGAACCCAAAATTATTTGGCAGGACCCACCGACAAATCAGCGGTTCAACACTCTTCTTTACCGTGATTTTCGCCTCTCCTTCCTTCGTTTGGTTTTTCAAGTGAAGATTGGTCTATGATTTTTAAATAAGTTCTCTGAACCGGATTTTAGATACGGACTTTGATCTTGACATAGATGGTTCCTGCTGCTACAGCTCCATACAGGAAAAGATCAAACAGTCCTATAAACTCAGTTTGAATAAGCGTACCAAGAGAAAACACGAGACCCAGTATCCAGCCAGCTAAATAGCCAAAGCCCCAGTACTTCGCTTTCTCTATCAAGAGAACCAGCCCTACAATCGAAATGAGATTGAAGAGAGTAAAGTAGATCTTCGGAATCAAACCCGCTTCAACGAAAGCACTGAAAAGAACTGCAACTACTATTGCCTCGATTACCATTCCAAAAGCTCGTTCAAAACCATGTCCAGGATCAGGCATCTACATACCCTGTATACTAGTCAACTGTTATAACAACTCATAGTACATATATTCCGATACTCCGAAACCGCCGAACTACCTACACTGGGAGATTCTCAGGCCTGTGAAAGTCCCGAACTAATCGAAATGTTACGCGATCTCTTCTCTCGGGTTTAGAAATTTGGAGGCCTCATCCGTCAAAAGGACGATGCCCTGCACTTTGTTTTCGTCGTCAACCGTCATACTCATCGAATCCTCCTATACAGATCTAGATCACTTCGCAGCGAAGTTTTAAATGGCTTATGTAAAGAGCCATTCAAATTGCTGTAATCGCTGTACGTCGTCGGGGTGCCTGTTTTGACACCGAGGACGCGTCCTTGAAGCATGCTTCGTCAATGGTATTCGGATTAAGCCATAGAATTGGTACAGCCTTTGTTCTAGATGGCAGTTTAGTCATATGAATTAGAAACACCTATTTCAGAACGAGGAACCAAAGCGAGGCGGGGAAAAACTCTATGAGACCGTCCCCCAAAAAAAGTGATTATCCAGAAACAATACTCAATTCTCTCCTCCCAACCAGTATAAAATATATAACAGAAGAGGTTTCCCACCCCGATAATATCTAATCAAGAATTCGGACTACGGGAGGTTCACAAGTTTAGGATAATCACTATCAACTACCTCCCAAACACTCTCGAAGTCAAAATCCATATTTGATTCAGCACTACTTCCCTGCATCTCACTGGTGGTTAGGGCGGTTCCACCCACAGAATAGTTATCTTTTTCCTCACCGTCTTCCGTAACGGTCGATGCCTCATCATCCCAATACGAATCACTCACCATACCATCCGGATATTCATTACTACCAAGTAACCCACCAACATCGGTGGTACCAGTTACGTCACCTGTAGAAAATCCATTATCTAAGTCAGCCTCATAAGAAATCTTGCCTACGAGTCCACCGACATGATCTTCAGCATTCACATCACCAGTAGCGTAAACATCAGTTACTAGTCCACCCCGCGAAAATCCAATAAGACCGCCAACTTCACCATTTCCACTTACATCACCCGTAGCATACGATTCACTCACATTACTCTCATAATTGCGTCCAACAAGTCCACCAACATAATCATCACCAGTTACACTTCCAGTAGCATACGAGTCACTCACTGTACTCTCCTGATTATCTCCAACAAGCCCACCTACCTCTTTACCATCACCAGTTACACTTCCAGTAGCATACGAGTCACTCACTTCACTATCTGGACGGTTACTTCCAACAAGCCCACCTACTCTACCATAACCAGTTACACTTCCAGTAGCATACGAGTCACTCACTGTACCAGCATTACGTCCAACAAGCCCACCTACACGACTATTAGCACCGGTTATATCATTATTAACTAAACCAGTATTTTTAACGATACTTCCTTCGGTGAAACCAAATAATCCAATATTCTCTTCAACTCTATCAATATATAATGTATCTACTTCATATCCTTGTCCATCGAAACTACCTGTGAATTCTGTATCATATTCACCAATTGGTTTAAATCCACGTACATGTTCTTCAATTGTATATGTAATTTCAATGTCATTTGGTTCAGATTCCGTATCAATTTCAATAATACCCTCTTCATTACTTACTATTTTGACATCTACGTCTTCATCTGTCTCTGTATCTACAACACTTTTAATTTCTTGTATAGAATATAGTAATTCGATTTGATCGCCTTTATCAAATCCAAAGTAATCATCTTCTTCTTCTGTCATTTCCTTGCCTGATTGTAATACATTCCATTCGCTTGTTCCTGAAGCGTCGATATCCTGTGTTAATACATAGTCGTCTCCCAGGCCTTCTTCCATACATTGGAGTTGATCTAAGCTTGCTATTTGTAGTTCGCCATCAGATGTTTCTGCGTATGTCATATCGGATGGTCCTCGATCGTCTGCTTCGCAGTCACTCAATGTTACTGTGCTGAATGTTGTTTCAGTTGTTCCGTCCTTAATTACTTCTTCTGAGCCTAGATCGAAATCCAGTTGAATACTTTCATCAGCATTAATGCTAGTTGCTTCTACTCCAGCTGCTTCAAAATCATAAGTCCCTGATTCAATATTGGCTGAGTATTCTCCGTTTTCATCCGTATGAACTCTTTCTTCGATTGTTTCTCCATCTTTTATTCTTACTTCTACATTTTCCCATCCTGGACTGGCGGAGACTGTTCCGGAAACAGTGCTGGTTTCCGTAATTTGCAATCCGCCGGTAATCGTTCCAGAAGCCTGTAAATTATCTAACCCGCCAACACTATAATCGACTTCAACATCCAAATCATTAGTGCCCTCGGTTTCAGAAACAAAGGGCAACTCAATATTATCCGTATCACCGACATCAACCTCCCGCTCACCCACGAACTCAGTATAATCGCCGCCATCAGTCACATTAACACTGTTTACTTCTACAGTTTCAGAAGCAGTATTCCTCAAAACCATGTCAAGCCCTCCATCATTGTTCAAACCAAAATTATCTACCAGAACATCATCACCGGTAAAACCATTCACACTTTCAACATTTTGATCGCCGACAACACTGAAAACCGCACCACCAGCGATAGCAACAACAAGAAGCATCCAACCATACGTCATCAAATACTCAATAGCAGACTGGCCTTTGAAACCGTTATAACCGTAATATATCATATATATAAGAAAATTATTAGATTTAAGTTATATATTCGATTGTTT
>JAWOFP010000024.1:0-7386 GCA_046497485.1 Candidatus Nanohaloarchaea archaeon | reverse complement strand
CCCTAATTTTTACCGGGCACAGACCTGAAAGGGCCTTCCAATAAACATTTCCTTTTCTAATATTTTAGGTCAGAGATTTATTGTTTCGGACTCAAGTAAAATGTATGAAGAAGCTTTATGGCTCAATAGGAGGAACCGTTCTACTCATTTTAGGTGCTTTAGGCCTGACCCAAGGTCTTTCGACCGTAATCGCTTCATCGCTGATTATTACAGGCCTTGGAATAACTTTAATGTTTGAGAGAAGAGTCATCAAAGAAAGTTCAACTCCATTAGAAAAGAGAGTCTCAGCCATGGCCCCAGCAGTTTCGGAACTGGCCATTATAGGCTCAATTGCATACTTCACAGGGTTTTTCGAGGCCTCACTAATCTATTTAGGACTGGTTTTGCTGAAAGTTGAGTCATTGAACAATCTATCAGAGTTCTCTGAAATCAATACTTCCCGGCTTATGGGTCGGATTTCGAGAGTACTGGTCCTCGGCTTGGGAGTGGGAGCAGCTTACTTTACAGATTACTTCCTTTTCTATACAGTTGTTGCCGCAGGCCTTACTGCAGTCTACGATATAGGTGTTATTCTGCATGAGTCTGCCGCAAGTATTTAATTTTTCGTCGCGGTTTGCTTTGTATGAAGGCACCAATCTGTAATGTATGTTTAAAGAGCGATGTTTTATGCAGCAAATGCGAGGAAAAACTGGAAGAAGGGGAGATCTCGGACCTAGATATCAAGGTTTCAAGAGTTTTGAAAGAGCTCAGCAATGAGTACGGCTCCCTGAGAGATTCAGAGATAGTTAAGGCCTACGACACCGAAAATGTAGTAGTTATAGTTACAGGCCCAGAAGATGGAGCAAAAGTAGTAGGCAGAAAAGGAGAGATAGTGAAGAAAGTAGCTGAAGAAGTCGGAAAACCTATCAGAGTAGTAGAAAAGGCAGAGAACGACAAAGACATTATCAACGGCCTGTTAAGCCCTGGAGAGATCAAATCTGTAAATACTGTGTTTAAACCTTCAGGAGAGAGCCAGAAGATTGTAGTCGATGAACAGTTCGAGGACAAGATTAACATGTCCAGAAGCGATTTAGAGAAGATAATCCAGGAAATTACAGAGACAGACTACGAACTCGCGTTCGAATAAATCTATATTTTTCTTCTCATTCTTAAAGTTTTTCTTTCCTCATTAAGCAAGTCAATATCTTTAGGCCCTAAACTATCTGTGTCATACTTTTCAAATCCTGTATCTCTATAAAATTTTACTGCCTCCTCATTAGCTTCAAAAACTTCTACAACCACTGAATTAAATCCGTCAGGAATTCTTAGAAGGCCTTCTTCCTGAAGTTTAGTGGCAATCCCCTGTCTCCAGTAATCAGGATGTACATAAAGTGACCGGAGCTGTACCTCATCCTCTACAAAATTATGTGCATCAGTGTCCCAGGAAAATCTTATCCGTCCTACAACTCTATCATCCTCTTCGGCAACTAAAATTATGCTTTTATCCGAATCTCTTTTTTCTTTAATACCTTCCTCAGTTTTCTCAAATACCTCGCTATCTCTAGCTGTACTTATTTCTTCATCAGTAAGAAAATCTTCCTGTCCTTCAATCCAAGACCTTCTGGTGACCTCTTCCAAATCTTCAGCATCTTCAGGCCTTAAACCTCTAATCTTGACCATTTATGAGATATATTAAATTTCACGGTTTATAATATGGATTATGGCGACAGAAAAAAACAGTAAGAAATACATAGTAATAATCGATCAGGACAAGATAGAGCCAGAGCTAGCCCGAGAAACAGTAATCAACTACGATCCATTGAACCGGGCAGGGAAAGAAGGCGGCTTCTACATAGACGAGAACGAGGAACTACACATCAACGATGAAGATGTGATGGAAGCCCACAAGATGGCAGTAAACAAATATCCTTACGATGGAGCCATACAGATGGTCCAACTAGTCTTCGAAGAAGGAGATCAAGTCCACCAGTTTGGGGAAAACGAGTTCAGACTTTACGGCCTCCCTGCGCCAGATGAAGACGCAGTAGTCGGAATACTGGGAGAGAACGGGCTCGGAAAAACTGTCGCATCAAAGATACTATCAGGCAAATTAAAGCCGAATCTTGGAGATTATGAAAATCCTCCAGAATGGGAAGAGATAAAGGAAAACTTCCGTGGCACAGGCCTTCAAAATCATTTTACTAAGTTGGCAGACGAAGAAGTTGAGTCAGCGACAAAGCCTCAACAGGTAGAGAGAATACCTGAAGTATTCGATGGAACAGTTGAAGAGTTTCTTACAAGAGATGGAGGATTAGATAATTTAGATGAAATCGCTGAGAAGTTTGAGTTAAAGAAGCTTCTTGATAGGCCTGTAGAGAATCTTTCAGGCGGAGAGCTTCAAAGACTCGCAATAGCAGCAACAATTGGAAAAGATGCAGAGCTCTATGTTTTCGACGAGCCCTCAAGCTTCCTAGATGTAAAGCAGAGGCTTAAGACAGGTCATGAGATCAGAAGTCTAGATGGGAGTGTACTGGCTATCGAACACGACTTGGCGACACTTGACCTGATATCCGACAGGATAAATATTTTCTACGGAGACAAAGGAAGCTATGGAATGGTCTCCAACTCCTTAAGCAGCAAAAAAGGGATAAATCAATACTTAGACGGCCATATCCCTTCTCAGAACTTGAAGATTCGCGATGACTCTATCAGCTTCGAGCGAAGCGATGGAGAAAGAGGCACAGGCCAGACAGTCTTAACCTTTGACTCAATGAAGAAGGACTTTGGCGAAAACGAGTTCAAGTTAGAGGCCTCAGGCGGCACAATAAAGGAGGATGAGATAATAGGCATAATCGGAGAGAATGGACTGGGAAAGACAGTATTTGCCAAGATGTTGGCAGGTGGTCTTGAAACCAGCGAAGGAGAATCACCAGAAGCATCGATCGCTTACAAGACCCAGTACATTGAGGCCTCAGATGTGAAAGTAGAGGATGCTTTCCCTGATGACGCAAACATGAATACTAAGAGGTTCCAGACCCGTATTGAAGAACCGCTTGAGCTAAAGCCTTTGTATGAAAGAAAATTAAGTAATCTTTCAGGCGGAGAGCTTCAGAGAGTAGCAGTAGGAATGTGCCTTTCAAGAACTGCAGACGCTTACCTATTGGACGAGCCTTCTGCATTCTTAGATGTGGAGTCGAGAGTCAAACTTGGAAAGACACTGAGACGGTTCTCCAGGAAAGAGGAAAAACCGCTCCTAGTTATAGACCACGACCTTCTATTACTTGACTATATCTCAGATAGAGCAATAGTATTCAAGGGAGAGCCCGGAGTAAAAGGGAAAAGCACCAAACCTATTAAGACAAGTGAAGCCCTAAACGAATTCCTAGAAGAAGTCGATATGACATTCAGAAAAGACCCAAGCACTGGAAGGCCTAGAGCCAATAAACCAGGAAGCCAGAAAGATGAGGAACAGCGTAAAACCGGCGAATTCTATGAAACATAATATATTAGAAGATTATAGGGTAATTCCTTAATTCAGGAATACGCTTTTGAGCAGTTTTCCATCCTGCAGCATCTGCAGACGCAATATCTTTATCTTTGTGAGATATATATAGATATTGACCTGAATCTTCATGTTCGATTTCTGCTCTAGTAAATATTTCTAAGTCTTCTTTATTTCCTCCATCACGGTAAGAGATTAAGATTGTGGAGAAAAAGTCCTTCACTGCTATCTTCTCTATTTTCTTTTCTTGAAGAGATGAAATACCATCAGTTATTATACCCATTTCATATTTCTGTTCTAAATCCTCTAAAACTTTATATAATCCTTCAGCAGGTTCCACGTGAGCTAGTTCTCTTCTCTTATATTCAGATCCTAAAAGATTTGGGTCAAGACCCAAATCAAATTCCTTCACATATTCCCTAAAAGCACTGTTATAAGGGTTTTCATCTAAATTCTCAAATTTTTCAAAGAACAATTCGTAATACTTCCATGGATCAATTTTTTCATCACTGACACCGTTTTCGACCAAAATATTTTCGGTAATTTCTTGATATGGAACATTGGAGGTAAGGGTGCCATCTAAATTGAAAAAGACTGATTTTTTCATATTACTAATCAATTTTACAATAAGATATATGTCAGTATTTGTTAAATAGAAATTATAATGTCTTTATCCACAGAACTTCATCCAATTCAAAAGAAGATATTAAAAAGACTTGGTTATGGAGAAAAAAAATCATTCAGTAAAATTAGAGGGGATATAGAGAGTAACAAATTTTCATTTCACCTAAATAAACTCCAAGAAAGAAATCTAATTGAAAAAAAAGAAGGAGGCTACATAACAACTAAAGGCGGTAGAGAAATTCTACCCTATTTTGACCTAGAAGAATCAAGGCATCCTGTAGTAGTTGTGGATTTACTTGTTTTCTTAAATGACAAGGTTTATTTACTTCCAAAGGATGAGGACCCATTAGATCCTTTTTCAGGAGATTACAGAGCGCCATCTACAAGAGTAAGCAAAAATGACCGGCTCAAGGACAAAGCTGAAGACATATTCATTCAAGAATTCGATAAAAAACCCAAACAACTGGAGGAAGCTGCAGTATTCGACAGCGAAGTGACTTTCTCAGATGGATCTGTCCAACATTACATATTATTTTTCTTCAAAACTGCAATAAACAAAGAATCTGAAAACCTATATAAAATTAGTGAAGTTGAGGAGCTAGATATTCTACCTGGGTTAGACAGAGTTATAAGAAAAATAAACAAAGATAGCGGTTTTTTTATGGGGAAATGGGATGTCGAACAGACAGATAACCAATTTGAGGTAAAAGAATTCCTAATTAGTTAATTGTTGCAGCTGGGATAAAAACCCAGAAATTTTCTCACTAAAGAGAATCTCCATTGTGGATTCTGCAACAAGACCATATTGTCTTCCAATGTTTAAAAATACGAATTATGGTTTTGACTCAAGTAGGCTTGAGTAAAATATAAAAGAGTCAAGTCAAGTTGACTTGATATGCGTCAGGATCGTGGAAATTTTTTCGTATTCGAAGGCCTTGACGGAGTCGGAAAATCAAGCGTGGCAGAGGCCTTCGCGGAAGAGATAGATGCAATATTCATGGAGAGTCCGGGTCCCGGGATTTCAGAGATCAGAGAATACGTTGACAGGCCTGAACACAGCAATCAGACACAGTTCCTAATGTATATGGCCTCTAACTCGGCTGTCAGCGATCAGGTGGAAGCTCATCTCTCCGAAGGTGAAGATGTCGTACTGGATCGTTACTATCCAACTACTGTAGTTTACAATGACCTGGACAAAGAAGACTCGGGGCAATGGTACGATGCAGTAGAAGAGTTTGAACTTGTTGAGGCAGATCATATGTTCTATCTTTGGACAGACCGAGAGACTAGAGTTGAGAGAAAATCGGAAAGGAATGAGACTGGATCGAACGGGAAAGACGCAGATATTCTAGGACCACAGAAGATAGAAGAGGAGTACGCGGAATCAGTAGAAAAATACGATATGACCAGGATAGAGGCTATAGATGGTGTGGAAAACGTCGTAGAGAATATTATGATGGAGGTTGATCTGATTTGAGTCTTTTCCATGAAGACTGTGGGGCCTTACTTGAAAGAGAAACTGTTGAGACAGAAGATGGGCGAGAGGCCTCTATAGGGTACTGCGAGGACTGTGATGAGTTCGCTGACGTAGAGCTCGGAAGCGAATGGATGCTTGAATCAGGACAGGAAGAGGAAGAGATTACAGAGATACTTGAAAGGTACGATGAAGATGCTCTGAAAGATTATGAATTCAGTGACTGCGAACACGGCAGGGCGATACAGCACGAGTTCCCTGCAGCGAGAGGCGATGAAGACAATTTCCTGATGTACGAATGCGCGGACTGTGGTAACACGGAAAGGGTGACTTCTACACGTTTTTGACAAGGTGAGACTATGACAGAACAAAAGACTATGACTCAAAAAGAAAAGATCAAGGCTTCAGGGGAGTTCAATCCCTCGAAAAAAGCAGAAAAAATCATGAGAGACGGAGACATACTGGCAGAGGACGAATCCGCGACAAAGATGCTGGAAAGACTTGCCTCAGTTATAATAGAGATCGAGCAAGACTTCGGAACATCTACAGAGGAAGCAATAGAATTCGCGGAGAAGATGCTGAAATTATTCATGGAGAGAAAGATAGTACCTTCCACGCCTATAATGACGAACGCAGGGAGATTTGATGAGAGGCCTCTAAGTGCATGTTCCGTCCCTGATATCGATTTAAACAGTGATTACAGCGAGATAAAGGAGAAGGTAGACAACTATCACGAGGAGGGTATGGGGACAGGATTCGCACTTGATAGAGCGGATAATCCTATGGACATATTGATGGATCTTCAGGAGATAGCAAAAACAGGTCTTGAAAGAGATGAACAGCACAGGCCTGTAGGCAACATGGGGATAATGAAAGTAGATAATCCCGCCATCAAGGAGTTCATCAAAGTAAAACATGATAATCCTGAGATTGACTGGAAGTTCAATCTCTCAGTCAATATGAGCGACGAATTCATAGAGGCCTACAGAAAAAGTGAGTTGTTCGAGTTAAGAAATGGGGAGACTGTAGACTCAGGAGAATTGATGGATTTAATCGTGAAATGTGCCTGGGACTGTGCTGATCCGGGGCTTATTTTCCTCGACAACATGAACAGGAGGAGGCCTTTCAACGAAGAGTTAAATTACGTTTCAGTTGCTCCGTGCGGAGAAGTAGGACTTGCTGAAGGAGAGACCTGTCAGTTCGCATCAATTAACATTGCTGCTTTCAGTGATGGAGAAAGCATTGACTGGGTGGGACTGGAAGAGGCCTCTAAATTAATCACAAGGTTCCTCGACGATGTCTTGGAGTATAGCTTGAATCATTACAGTCATGAAGCATCCGTAAAAGCCATGAGAAAAAGTAGAAAAATAGGTATCGGCTACTGCGGATACAGCAAGTTATTGAGTCGTCACGGACTTGAATACGACAGTGAAGAAGGAAATCAAATTTTGAAAGACACGCTTTCCTTCATTAACTACCGCAGTAAGAGGCATTCAATTGATTTGACTCAGGTGCGTGGAAAATTTGAGGGATGGGAAAGTTCCAAGTACGCTGAGAAAGGCAGGAATTTCTTGACAGGTAAGTTTGGAGATAAAAAGAGCAGGAAAGTAACGGAGGCTGACTGGAGAGGCCTCGATAAGATGATAGAGAAACAAGGTTTGAGGAATAGTACAACAGTTATTTTGCCTCCGACAGGGCGTTCAGCTATGACGTTTGATACAAGTCAACAAATCGAGCCTATATTCAGTCTTGTCGACAGGTACGGAGAAGTCAACGAAGAGTTCGAAGAGGCCCTGAAAGAACACGA
>JAWOFP010000006.1:0-50987 GCA_046497485.1 Candidatus Nanohaloarchaea archaeon | reverse complement strand
CGTATCTTCCGAGGTATACTCCAAGGTTTGAGGCTGAGAAGTCTGCGTCTACTAAAGTGACTTCGTTTCCAAGCTGTTTCAGGGCTATTCCCATATTTACTGTGAGTGAGGTCTTTCCTACTCCTCCTTTCCCTGAGATAATTCCTATGACGCGTCCGTCAGCCATTATATAGTTCAGTTCGTATTCCTTCTTAATAAATCCTGATACAAGCCCTCTCAAAGTTGCTACTCCATAGGGTTTAAATCCTTTTGTCTCTAAATGGTAACTATGTCAAAGTTCTGGGGGATCACATTCACAATACTACTAGTCGGAGTAACAGGCCTAATTTTAGGGGTTAACGCACAGGAAATTCATTTTACAGATCTCGAGACCGAGTGCAGATTCGACAGAGGCGAATCAGTAGATGTCTCCGCTCAGAACAACCATTTACAAGTCGAAGGATTCTTCCCAGTTCAAAATACTCAAGCAGACATGAAGTACACATACGAAGAAAGAAACGATAGAATAATTCTAAACGTCTACGCTGAAGATGAGTTCGAGCCTCAAGACTTTGAACACACATGTTATGCAGTAGGAGTCTACGATGCTGAGACTGTCCCTGTTGATGGACAGAAATGGGTTACAGTAAAGCATCAGGGAGAACAAGTCTACAAATCAAGAATAGATTTCAGATAATAAGAGAAAAGAGAGTAAAAGAATATTTTACTCATCTAGCCTATAGGTTATCTCGCCGTTCTCTTCATCTATCTCAACTTTATCTTCTTTCGCAAGCCATCCTAAGGCCTGTTCACGCACCTGATCATGCAGATCAGAAGTGTAACTCTTCAAGGCTGAGGCCTTAGCAGATCCATGCTGATTCAGTGTGTCATAAATCTCTCCAGCTGCGTTTCCAACATCTTGTTTACTGAAGTTTTCTCCTACCTGGACAGGCACTTTTGAGTCTCTGTTTTCTTCTGCCTCGGCTACTTTCAAGATAGTCTCTAAAGCAACATCGGGACTGACTGAGATAGCATCGATTCCCTCATCTACTAGGAAAGGCGCATACTCATCGTGTGTACTCGGTGCATCTCCACAGATACCGACATGTCTACCTTTTCTATGAGCCTTATCGATTAAAGTCGATACGGATTCTTTGACTGCTTCATCCCTTTCATCGAACAAGTCCTTCAACTTATCACTGTTCCTATCTACTCCCAAAGTAGTCTGAGTCAAGTCATTAGTACCAATGGAAAATCCATCGAATACATCGCTGAATGCCTCTGCTCTCAAAATGTTAGCAGGAAGCTCTGCCATCACAAAGACATCGATATCTCCCTGGTCAAGTCCGTACTCTTTCATCTTGGCACGAACATTCTTTCCTTCATCTACTGTACGGCAGAAAGGAACCATGATCGTGATGTTATCCAGTCCTAAGTCGTCGATCGCCTGACGCAGTGCTTTACATTCAAGCTCGAAGGCCTGAGAAAAGACCTCATCATAGTAACGGGAGGCGCCTCTGAATCCAAGCATAGGATTAGCTTCATCCGGCTCGTAATCTTCTCCGCCCTTCAAGTCAGCATACTCATCAGACTTAAAGTCTGAAAGTCTTACAACTACTTGGTCTGGATAGAAAGCTGCTCCAATTTTTCCGAGGCCTGAACGAAGCGCTCTGACATACTCATCTTCACGGCCTTCTTCAATAAGTTTAAGCGGGTGCTCTCCCACATGACTTGAGATAATGAACTCTTCTCTTGCAAGGCCTACTCCATCTACAGGTAACTGCGCTAGATGGAAGACTTCGCTCGGTTCACCTATGTTAATCTGGACATCTGTCTCCGTATCGGGAATATTATCTAAGTGGTGTTCTTCTACTTCGAACTCTATTTCTCCGTCCCAGATCTTTCCTGTGCTTGACGAACAGTCAACCGTCACGGCCTTTTTGTTAGGTATTTTGGAGGTTGCGTTTTCGGTTCCAATCACGGCGGGAACTCCTAGTTCTCTGGAGACGATTGCTGCGTGACTTGTTCTTCCTCCTTTGTTTGTGATTATTGCTCCGGCCTTCTTCATAATAGGCTCCCAGTCTGGATCTGTCATGTCTGTTACTAGGACTTCTCCTTCCTCGAACTGATCGATTTGTTTAGGAGACTCCAGTACATGGGCTTTTCCTGAACCGATCTTTGATCCGATCGCGGATCCCTCAAGAAGAACTTCGGACTCTTCCTTGAGCTTGTAGTCTTCTATTATGTTTTCATCCTTCTCGGCTTGAACGGTTTCAGGCCTTGCCTGGACAATATATAGTTCATTGGTTTGGCCATCGAGAACCCATTCGATATCCATAGGCTTTCCGTAGTGGTCCTCAATTTTCATCGCATATTTAGCGAGTTCGACAACCTGGTTGTCTGTTATACAGAACTTTTCTCTATCACTCTTTGGAACTTTTTCTTCTTTGTTCTCAGTATCGTCTCCCTGCTCGTGGTCAGGGTTTCTAACAAGTTTTACTTCTTTCTCTCCTTTGTGCTTTTCAATTATACCGAGATTCTCTTTGAATACTGTGAACTCGTCAGGATTAACTTCTCCTAGTACTACATATTCTCCTAGGCCGTAGCTTCCGTTGATTGTTACTACATTTTCGAATCCTGAGTCAGGGTCCATTGTGAACATTACTCCTGCCGCACCTACATCACTTCTACCCATTTTCTGGACTACAGCGCTTAACTTTACATCGAAATGTGAGAAGTCCTTGTCTTCTCTATAGGAAATCGCTCTGTTTGTAAATAAGGAGGCGAAGCAGTCCTTAATTCTTTTAACTAAATCTTGTTTACCTGAAACATTTAGGTAAGTCTCTTGTTGTCCGGCGAAAGATGCTCCGGGAAGATCCTCTGCTGTAGCGCTTGAACGAACAGCTACTTCAGGATTCTCTACTCCAAGATTTTCCTCTAACTGCTCGTAGGCTGCTGCGAACTCATTTTTAAGGTCTCGAGGCATATCCGCTTCCTTAATCATTGAACGGATCTGCTGGCCTCTCATCTGTAAATCCTTTACATCATCATTATCTAAATCGTCTAAAGTCTCCTCAATCTTATTTTTTAGGCCTGTCTCATGGATAAAGTGATCGTACGCATCTGCTGTTGTAGCAAATCCTGGCAGTACAGGTACATCCACCTCTTTTTGAAGTTCTCCGAGATTTGCGCTCTTTCCACCTACTTTTGCCTTATCATTTGCTCCGATTTCCTTGAACCAGAGTACGCTTTCGCCTTCCATAATAACTGTAAATGGGCGAGGCCTCCATTTAAATCGGCCGTTGTAATCCTGGGGTAGTGTCGCACAAATTGATTTTAATCCGGCACCACAAATAGAAAGTATGAAGGGACAGGCCTCTATAGAATTTGTAGGAGTTGTCGGCATAGCACTTGTTTTAGCGACTCCTTTCGTTGTAGAGGCACAGGACTCAATGATAGACTTAGCGATTAGTTCAGAGGACGCAAACTTCCAGTCCGAAATAAATCAGTTAGGAGAAACAGTTGATCAAGTAGCCGCATCAGGAGAGAAAAGCCAGCAAACAGTAGAATTCCAAGTACCTGGAAATATTGAAACAGTGTATTCACAGCAGCAGGCCTTGATATTCACACAGGCCCGAGGAGAACAGAAAAAGAACTTTTCAACATCCTTTGACACAGACATCAACTCAACCGATATCCCAACTGATCAAGGCATTTACGAGTTAAATATAGAATACCTAAATGAAACTGCCCAGATTTATCCAGAATAATCGATTTTAATTTTCTCGGCAAACTTTTATTCAGGCCTCACCAAGTTATATGTATGGATTTTAAGGCCCAGTCCTCTATTGAATACCTGGCGATAGTAGGGTTAGGTCTTTTGATGGCTACACCTTTTATTGGACTGGTTCAGCAGGATGTGATTAGTTTGAGAACTGATTCCCAGGATGCTCGTTTTACCTCGTCATTGGATGAGATGGAGTCAGCGATTGAAAGGGCGGATGCTTTAGGAGCATCTGCGCAGACCAGTTTCGTACTTAGTGTCCCTGATAATATTCAAAGTGCTAGAGTTGTTGGGAATAAAAATATTGTGTTCACTCAGAACCGCTCAGGTGAACTAACTAATTATACTCGTATATTCGAGAATAATGTTTCAGCTACTGAACTTCCTACTGAGAGAGGAAGGTATAGGATAAATGCAAAGACCTCGGGAGACCAAGTAGTGTTAGAATGGGATACTTTCGCAGCAAACTTTGAGGCACTTAATCCAATAATAGTCGGAAATGAAATTACTTTTGAGGACCAATCTCAGGCCTCGAGAAAATCTATTGTAAATAGAGAATGGATAGTGAATGGAACAGTAAATCAGACAGGTTCAGAGACTTTTTCCTACACCTTTAGTGATACTCAAGTCTATAATATCACTCTAGAGATAGAGGCTGATGACGGTGAAATAGACCAAGTAAGCAAACTTTATCAAGCTGAACAATCTGAAATACTTGCCTTCTCAATTAATTCACAGATTGAGTGGAACCAAGGATTCTTCAACCGGACATCCGCCGACAGAAACGATAATTCAGGGAATCTAGGCCTAGGATACCTGAACGGAACCAATCCTTCCTCAACAAATTTAGAGGAAGGCCTAGTAGGTTACTGGAGGTTCGATGATACTTCGGGAAGCACGGCATTAGATTATAGCAGTATTGAAAACGATGGAACCATAAATGGAGCTAGCCTAGAACAGGGTATTTTTGATACCTCGAGTCTATATTTCAGCGGTTCAGATGATGTTACGGTTAATGGCCCTTTAGCTCCTGATGGCTCATCCGAGTTTACTGTTTCGACCTGGATTAAATCTGATAATACTGGGGTTGATGCATCTATACTAGGAACGACTACAGGCGATTCCACTGATTCAAATCTTGGCTTAAGATATGATGCGTCTGGCTACGATGGAGGCGGTAGTAATCTGATTAAATTTGGTGTTGAGACTGATCAAGGATCTGTGAGTGGTGAGACAGAATCCGACATACAGAGTAGTGAGTGGCAGCATGTTTTGATGAGATGGTCTTCAACTAGCGCACCAGAAGTTTTCATAAACGGTGAAGAAGTATCTTATACGTCAGATCCGGGATCCCTCTCGGGCAACTTAGAAGTTCCTGACTTCTATATTGGTAAAGGCTTGAAAGACCCTGATGGCTTTTGGGAAGGGAATATTGATGAAGTCAAGTTCTATAACCGATCTTTAACAGATTCAGAGATCAAACAGTTATACCTTCAGGGAGAGCCTTTCAAAGGGAATTATACTTCAAAGGCAATCGAGAACGCCGATACCCAAAACTGGAAGAGACTAGAGATTCAGGCCTCAATTAATTCAACTGCAGAAGAACTAACCGCTACTTTTGAAACTTTGAAAGATTCGCTGCTTTACACAGCGGAACAGGCCTACAATTCAGCTACTGAATGGAATCAGGGAGATTTCAATAAAACTACGTCCGATGAAGTAATCACTGAATATAACTATCCTTCTGAGTTTGAGGCCTCAACTCAATCAGGATTCAACCAAGGAGAGTTCAATGGAACCTCAGCGGATAGGAAGGATAATAGCGGAGACTTAGGCCTCGGTTACAGAAATGGTTCTACAGGTGGCAATTTAGTCGGTTATTGGCGGATGGATGGCGATTCTGCCAAAGATTACTCTGGTAATGTTTATGATGGTTCATTTAGTGGCGGAGTGACTACAGGAGATTCGGGGGTGTTTTCGACTCCTGGTTTCTCATTCGATGGTGAAGATGATCTTGTTCAGTTACCTTCATTGGATCAGTATTCATCATTTTCGGCCTGTGCATGGGTTAGATACGATAATTTAGGCTCTGAGTTTGATTCCAATGAATGGAATTCTCCCTTTGATACTTTAGGTGATGCAGGAAGCCATCAGTTTTCCTGGGAGAGCAGTTCTGCAGGTTCATCTGAAATTACTTTGAAGACTCCTGACGGAACTGCTTCATTCGGCGATTTCAGCGGGTTAGTGGGTAAAAGAGTTTTGATGTGTGGAGCGTACGATGGTTCAACTTACTCTACATATCTGAATGGATCCCATCAGAATTCTATTTCAGGTAGTAGCAATATCGATCTTTCTAACGGAGCTAGAATAGGTGGAAGAGGGTCTTCCGATGTTCAATTTAACGGATCGATTGACGAATTTAGAATGTATAATAAAGCTCTTTCCGAATCCGAAATTAAAGAACTCTATTTCAATGGTAGGCCTTTCCAGGGTAATTACACAGCTGAAAAAATCGATAACAGTGAAGAAACTAACTGGGATGATCTGGAGGTTAATGCTTCTATTCCTTCTGATACTTCAGTTAATGCGACTTTCAAGGCCTTAGATACTAATGGTAATTTGGTTGATAGTCAGAGTATTGATTTGAGTGAAGGCCTGAATAACTATAGTTTGAGTGTTAGTAGTTCTGAGGATGCCGAAGTTTTCATAAACGGTACTTCTAGTAATGTGACGAAGAGCTGGGAGATTCATGGTTTAGAGGTCTTTAGTTCGGAGGTTGAGGATAAGAATGAAGGCCTGAGAATCGGATATAGAAATGGCTCATCCAGTGATAATTTAGTTGGTTACTGGAGAATGGATGAGAATGTTGCTGGTGATGGTGGCACGATTAAAGACTATTCCGGTAATGATATCGATGGACTTGCCTACGGTGGTTTAAGTACAGAAAATCAAGGAGTGATGGGCTCTAGAAGTTTTGATTTTGATGGAAGTGATGATTATATCAATATTTCAAATACTCAGAATACTGGTGATTCGGGATCAATTATCCTTTGGGTTAATACTGATAGTACTGATGAACAACTGCCATTCTTCCATAGAACGGATGGCGAAGATGATAGACTTTACATGTGGATGGATGATGGAGATCATATTGATTTTGGCCTTGGGGCGTCCACTAAAGCTGATTTGGATGATATTTTCTCTTTTAATCCTTCAGATGGATGGACTTTCTACGCTCTGCGATGGGATAGTGGAAATTGGAAAGCATGGAAAGACACTCAAACTAGTACTGGTAGTTATTCTGGAACTGTAAATATTAACAGAGGGCTAAACATTGGGCATCGGGCTACTACAGGAGGTCGTCATTTTGATGGACAAATTGATGAGTTACAACTCTACAATTCTTCGTTATCTGAAGAAAAAATTAACCAACTTTACTTCAATGGCAGGCCTTTCCAAGGAAATTACACGGCTGAAAAAATAGACAACAGCCAGGAGACTTCGTGGGAGAAAGCCGAAATCAATGCTTCAGTGCCTTCTGAAACTGGTCTAACTGCAGAGTTTGAGGCTTTGGATTCAAGCGATGAGTTGGTTGATAGAGAATATTTATCGATAGATTCAGGTGAAAATGAGAAGAATTATACTTTGGATGTTCAGGCTTCTGAAAATGCTAGATTAAGTTTCAATGGTACTTCTAGTAACGCTACCAAGACTTGGAATGTTCATAACTATAGGGTTTATTCCGGTGAGAGAGAGGTTGATCAGTCGCAGAGCTTTGATGTTCAGGACGGCTCTAATGAGTTTTCATTAGGTGTAAGTGATTCAAAGGATGCAAGGATCAGGTTGAATGGTACTACTTCTGATGTTACTCAGAGTTGGACTGTTTCAAATATGTCGGTCTTCACTGAGTAGTCGATGATATTTTATTCAGGCCTCGCCAATCTTAAGTTATGAAAGGCCAGGTCTCTATCGAGTTCTTTGTTTACTTTACTATCTCGTTGTTGATACTGGCTGTGCTTTTCAGTTCTGTGGCTGATCGACAGGTTGAGGCTTTTGAGTTTAGGGAGAATTCTCTGGCTTCTAATATCGGTTCTAGTTATGCCTATGAGTTGGAGCAAGCAGAAAACTATGGAACTGGTTATGAGAGAGATTTCGAACTGCCGAGAGAGATTTTCGGAACTCCTTATAATGTGACAGTCGACAGCGGATTCGTGATAGTGGAATGGAAAGATGAGGACATAGTTCAGTCCACGAGAATCGCTAGCGTAAATACTGAGGAGGATGTTAAAATCAGAGCAAGTAACGGGCCTTTCAGGGTGAAAAATAATGGATCTATCCATGTCATCCCTCAGTAAGGGTCAGGCCTTTGCACCAGACTTTCTAGTAAGTGTAACGGTTTTCGGAGTAATGATATCAGTATTCCTACTGTCTTGGAACTCTATGATTGATACACAGGTCTCGGGTTTTGAGGACCGAGAGCAGTATCAGCAGGGTCAGAGAGCAGTCACACAGATGATTACAGATTCGACAGAGGATTGGGATGATCCTGAGAAACTTGGATTATCTACCAGGCCTTATGTGTTGAATCAGTCTAGTATACAGGAGTTTCAGGTCTTGAATCATTCACAGCAAGTATCTTTGCTTCAAACTCAGAACTTTTCGTTATCTATAGAGTCTAGGTCTCAAAGTTATGAGATGGGTTATGAGCCGAACGGTGATTCTGCTGTTCCTTTTAGGAGAGAGGTCTTACTTAGAAACAATAATACTTTAGAGCGAGCGGAGGTCAGATATATTTCATGGCGGTAAAGGGATTCTATTTTTCATTCGATGCCTTGATGGGGCTGATGCTTATGGCGTTGGCTTCCACTACTTTGGTCGTTGCGACAACTGCTAATTCCCCAGATTCTGGAGATATTAGATTTGATCAGTACAGTGCACAGGCAAATGATATAGCAAATACGATGCAAGAACAGGAGGCCTCGGAAATTGACAGAGCTGACTTGAGCTTATCTGCTTCAGAGCAGGGAATGAAGATTTCACAGTTGATCGTAAAACAGCATAGAAATACTGGTTCCAGCGAAGTAGCTGAGGCCTATCTTGGAGATTACCGGCATTCAACTCAGCTCTATTTAGATAACAGTTCAGGCCTAGAACAGGTCTATTCTTCAGATAGCTTGAGCCAATCCTCATCCGCTAGCTTTGTTGTAGGTGTAAAAGATCCAGTTGAGATGGTTGTGGTGGTGGGAGAATGAAAGGAATGGCTTATACTCCTTTCGCGGTACTGGCAACCTCTATGATGTTTCTAATGTTTATTTCGCCTCTTGACGTCTATCCTGAATCAGTGAACCAAGACATTGGATCGGTTGAAACCGCTCAAACCTTGGATTCAAGTGTGAAAAACTCATTCAGTGAAAGCTTTGGCTTAACTGTTAACGAGCATTTACAAGAATTTAATGAAGGCCTAAGCAGTTCAGTAACAGATGCTCAAACTGATTTTTCGGATGAATACGATCCTGATTCAGGCTCTCACTACTCATTGAATCAGGTTGAAACCGATTTAAATGATGTTTTTCAGTCAGAAGTAAGAAGAGATCTAAACCTTAACGCAGGAGACAGTTTCAGTTTTTCCGCATCAGGCCTGACAATTGAATCGTCTGTCACACTGGACTACAGTTTTACAGATAATATAGTGGACACAAATAATGCTCTCAATCGAACAGTTACTTCTCAGGCCTCGATAGACGGTGCGAAGGATCCTTTCGCCGAGTTCCAAGCTGGGGAAGATGTTGAATACAGTTACTGCGGTTATGATAAACCAGCTTATCTTGCTGGTTCAGGAGGTTCAAGCTCTAACTCAGTTATATCAGCTGAAGTAGTTTACAGGCCTGAAGATCCAGGCTCTGTCAGTAATAAAGGAGAAAAAGTGATTTTTATTGAGTCAGCGGACGGTATTCAGGCCTCAACGCTTGATGCATTTGCTGCAGTCGTTTTAGAAGACTCTAGCTACAGTAATGAGGATTATGTTCAAGACTTTGATCTTGATAGACAGGTCAATACTGGAGAAAATGTGATAATAGACGCCAATGAGGTGTATGTCTCTTACTTCCGGGAAATCTTAGATAATCAATGCTTTGTTGAATCTGGTAACGCTCCTGACATATTTGACAGGATGGAGAATGACAGTAGCGCCTCAGATCAAGGAATAATGACGATTATTCCCGATTCTTCAAGCTTTGGGTCTCCTAACGAAGATTATCTATACTATAGTTCTCGAGGCCCAGATGGATCAACTGTAAATGTTACAGGCCTGAACTCCAATGAGAATAATTTTGATGAGAGGCCTTGGGTCAACTTGGATAGAGAGAATTTGGTAGATTGGAATTTAGAGAGTTTAGAAGAATAAAAGAAAAATAAGAAGATATGTTAGTTGTCAAATTCAATGCTGTCAGTCAGTGTACCTGAAGTTACTTGGTCGTCAAGACCGCCATCGAATCCATAATTGAATTCAATGTCGTAATCATTACATCCATCAGAAGATCCGAAAGGAGCTCCATTGTCTGAATCAGTAGAGTTACCTAATGTAACTGTCTGTGCTGAACCTACTCCAATTGATCCATCCTCATCAAAGACAAGTTCTCTGTCATTGTCACTTGCTCCTTCTGTGAATTCCTCTCCGGCTAGATTTACTGAATCTATGTCCAGTGTGTTGGATCCTCCATTTCTTACTTCCATCTGAAGGTTTCCGTCACTATCGGTTCCGAAGTTGTCAATTAAGACATCTCCTCCGCTGAATCCTGATGTGCTCTGGGTACATTGTCCCTGGACGGTTGCGAAGATTGCTCCTCCTACAATTGCTACTACTAAAAGCATCCATCCGTAAGTCATCAGATATTCGATTGCTGACTGACCTTTTGTCTTGTCAAAAGTGTATTCGGTCATTAATTGGTTTACACCTGATATAACAATATTAGCGAGGCCTATATAAAAACCTTGTCGGGACTACATGCCGCCTAAGGCCTGGCTAATTGCGATGTTAACGCCTGTGAATATGCTGAGCGATACCACCATGAATATCGGGGCGTACTTTATACCTGACTTTACATTCCCGTTGTTTATCTCTGATATTATCAGTGCTGCAAAAATGTTTGTGGTGCTGATAGCCATGTAAGCGAATGTGTTGAAGAACTCTACATCTACATTTGGTGCGCTAAATTCTATATCAAATCCGATTTGGCTGCTCATTCCGCCTCCTTCTATTTCGCCTATTTCAGCGTCTTCCCACATGTTTGTGGTTGTTTCTGCCATGTATACGCTGACTGAGAAAAGTATTGGTGCGCCTATAACTGCTACCATCATAATAAAAATTACATACATACGAATACTGGATTTAATTTCATCTCTAAGTTCTAGTGAGTTTCTAATGTCTTCTGCACTTGAGTCCAGTAGATCGGCTTTGTCTCCGCCTGCTTTAATACCATCAATTAGAAGCTTTAATGTCTCTTGGAAAAGCTCTGATTTAATCCTTCCTTCCAGCTCCTGTAAGGATTCTTCTACTGCTTTCCCTCCGTACATGTCCATTGCAGTGATTCTAAGCTCGTCTGCCAACGGCCCGAACTCATCTCGTGCACTCAGTAGGAAGGCCTTCTCCAATGTATGTCCTGACCGTGTATTGGAAGAGACTAATTTTAATGCGTCTGGCAAGGTCTGCTCCATTTTAACCTTTCTTCTCTCGGCTCTCAGGGAGAGATACATCCACGGAACTCCAAATCCAAGAAATATCCCTGCTGAAAGGCCTATAGTAGCGCTGATTGGAAGCGAGAACTCTAGGAAGAATACTGCTCCTAAAACTGACAGCATTAGGAAGCTCAGTATGGCGTTAACTGTCTCTGACTTATACTGGCTGACATTTGCGTAGTTTGCTTCTTTCTCCAGTTTTTCTTTGTATAGCTTTGGAAGCTTGTCATATACTGCCTTCATGCTGCCTTCACCTCAGGCCTTCTACTCTTCAACAAGTTTAGGAAGAATAACTGGAAGACAACTAGGCCTCCAACTATCCCATAGAAAATAAGCTGGTCGATTTCAAAACCTGTGAATGAAGATAAAACGATCATTAAAGTTACTCCCAAGCTTGGGAAAATTACAGCAAGCATTAGATACATTAGAATAAATGGGTTAAGGTCTTCGCCGTAGTTCTGGACTTCTAATTTTTGCTCCTCTAAAATAGTATCTACTAATGATTCTAGCGTCCTTGTTACATTTGCACCGGACTTAATGGAGTTAATTAATTGCCACTGTGTTCTCCTATACATTTGGCTTTCTGTCCTTGCGATTGAGTCTTCTATTGCTTCTATCTGGCTCTTTCCTCCTTGAATATCTGAAACGATTCTCTCGAATTCATCTGAGGCCTCTTCATAGTCCTGGCTTACTGACACCATTGCTTGGTATAGTGAAATGCCTGAGCTGACCTCAATAAGCATGTGTCTCAAAGCATAAGGCAGGTTTTTCTCAATATTTCTTGAAATATTCTTGGCCTTAATTTTCGGCTGGTAGCCGAATGATAGAAAGAGTAGAGGCGTAATAACAACCATTATTCCTGCGCCTAGATACTTCATCAAGTTTAGATTAAGTATAAATCCGATCGCTACTGCAGAAGCTCCTAGACCTACTCCCATCTGTAAGGCCTTGTATAAAGCAAAAGCAAGATATTCATCTGGATCGTCGTCCATCCTAGCCATCCTGAGGTCTTGTTCTATGGATGGTACAGCTGCTCTACCTTTCTCTCCTAGTGGTAGAAGAACTGCTTCTAGAGGCTCAGGAATCTCTGCGTCCATTAGAGTAAAGTTCTCTTAAGTAGAATAAAAAACCGATGATTTAGAAAAGAGTTCTGTCAAACCGGCCGATCTCAGGGCCTGTAGTAGTTTCTCCAGTCAGAAGGTCTTCGTCATTACATACTGCTCCAGAGCCTGTAAACGGAGAACCCATGTTAACGGTTCCAATATCAATATCTTCTAAGTCAAGCGCATCCATTACATTCTCTGCATCTTCTTCAGATGCATCTCTGTGAATAACTGCTCCCTTTGAATTCGCAAGGCCTGAAACCCCAGGATTCAGTTCTGCGATCTCACTTACTAATACATCAACTTCCAATGCCTCAGAAATATCTTCCTTGAACTCCTCAAGTTTAGGGCTGATAACTGCGCCTTCATCATTGCATAAAATTAGGTTGCCTAAGGCATTGAATCTTGAGTCAAGAACAGTGAAATTCACTCCAGATTCCTCTAACCTATCTTTTTCTAGGTCCGAAACTTCTTTTGGAACAATTAATCCATTCGAGTTTCCGGCTGAGAAAAGGCCTACTAGGTTAGTCTTCGCTATCCGTGTCTCGATTACATTATCGATTTCAAAGAAGTCTTTTCTCTTAAACTCTGGAGGAACTAAGATATAGGAATTAGTTACGACTGCGTTGAATCCTAGATTCTCTCCGCCGCCGTAATTATATTTCTCAATCACTGGTTCTCAAGCCATTCCTTCATAGTCTTACGATCCCTATCAGCTTCTTCAGCTTCAATCAAGGCCTCGAAGTCAGGATCTTCCAGTTCTCCGACTCTGTCCTTGACTTCGTCCATTGTTCCGTCGACTACTTCACTGTAGTCTTCATCGACGGATTCTGACGATTCATCTTCTGCTTCCTCAGTTTGATCAGGTTCTTCTGTCTCTTCCTCAACTTCTTGAGTCTCTGATTCAAAGCTTTCAGCAGGATAAAGTGTTCCGTCTTCTAAACTTACAGTTACTTTAGATGGAGGGTTCTCGATTCCTTTGCTCCAGATCTGCTCATTTAGTTCTGGAGAGACTTTAACATCTTCCTCAAAATGAGATTTGAGAACTGAAACTGCTTTCTTTGCTCGGCTCTGCCTTGACGCAGTCTTTGCTTTTGAAATGTTTACTGTCTTACGCATTATTCATCAGTGTCGTTGCGACGCCAATGACGGCTTTTCCGAGGTTTTACAGACTTCTTACCGGCGCGATCCATGCCGAACACTTTCAGGGAAACCCATCTTGGTGCTGATTTAGCTGTATTCGCTGCCTTCGAAAGTCTCTTCTTCTTACCTTTTGATTTATTGGAACTCATAGTATCAATTACCTGTGTTTAATGTTATAATCCGAATCTTTATCATTCAAATCTTTAAGTATCTCTTTCAACTGGCCGTCATTAATTTCTCCTTGAACTTGTTGAGATCTTCCAAGCATCGCTATTCTCTGTTCGATCATCGAGGCCTGTTCAGGTCTTGCGGCTCTGACATTCTCCATCCTGGACTGTGCTTCAGAAGTTAGAAACTGTTTGGCAGCCTGTCTAACTTGTTCTTCCTGCTGCTCCTGTTGTTTTTCCTGTTCCTGAAGTTCCTTCCTCTTTTTCTCTCTTAATTCTTCGAGCTCGTCTTCGTCCATAATTTAAACTGAAGATGCGGTCTCGTCGAGTAAGGCCTGTCCTTCTTCTGTGATCTTACGCCCTTCTCCTTCAACTTCTTCTACCAGGCCTGCTTCCTCTAAGTTTTGAAGAGAGGTCCTGATAACTTTTCCGGAAGCCTTTCCATGGTGGTTAGGTCCGTGTCCGTTGTTCTTGTTGTCTCCGAAAATAGTTCTAAGTCGGGAGACTCCTAGAGGTCCATCGGTGTAAATCCTTCTCAGGATAGCTGCTGAACGAATATGATACCAGTTCTCCTGCTGTGGAGGCCTGTCTTTTCTAACTCCTGTCTTGGCATAATTAGTCCATTCTGGAGCTTCAAACTCTTCTTCTAATTCCTCAGCTACTTCCTGAATTAAAGGCTCAGCCTTTACATCATATACTGTACTCATACATCTATTCGGTGGTTAAAAGCTTTTAAATCAAAACCTGTTTCTCATCTCTGGTTTGCGTTTCTAGAGTACTGGCTTAGATTGGACTGGATCATTTCTTTTGCCTTGCTCATGCCGTCTACATTCACAAATTTGATGTCGCCTCTATGATCATCCGCGGTATGGATAAAGAGATCTCCAATATCTTCGTCCGGCACCAACAGGCTCAGGAATCTCTCGATTATCGAGATATCAGTTTTTACATTTGTAACCCTGGAAAAATTTACAGTGTCGATTTCCTCTCCTATAATCCCGTCTTTTCTGATAACTCTCTGGTCTGTTACAACATAGTAGACGCTGCGCCACTCAAGCAATATATACAGAATATATCCAGTAACGCCTAGAGATGCTAGAAGATAGAGAACCCTAGAATAATCAAAACCGGGATAACCAGTAACTATGCCAGCCAGGCCTAAAATTAATAGTGCAGAACTTGGGACTAGCTTAGGAAGGTACAGTAATAGAGCAGGGTGGCTCCACCATTCAACTCTTTCATTTTCGTAAAGATCGAACCAGTCACGCTCCTCAAGCTTCCCAAACATAACCTCTAATTAGAATCCCTTACTTAAAGAAATTAAGAAAGAAAAAATTGAGATCTTATTTGAGGAAATCAGGCTCCAACCTTTTTTCTTCAACCTCTTCTCTTAAGGCCTCTCTAAATTCTTCAACTGTGAAGCCTCTGTCCTCGCTCTCAAATCGGTCTCTTATTGAGATTTCTGAGGCCTGTTCCTCGTCGTCTCCGACGATTATCATGTAAGGCACTCTATCGTCATGAGCTGCCTGGATTTTCTTTCCGACCGTCCAGCTTCGATCCTCGATCTCAACTCTGAAATCGGAAAGCTCTTCCTTTAGTTCTTCCGCATATCCAAGGTTGTCATCGCTGACAGGCAATATTCTTACCTGTTCAGGCGCTAGCCATGTTGGGAACTCTCCTTCGAAGTGTTCAATCATGACCCCCATGAACCGTTCAATAGATCCAAGGATTGCTCTGTGAATCATGACTGGGTAATGTTCTTCGTTGTCTTCTCCCTGATATTTTAGGCCATAATTTCTTGGAATCACGAAGTCGAGTTGAACGGTTCCTAATTGCCATTCACGGCCGATGGCGTCCTCAACTTCAACACCGATCTTTGGGCCGTAAAATGCTCCTTCTTCCGGCTTTACTTCGTAGTCTCCGACAATTTCGTCCATCGCATTTTTCAGCGAACTTTCGGCTTCATCCCATAATTCATCAGGGCCTTGAGCTTTCGGAGGTTTAGTCTCCATGATAAAGTTTACATCAAAGCCAAATTCATCATACATCTCGATAATCTTCTTCAAATGTGCTTTAATCTCTTCCTCGATTTGATCCTTTCTGATGTATGCATGACCGTCGTCCTGTGTCATTACACGGACTCTGAGAAGGCCTGAAAGCTCTCCGGATTGTTCATTTCTATTGACTGTTCCGAACTCGGAGAGTTTAATCGGAAGATCCTTGTAGCTTCTTGTACCTGAGTCAAAGATATGTGAGTGATTTGCACAGTTCATAGGCTTCAAGCCGTATTCTATCTCATCCTGCTCCCATGCAAACATCTCTCCTTCTTCCTTGAAGGCCTCGTAATGGCCTGTCTTCTTCCAGAGATTAGCTTTGTTCAGTTCAGGGGTCCAGACTTCTTCGTAACCTAGTTCTTTGTTCTTTTCTCTGATGTATTCTTCCAATTCTCTTCTGATTCTCATACCAGCTCTGTGATAATGAGGCGCTCCCGGAGCGTGTTCCGGAACTGAGAAAAGATCCATTTCCTGGCCGATTTTTCTGTGGTCTCTCTTCTCTGCTTCTTTTCGCTTCTCAATAAAGTTTTCTAGATCTTTTTCTGAGTCAAATGCTGTTCCGTAAACTCTTGTCAGCATTTCATTTTCTTCATCGCCACGCCAGTAGGCGCCAGCGATCTCCATCAACTTGAAGGCCTCAACTTCTCCAGTTGATTCTACGTGAGGGCCTTTACATAGGTCCTTAAATTTACCTTGCTTGTAAAAACTGACTTCTTCTCCTTCAGAGGCCTCCTCTTCCAAAATCTGGGTCTTGTATTCGTTGTCTTTGAAGAATTCCTCTGCTTCTTCTCTTGGAATCATCTCTCTTTCGATTTCAAGGTCTTCATCCACAATTTTCTTCATTTCTTCTTCTATCTCCTTGAAGTCAGATTTTTCCAGTTCCACTCCATCAATATCATAATAAAATCCTTCGTCTGTCCAAGGCCCGATTGTTAGTTTTACCTGATCGCCGTAGATTCTCTTTAAGGCCTGTGCAAAGACATGGGCGGCACTGTGTCTGAGAACTTGGAGATATTCATCGCTTTGAGGAGTTACTATCACTATATCGTCGCCGTCGCTAACAGCTTCCTCTTTCGCTACTAAGTCGCCGTTAATTTTTCCAGCGACTGTTGCGTCTCCTAAACCGGTTCCTATTTCGTATGCGGCATCTTCTATTGTCGAGTTTTCCTCTAATTCTAAGTTTGATCCATCAGGTAAAGTAACTTCTATCATATTTTCCACTTGTTTAGTTTATGAGAATGTTTTGAACGGCCAGAGTTAAATCTAGGCTTGTCGAAAAAAAGGTTATCTGATAGTGGGACGACCACGTTTCATTGTAAAAAGTAGTTCTCAATGTATTCTTAAATAAATTCTTAATCAGGTTTTCTGAGTATTTCCTATATCTCCAATATCATAATTAAGTGAGCTCATTGCGATGTATCCTACTATTATATTGACCCAGTAAGTAGCTAGACGGTAAAGAATAGCTGCTGTTAAAGCTGTTGCCAGGTTAACATCTACAAAAAGAACTATCAGGCCTGCCATCGCAGCTTCAAATGTGCCCGCGCCTCCAGGTGTAGGAGAGAAATTTGCTACACTTGCTAAAGGTATTAACAGCATTACCTGAAAAGGATTCATTTCAAGGCCTACTGAAAGCATTACTCCATAGAAAGCCGTCATTTTAAGTAGAAAAGCTGTATGAGTTATCGCAAGGGATCGAATAACTGCCTTTGGATGCTCTCCGACTGTTTTGAAGGTTTCCTCGACATTTTCCAGCTTTTCTTCTAGTTTATCTACAAAGCTTGAACCTCGGCCTATAAAATTAGTTATACCTTCCGTGACTTTAAGCAAGGTATTTTCAAGACTTCCAGGCCTGTACCATCCTAGATAGCTCATAACTATTCCAAAAATTAGTAGGGAAGAAGCTATCAAAGCCATTCTCGTTAATTCTCCTGAAACTGTGCCTGTTATCGTAATGTAAGAATATCCGATTATCACAAAAGTTGAAAGAGGCATAATAGCTAGCACGTCAGCCGACATCACTGTTGCCAGTGATTCTTCATATGAAGTATCTGAATGCGTCGATATCAGATAAGCCATGAATGGTTGGCCTCCGAACTGGCCTAAAGGGGTTATAGAATTGATAAACTGTCCTGCAGAGAAGAGCTGGAATGTTCTTGGAAAGCTACAGTTTATTTTGGAGACTTTGAAAAAATTAAACCAGTTTAACGTCCATGCTAATATTATAGAGAATCCTGCAGCACATGAGAAAATCATATAGATTAATTTGGCCTCAGTTAAAGCTGTGATTAATTTATTTAGATCTGCCAGTAACACAAGGCCTGCGAAAATTAGACTGGCTATCCCAAACCAGAAAATATTTTTAACCTTCTCTGAGTTGAAACCTTTGAACATTTCTAAATATTAATTGAGATTTCCACGTTTTTAATCAAAAGCTTTTGATCTAATTTGAAGATTATTGGCAAAAAACATATTTAACCGAATTCGGAAAAATATGTTTTATGAGCAAAAAAATTCTATTACTGGCTGTTTTAGTTATGGGGATAGTAGCAATTCCCGTGATTTCGATTGTTGGAGGCGCCCTATTCGCTACAACTCAAGAAACTTGTACTCAAACTACTTCAGGATTTACAGGAGAAGATTTAGTTGTTGAAAACTTTGATCTAAATGATCAAGGACAAATGCAAATTGAGTTGAGAAATGGTGCAGCCTCAACTGTTGAACTAGAATCTATTACTATATATGGTCAGTCTGAAGACTTATCAGAGTCTATAGGAATAGGTCAAGCCTCAGTTGTTGAAATAACTCAAATTAATTTAGATACGTCGGACTCTTGCAATGAAGTTCCAGTTGAGTTTACATATACGTCTGAAGGCACACAACAATCAGTTAGCGGAGTATTTATGGGGGAAATCCAAACACAGTAGTCGGAATAAGTCAACCAACATATTTTACATCTTTTTCTTATAACTAACTTACAATGAAGATCAGCCACTACTTCGAGTTTGGAGATACGATCACTGGCGGGCAGAAGCAGTCGGTGAAGAATCAGAGAAAGATACTGGAGGAAAATGGGGTAGAATATTCGGAGAAGTTTGAGAAGGATGCAGATATCCTTCATTTGAACTTAATGGGGCCTAAATCAGTCTATTATGCCTTTAGAGCTAAGAGAAATGATATTTCTGTAGTGGTTCATGCTCATTTAACAGCTGAGGATTTTCAAGACAGCTTTGCGTTTTCTAATATTTTAGCTAAGCCTCTGAAACCTTATCTCAAATTTGCCTATGGGTTAGCGGATCATATAATCTGTCCTTCAAAATTCAATAAAGAGTTACTTGATTCTTATACTGATACTCCTAAAACAGTTTTGAGCAATGGCTTTGATTCGGATAAACTTGATGGATTCGAAGATTTGAGAGAAGAATACCTTGAGAAATATGATTTGGAGCCTCCTGTAGTCTTCTGCGTCGGCCATGTGATTAAGAGGAAAGGCCTGAAGAGTTTTGTTGAGACAGCTGAAAAAATGCCGGAGACAGATTTTGTATGGTTTGGATGGGTGAACCCCACAGGTGGAGAAGGATTCTTCGATAGATTTATCCGCAGTAATGAGACTCAAGAATTGGTTGAGAGTTCTCTTGACAATTGCACTTTCACAGGTTTTATTGATGATGTAAGAGGGGCTTTTGCTGCCGGAGATATCTTCTTTTTCCCTACAAAGAATGAAAATGAGGGGATGGCTCTTCTTGAAGCAATGTCATGCGGTAAGCCTCCGGTTGTTAGAGATATTGAGACTTTTGAGTGGCTGGAAGGTGGTGAAAACTGTTTGAAGGCCTCAGAAGATTTCACGCCAGTGCTCCAAGAACTGATTGAAGATGAGGGAAAGAGAGATTCAATCGGAAACTCAGCTCAGGAGAAAAGCCAGGAATTTAGACTTGAAAAGGTTGGAGAAGGTCTTTTAGAAGTTTACAGAGAACTGGTTTGAAGGGTTTAAATTTGATAAAGTCTCCGACCTAAATGATTTTTACTGAAATACATGAAAATAGGGTTTTTCACTGACAGCTACTTCCCTGGAATCGATGGAGTAACTTATACTATAAAGGCCTGGAAGGAAAGACTGGAGGAACGAGGCCATGAAGTCCATGTAATATATCCAGGGAATCCGGGTTATGAACCGGGCGAGAACGAGTATCCGGTAAAGTCCTTACCTAATCTGTTATATTCTCAGTACCGTTTGCCGCTTTACAAAAGAATTTCTAATTTACCTGAACTTGACATTGTACATTGCCATGGCCCGGCTTCAACAGGAATAATTGGAAGAAGATACGCCAAAAAGAAAGATGTGAAATCAGTTTATACACATCATACTCCTGTGGAGGATTACCTGGTTAGAGGCCTGAAATCAGAGATTTTAGCAAATCTTGCAGGAAAGCTATGGGTATTTTATGAAAATAAGTTGCTTGAAGGATTTGACTGTGTCACGGCTTCTACATCTAAAATTGATAGGGAAATTGAGCCCAGAAAGCTGCCTGTAGGCCTGGAAATGGAGTTTTTCAAACCTGTGGAAACTGAAATGTTTGAAGGAGAGGAAGTAATTGGTTACAGCGGTAGAATGAGTAAGAAAAAGAACTTGGAAGAAGTTCTGAAACTAGCAAAGAAAATGGGCGATAAAAAATTTGTTTTAGTGGGTGAAGGCCCTGAAAGACCTAAATTAGAGAGGTTGGCGCCGGAAAATGTCGAGTTCAAAGATTTTATGGACAGGGAAAATCTTCCGGCGTCTTATAGCGCTATGGATGTTTTCATTACTGCTTCAACATGCGATACTTTAGGCCTTTCGACTTTGGAGGCTAATTCATGCGGTACTCCTGTAGCAGCGGCAGATGTGGAGCCATTTAATAGGACGATTCAAAATGGGAATGGGTCGCGGTTTAAGTACGGCGATATTGAAAGTATGAAAGAAGCTGTAGAGGACTGCCTAAATAACAGTAGAAATACTAGAGAGGCTGTCAAGAAATACTCTATTGAGGAGACTGTTAATCAGTTAGAAGAGATTTATGAGGAGTAGCTTATGGGAGCCGACAATGTCGATATATTCAAGAAAATTATTTTCAGCCTTCCACCGCTTAAATATCAGATAACGGGGATTTTTGTCTTAGGCCTAATCTATACTCTAGCATCTTTTATAGCGTTTGAGGCCTTTGCACCGATAAATATCGCTTCTATGTTGATCCCTCTATTCTATCTTTTAATATTTGTTTTTCCCACGCTTTTAGCAGGAGAGTTATTTTGTAGAGTGTTGAATAAATATCCAAGAGACTGGAGCTTTTTCCTAGCCTTAGTAAACCAATTGTCTTTATTTCTCTACATAATGGTGCTTTCAGGAGCTAATAATGCAGTTAATGCATGGAATATTGTATGGTTGCTGCTTATCACTCTCTACTTGATTAATGTCTTGGTTTTGGTGATGTCAGTAGGGTTTGAATATATTAAGAAAATAGCGCTAATTTCTTTCGTCCAACCTGCTTCTCTAGCAGCTATATTCTACTTTTTCATAGGTGATGCATTAGAAATATCAACATATGACTATGTTTTCAGCTTTGCTTCATTTTTAGCTGCCTCAGCATTTTTGCTGGCGATACTTGTAATTGTAGATTATCTGATTAAAACAAATACTGATGTCTCGGCATTTACACTTACATCACGGCTTTTACAGAACCGTAGAGAGGCCTTAGATCTTGGGTTTGAGTCGAGGCCTGAGGTTCAGACATTGAAAATAGATAATGGGGAGGAATCGATTTTCCTGGCGCCGTGGGTTCATCCGGGCCCTCTAGCAGGTTTTGGAGGTGGCAAAGTAAGTGAGAAAATTATATCAGAACTGAATGAAAGCGGTAGAGGATTTTTCTTCCATGTTCCATGTACTCACAAAGAGGACTTAGCGGATCCGAATGATTCAGAAAAACTTCTTGACTCCGTGAGCAATCCTGAACTGGCGGATAATGCCTCTAAAATTATTCGCAGAGAATATGAAAAAGTACAATTCTATGGCAGAAAAATTGGAGATAACAAAGTAGTCTATATGATTGCAGATGGTATCGATGACTACGATGTTGGGATATTTACTGAAGATATTGATTTAGAAGATGTTCTGTTAGTGGATTTGCATAATCATGACATTCAGCAGGGGCCTGAAAAAGAAGTTCAATACGGAACAGTGGAGGCCTCAGAATTAAAGCAGAGCTTTGACCAATTCCTAAAAGAATTAGATGGTCAAGAGCTTGAAGAGTATCATGCAGGAGTCAAAGTAAGTGAAGATAGAGATTTAGTGGCTTTGACAGAAAAAGTAGGAGATCAGGAGACCTTGTTGATTGGGTCGGATACCAACGGTATTACTAAAGATCTGAGAGATTTAAAAAGTGACTATGAGTCTAATTTTGATTATTCTCTGGTTTTCTCGACCGATACTCATTCTTCAATTCATGAAATGGCTAACCTGAAATCTACAGATACTGAAGAGGTTAAAAGCTTGGTTGAGGCCTCAAAGAAAGATTTAAGCCCGGCTCAGATAGGCCTTGGAACCATGAAATCAGATCCTGTCAAGCTTCTGAAATATGATTACAATGGTCTGGTTTCCAGTGTCAATATCTTGATTAGACTGGTGGTTATATCTCTATTCATATTCTACCTACTTTTGGTTCTATGGATTTTCTGAAAACTTCTTTATACCTGAGAGATCCATGTCGGACAGTGAAAGCAGTGAGACATATCCGAGAACTATGCTTGGCCAGAAGGTTGTGAATCTGTAAAGAATCGCTATTGTCACTGCGGTTGTTCCAGGAACTCCTATGAAAGCAGTTAATACTCCAGCAAGAATCACTTCGTAGGTTCCTGACCCTCCAGGGGTCGGACTGAAATTAGCAAGAGCTGCAGTAGGTAAAACAAAGTAAAGAGGAGTCAAATCAGTATCAACTCCTACAGAAAGCATCACTAGATAGAGGCTGATTACTTGGCAGACAAAAAATAAGTGGGCTACAAGAGAAATTTTCAGTAGTTCTTTAGGCTCTTCACCGACAGTTCTAAAGGCCTTTTGCATTCCATCCATCTTCTCTTCTACTTTTTCTACTAGTGAAGATTCTTTACCGAAAGGCCTCGATAAGAGTTTTAGGATATAGATAAATTTAGACTCCAAAAAACCGGATTTGAACCATAGAAGGTAGGCGATTGACCCTCCTAAAGCCATAATAACTAGGGCGATGTAACTCATTTCGAGTAGAATGCTGTTCATGGAGTTGAAGAACAGTAGATAGGCTGAACCGCCGATAATGAAGGTAAAGATTGGTATTGCATTAATTATATCTGCTGAGACTACTGCTGAGAGGCCTTCTTCATACTCAAGATCTGTATTCTTTTTAATTACGTATGCCATTAATGGTTCGCCGCCGAACTGGCCTAGAGGCGTTACAGAGTTCAGGAAGTTTCCAGCTGTAAACATTTTTAGCGCTTTGAAGAAGCTTACATTTCCTCCAACTCTATTAATTAATTTATGCCATGAATTAGCCCAGATAGGAAGATTTAACAGGCCTACAAAGATTGCTGAGGCTAAAATAATTTTATCTGCGTTTTGAGCTGTTGAGAGAACTTGCTGGAAGTCTGCGAAATAGATCATTCCAAGGATGATTGCTGTTGATACTCCGAACAATCCTGCTCTTTTCCAGTCCATTGAATATCACTCTACAGTGTCTTCGACTATAAGCCAAGGAACTTCCACCAGTGCAGGGATATGGGTCTCTATGTGGTGCTCCCAGACTCCTTGTTCTCCGAAGGCCTCTCCGTGGTCAGCTGTTATCACAACTTCGCCATCCAGTTCCTTGCTTAGTTCTCTGGCTTCCTCTAATGCAAGCCTTAGATTGTCCTCATAGTACTCCATCAAAGTCTCTCTTGTACCGTCTCTTCCGACTGAGAAAAGGCTGGATGGGTTTAATTCCAGAAGCATTCCCAACTTCATAGCTAATGTACTATCCTCTACTACGCTTTCAAATTTAGGCTTGATTTTATCGCCAACTGCTCCTAGTACTCCTGACTCTTCATCAAGGCCTTCTTCCTTGGCTTCTTTGAAGCTTTTTCTGATCTGTTCTACTTTCCGGCCTCTACCTTTTGTAATATAAGGTGCGTGCGGCTGCATATAATGGATAATAGTTCTATCACTTTCCTCCACCTCATCCATGTGATCTCGAACTACTTCATTCATTTTTTCCGGTGTAACTGTTCCTAGTTCATCATCCCAGCCTTCATGCCAGACATCAATAATATTTGAGATGTGCTCGGTTGCGTTCCACTCATATCCACAGCTGGAACCCCACTCAATCTCATTCAGTGGAAGACCTACATCATTGATGAAAGGGTTAGATGAGAAATAAGTTATATCGTGCTCTCCAGTAAAAACCTTTGAAGCCCATTCAGGAGTAGAAGAGGCCACACTCTTCCTTTTCTCAAGGTTTCCTTTGAAGTAGTCTTCATAGACTTCTTCAAATATATCGTATCTGCATGCATCAAGCACGATTAGATAGTCCCAGTCTTCCTCGAGTACATTTTGATCTTTCATAAAATCTTTTGGATATCCATGCTTTAAGAAATGTCACGCCGAAAACCGATACATGATCAAAGTCCTCAGACTAGGACATCGGAGAGGAAGAGACGACAGAATATCAACGCATGTAGGCCTTACAGCCCGGCAGTGGGGAGCAGATGAAATAGTTTATTCTGGAGAGAAAGATGACAATATTTTAGACAGCCAGAGAGATATAATCGAACGCTGGGGCGGAAATATAGATATAAGATATACAGAAGACTGGAAAAAAGAGATTAAAGAATTTGAAGGCTTGAAAGTTCACCTTACAATGTATGGAGAGAAAATAAATGAAAAGATAGGTGAGCTAGAACAGAGATTTGAAGAGGATGATTTACTTGTGATTGTCGGGGCTGAAAAAGTTCCTAGATGGGTCTACACTCATGTTGATTACAATATATCGGTCGGAAACCAGCCCCACAGCGAGATAGCAGCGCTTGCAGTGTTCCTAGATAGAATCCAAGGCTCAGGTATACGAGAAGAATTTGAGGGTGCGGAGATAGAAGTCAGGCCTAGCGAAGATAGGAAATTGACTGACGAGTTATAACATTTATAAATTATGTAATGGCTTAACTCAATATGGCAAACTACTGGAGGCCTGTTTTCACACTTTCAAAAGATGAAGGTCCAGAAGGCGGCAATTTTAAGAGGTTAGATGCATTTCAAGTAACAGACTCTGAAGGAGAATACTCTGGAGTGGTAAGATATGAACAAAGAGAAGGGCCAGACCAGTTCTTAAATAGAGTCGAAGGATTTAGTGAAGCTGAATATGTTGACCCTAATAAGTTACAAATAGAATTTCCTGTAGAATATGAGAAAATTATAGGAATGAACGATCAATTAAGAGGAAGCGGTTTAGACCGAGATACGGGTATAAGTGATATAAATCAAGATGATTCTGCAAACTCAACTTATAGGGTAGAATTTTACGATGAAAGAGGGGTTCGAGAAGACATGACGCGATGGAATGGAACAATACCTGATCAGAAAGAGTTCCAGCAAGTATTTAATGCTTTAGAAGGAAAAGCAATGGAATATATATTTGGAGATACTAACGCAGAGTTTAACCCTCAGGTCTTTGAGGACTAATCTCAAACTTCTTCCCGTCCTCAGCTAACCTTGTTTCCTCAAACTCTTTAGAGGCCTCCTCTAAGAGAACTTGTTCGTTGTTTCTGTAACGCCGGGAGAAATGAGTTAAAATTAATTTTTCAACTGAGGCTTCTTCAGCAACCTCTGCAGCTTGTAGAGCTGAAGTATGTCCTTTCCTATCTTCAATCATTTCGTGAAGGCAGGTGGCTTCATGTATAAGTAGATCGGCGTCTTCGGCATGATTGATTAAGTTATCTGATTTGGCTGTGTCGCCAGAATAAACTACTTTTCTTCCAGGCATCTCTTCTACTACTTCTTCAGGCCTTATTTTTTCTCCTTCCCATTCAATAGTTTCTCCTTCTTTCAGTTCACCTATTTTTGGAGAATTTTTCAAGCCTAGTTCTTTCATTTTGTCTTTGTTCGCTTTCTTTGAACTCTCTTCCTCGAAACTAAAACCGAAAGCATTGATTCCATGATCTACTTCAAAAGGCCTAATCTGATAGCCATCGCCTACAATTTCATCTCCTTCAACCAAATCTTCAACATAGATGTCGTAGCTCCGGTTGAAGTATCCGGTATCTAAAATTCTGTCGGTGAATTCTTCTGTCCTTGGAGGTCCATAAATGTAGAGAGGTCTTTCCCTACCCTCCAACTCCATCGTCTGAATTAATCCCAGTAGGCCTGAGAAGTGGTCGGCATGCCAGTGAGATATAAAGACTTTATCGATCTTCATAATCCCAAGCTTCTCTGACATCAATGTTCTCTGTGTGCCTTCCCCGCAGTCAAAAAGTATTCTCTCACCGTTGTATTCGATTAAATTGGCGGCGAGGCCTCTATCTTTAGTTGGTACTGCGCTTGAGCTGCCGACCGTCCAGATTCTCATAAGTTCTTATCGGTGAGATGTTCTTTTATTCCTGACCGAAAGACTTAATAAGATGTCGTGACCAACCGGTAGTATGAGTTCGCGTAAATGGGAAGGTAGTTTTGAAAAAGATCCTGAAAACTACGATTCTAATGTAAATGATTATCAGCCTGATCAATCAAATCCTCATGTGTCAGAAGATAAAGATAGTTTTATTCATGATGCATTAAGCTCTGCAACTTCTAATTTTGAATCCGAAGAAGTCCCGAAAAGCGAAGTTTACAGCAATGCTGCAGATGTTTCAGAAATTTTAAGTGAAAGATTTGAAAGAGGCGACGGTTACTTAATGGCTGAATTCGGCCCAGCAGGAGCGATAGCAGTAATTGTAGCAGATGATGAAAGAATGAAAGTCCATCATGCCTATGACCCTGAAACATTTGAAAGTGACTTCAATCCATTTGAATACTTAGATAATACTCGTCATTCAAGAGAACTTCAAACACAGATAATAAATAGTGAAACCTATGATCTTTCAGTGGTTGATATGTCAGAACTAGAAAAAGAGTGGGGTATACCACGTGAAAAAATGGCAGAAATGTCGGAAACAATTCTAGTGGCACCTGGCTTAGAGAGTGAGTATCGAACTATGTCTAACTCAAATCAAGATGGTTTAGAAATTATGTAAATATGTCTAGTCAAGCTCTTATGCACATAAACCTCGAAATCAGCCTTATACTCTCCTACGGAAGCCTTATTATACATGAAAACTGTTTTTCCCTCAAAATTTTCGATTAAATCCAGAAATCTTTCTATTGCTTCATTTTCCTGCTTTGAGGCCTTTCCATACGGTAGGTCGGATATAACGGCGTTATATTCATCAAATACTTCATTAGCTTCAGATATGTCGCATTTCTGAACATCGAAATTAATTATTCCATAGTTGTTCAGGTTTTCCTTACAGCCTTCGACCATTTCCTCTTGAATATCGAGGCCTTTAGGCATTATTCCACAGAGACCTGCTTCAATCAGTATTCCGCCAGTCCCACAGAAAGGATCTAAAATAGATCCTCCTAAAGAAGCCTCAGATAAATTAACTAATACTCTTGCCAGAACAGGGTCCATTGAAATAGGGGAAGAATAAGGCCTCTTCTCGTTGCTTCTCTCCTCAAAAAGATTCCTTGGAATATCCTCAACTAACTTTGCATAAAATCTTTTTCCTTCTGTAATATAGACTTTAATTACGGTTTCAGGATTTTCCAGGTCCACAGAATTTTCTTTAGTTGAGATTTTCTGTCCTATCTCTGACTCAATTTCCTCTTTCTCAATATTTTTTTGTGAAAGGTTCTCGACTCTTACAGCATAACTTCCTTCAGGCCTGAATTCTTCCGGATCGATCTTCTCCAGTACCTCATGAGTAAGCGCCAGTCTCTTCAACTGTTCGGGATGCGACTCTGTGAAGGCCAACCTACCATCTCTTGAAGCCATCTCATTAGCTCCAACTGCTTCTAAGAATCCATTCAACTCTGCCTCAGCCAAATCCAAATTCTCTCCTGCGAGTCGGTAAATATACATCTCAAGTAAAGATTCATTTGAAAGGGTTAAAAGAATACAAAATCCACAATCAGATATGGTCACAGAGGAAGAAGTCAGAGAACAGTTAAAGGAACTGATGGACCCAGAACTAGATGTAAATGTAGTCGATCTAGGCCTAATCTACGAAATAGATGTAATAGATGACAGAATCGAGATTCTAATGACCTTGACAACTCCAGCATGCCCAATGGCAGGAGTATTCGACGAAATGGTTAGACAGGAAGTCGCACACCTAGAAGGAATCAACGAAGTAGAAGTTGAAATAACATTCGACCCAAAATGGACTCCAGAAATGGTCACAGAAGAAGGCAGAGACAAACTAGGACACCTGCCAGGAATGCAGGCCTACTAACTTTTAGATTAAACCTCGAATATTTCAGTCTCAATTTTTCTATCAGGATAAATTGCTTGGAAGGCCTTTTCGTAGAGCTCCATCTGGTCTTTGTAGGCCTCTGAGAAATTGTCGGAGGTCTTGATATCAATTACTTTTACATTTTCTTCCGTTTCCGCGATTATATCGGCTCTACCAGTGTAAACTTTCCCATTCTCAGGATAGGTGAACTTGACCTCAGATTCTATATCTCCTTCTAGGCCTTCAATGAATTCCACAATTTTTTCCTCTTCCGTGGTTTCAGGCCTTCTATTGTTTTCTATGAATTCTTCTGCAAATCTGTGTAGCTCATCGCCTCGCTCAATATTATCTGTTAATTCATCATCTAGCTCGACATGCTCGGAAGTAGAAACCAGTCTGGTTCTTGTAGAATCAGGTTCCTCTACTTTCAGTTCTTCTTTTTCGCTTTCCTCTTCTTCCTGAACTTTAGGTTTCTTATCAAGAAATTCTTCCTCTAGCTCCAAATCTTCAAAGAATCTGCTTTCCTTCTCCTGTTCTGCTGAAATGTAGAGCTTTTCTTCTGCACGGGTCATGGCTACATACATCAGTCTGCGTTCCTCATCGTATTTTCCGCCCACACATTTAGATAGGATTTCTGAGCGCCAGTTATCGAAGACATAACCATTTTCCTCGTCAAATATTTTTCTCTGACGAAGTCCTATCACCTCCTCAAAGTTTATGCTCCCATAGCTGCTGTTTTTCGATGGGAAAGTCCCGTAATTTACATCTGCGATAAATACAACAGGATATTCTAGGCCTTTGGCGCCGTGAATAGTCTGAACCTTTACGCTGTCTCTATCTCTAGATGTATCGACTTCATAAATCTCTCGCTGATTAATATTCTCCTCAATAAACTGAATAAGGTCGGAGCGGGTCATAAAACTCGATTTGTATGTATCGGTCAGTACATCAATTACTTTCTCTGTTACAGCATTCTCAAACCCATAGAAAGCGAAGATTCTACGCATCTGGGCTTCAAACTCTAGGCCTTCAACTTTATCCTTGAAAGCCAGCAAGTTTTCTGGAATCTCTTCTTCCTCAAATATTTTCTTAGCCTGCGTCATGCTGTAACCTGTTCTCTCCAGTATGACAGCCCAGCCTTTTCTGGAGTCGTTCATCGCTCTCAGCCACGCAAGTAATAACTTGGCTTCTTCAGTGTTGAACAGTTCAAGGCCTCCCTCATATGCAACCGGGATATTGTATTCTGAGCCCAGCTCCTGAAGTTTTAGGCCTGTCTTTCTTGTCCGGGAGAGGACTGCGATATCGGAGTAATCGTAATCATTTTCATCAACCACTTCCTGAATCTTTGCCAATATATTTTCTTTTTCGTCTTCGCAGAGATACTTTCCGACCTCGGAATCCTCTATATCAGCCTCTGACTCCAGTGATACGATATCTGGTTCAGGCACTTCCTCATAACGGTTTCCTTTCAGCGTGAAGGCCTGTTCGGAGGCATCCAGAATCTTCTGAGAGGATCTGTAGTTCTTGATCAAATTTATTTTCTCTACTTCGATTTCCGAAAAATTAACTCGCTTTTTATCTTCATTCAGATGAGATATTATCCTGTTTATACGGGTCTCAAAACTCTTGATATTGTCGATATCCGCATATTGAAAACTGTAGATTGACTGCTTCCAGTCTCCTACCACACAAATATTAGGCCTGTCCGCCAGAAGCATTGAAATCTTTAACTGGATCTCATTTGTATCCTGAAACTCGTCAATCATTATGTAGTTGAATTTCTCGTCTTCACGAGCTTCCTCATCTCTATAAAGAGTTACATAGGTTAAAGCCATCAAGAAACCGAAATTCAGAAAGTTGTTCTCAAGACAGTACTTCAAGTAACTGTAGTAAATATCATGAATAAAGTCCTTTAGTTTTTCTCTGTCTTCTTTGAAGCTCTTCCTACAGAAATCCTTTCTAACCTGTTTGCAGCCGTAATCTCCTACAATATCGTTGTATTCTGGCGCATCTTCCGGAAACTCTTTATAGTTATATCCGTACATCCTCTGTCTCAGAATACTTTGCTTCTGGCCCGAACTGGTTTTCCTAGGCCTGTTCACTTCTTTGAAAAGTCTTCTAAATTCCTTCCAGTCTCCATCAAGATATTCTTCCGAATCGAGGAACCAACCTTTTTCCTCAGGAATTACTCCTCTGCTGGCCAGAGATTTAAGTAGGCCTAGAAGCTCAGGACTCTCTCTAATAATTATATAGAACTCTCTATATTCTGGATTATTGGCTCTAAAGTTTTCATAGAAATCATCGAAGTACTGCTCCTCCCGGATCTTGCTTTCCAAAGGATCAATCTGCTCTAACTCATCGTCAATTCCAATCTTTTTCGGAGTATTGAATCCATGTCTCTCCAGTATCTTCTGGCAATGGCTGTGGAATGTCGAGATAGGTGCATTGTATATTTCTGAGGCCTTATAATCTGTATCAGATGCAATTCTATCGCTCATCTCCTCCGCAGCGTTTCTGGTGAATGTTGCGAGGAAGATATCTTCTGGCTCATTATCCTCTAAAATATTCATGTATCTGCGTGTGATTGAGAAAGTCTTACCTGTCCCGGCTCCTGCATCAACTAGATAAACTCCGTCAATATTCTCAATTAGTTCTTGCTGCTGTTTGTTTGGATTCAAACTATCAAGTCCTCCTTTCCAAGCTCTGAAACCTCTCTATCCCCTAAAGGATACCTATCTTCTTCATAACTCTCGATTTCATTTATTTTTTCCTCTACAAAGGCCTGAATATTCTCTAAATCTTCCTCAAAGTATCGGGTGTTCCTATACTCTATTATCTTTCTAAACATTGATTTGACTCCTTTCCTGACATATTTGTAGTCGCCTACTTCTTCTATACAGTAGGCCTCAAACTCCTGATAAATCTGAGTTTCCAAAACCTCATCCTTATCGAATATCTCAGGGAACTCCATCTGGGAGAAAAAGTTTTCGAACCCTGTGTAACCTATCTTCTCCAGAGTTTTTCTCCTGTTATTGGACTGTTTAACATCTCTGATCAAGAACTCGAAGAGATCATGAGAATAGACTTTGTGATCAAAACTTTCATCGACATAAGAGATAGTGGTGGCCATTTCCTCAGACTCTCTATTACCTAGAATGTCGCCGAGTCCATCAAGGAAGTAGACAAAAGAGAACTCGAGATTCCCGTCCACATGCTTGGAGTGATGCGCGAGATACATCAAGGCCTGGAAATTAGGGAACTTCGCGTCTTCAAATGTTTCAGGCCTAGAAGATTTGACTATATCTTTCACTGATTTCTTCCGGCCTGACTTGAAATCCACTAAATGGGTTTCCGATTCTATCAGATCGACTTTGCCTTTCATTCCGTCCTTTTTGAAGTACATCTCCGTCGAGTTAGTATCAATCTCTAGGCCTAGTTTCTGGGCGAAGAAGTTCTCTGAATCTGTATCGACATAACCGTCTCCGATATACTCTTCTTCTGGCTCCAAGAAGTCCATCAAGTTCTTCAATCCGTGTTTGATCTCTGTTTCTATCTGGATCATTGAGATATTATCGACTATCTTTTCCAGTTCTTCGGCAAAAATCTTTGAAATTTCCTCCAGGTTTTCATTGGTCTCTTCAGGATGGTTGTAGTATAATTCTGCGAAGTCGTGGAATAGTTCTCCTTTCTTCAGGTGCTCTTCTTCAGCTTCTGAAACCAGTCTTGACATGTAATAGAGTCGGGGTGAACGCGCTAAGTCGCTCAGACTTGACTGGCTGAGATAATCAATTTCTTCCCTCTCGACTTCTTCTAGATCAAACTTTGATTCCTCAGGCCTAGAACCTGAATCCCTGAATTTGTGAGGCAAATCTCTGAAACTTTCAATATTCTCTCCTGTGATTTCATCCAGATGGAAGCAGGGTTTGATGTCTTCTTCCAGCTCTCTGTCCTGAACAAGGAAGTATCTCTGGTCTCCTGACTGGCATAGAAGAGTGAAATCTCTTAGATTTCTTCCCTCAATCCATTCCTCATCGACCCATGGCTCTTCATCAAATGATTCATTCCACTCCCGGCTCATACCAAGTAAAAATACTAAAGGCCTATCAATAACAGACGCATTCTTTGGATCTGCTAGAAGCACTCCAGAGTTTTCCTCATCCATTTTGCTGTCAAAGTTCTCAATAAAGTATCCTAATTTACCGACATTCTCGGAATTAATAGATTCATTCCAGAGGCCTAAGTCTTCAAGCAAAGTCTCGATATGGCTGAGATCGTTTTCGGTTATATTTTCTAATTCTTCCAGTGCTTTACCAAACTCCATAAACTCGAGTATATTCACGAACTCTTTGAGCTCCGAATCTGTCGAATCAAGGAACTGATTGTCCTCTCCCTTGTATTCAAATCCTAGGCCTTCCTGTAATGGTTTAACATCTCTGACACGTAGCTTCCTATCTGTAACCCCTGTCTCAAGCAGGGAAATAAATGTTCTGAGATAATCGTCTTCGGAAATATTCTCGTCTCTCGTATAAGAGATATTCTTTGACTTGAAGTATGCTTCCAAGAGGCTTTGATACCTTGATTCAGGCCTTACAACTACCCCGATATTTTCCGCTCCCAGAGACTCTATATTATCTATAAGGCTATTCACCAGGTCCAGGCCTGACTCATAGATGTTGAAATCCTCTAAATTTGTCTCCTCGTCTGTTAGAAGGTTGTACTCCCTAAATTCATCTGGTAAAGTGGTTTTATCCAGTTCGTTAAATTGGTAAAGGTTCACTACTGCGATATCTCCTGAAAATTCTTTCTCTTCCACTGAATGAAATGAAGTATTCGATGACTTGGTAATCTCTATAATATCCTGGAATAGTTCTTTATCATATCTCTCAAAACTCAGTATTTTCTCGAGTTCGCCGGTGTGTTTCCAGGCCTCAAAGATTTTATCTAAAGCATAAGAAATCTGCTTCCAAGAATAATCAGTCTCTTCAACTGCTTTCAGAAAGACATCTTTCTTCGATTCCTCGTCTCCAGAAGATGCCAGTCTTCCCGGTGTCGATGCAAAACTTCCCTTTACAGGCCTGTCAAGTCTTCTATTCAGTGCGTCGGCCAGACCGGCATCAGATGTCAGAACTGTTTCATGCTCTTTGACTACTTCGTAGAGCTGGTCAATGGTTTTTGCCTTTTTCACAGTCTAGTGTTTGACTGGAATTCTTTTATCCTCTAGCGACTTTCAAGAAAATCCGGGAAATCTCTCCCTTTGATATAGCTCACACCGAGGTCCTCACACCAGTTAATAACTCCCTGGTCCTCTGTCACGATAGAAGCCTCAATTTCTCGAGCTAAAAGCAGTAGATCAATGTCTTCTTTTGAATCGATGGTGCCTTTCCGCATCTTCTCCTTGTAATTATCCCTAAGATTAGAGACTACTACATCGGTCTTGGTATAATGCTCGTGCTCAGGATCATCAATCTCATCTAAATCCTTTCTGACAGCTTTTTCTGAAAGTCTAAGGCCTTTATCTACTCTTTCTCTCATCTCTCCGATGAACCTGTAAAGCATCTCGCCAGGAATATCAACTTCGTAACGGGAAGGACTTTTTCTAGTAATAGTCGTTTTCAACTCTTTCATATTCTCAGGCTCAACTGATCCTTCAAGAATATCCAGTAATTCTTCAAAAGTCGTTGGCGGCATATACAGATCAAGGCTGGAATCATTCATAGAATCTAACAGCCTTTCAACCGCTTCATTTAAGCTGTCCTCATCTTCTCTTATCTGGTTCGCTAGGAAAAGCGAGGTATCCAGTACAAATTTTTCCTCTGTCATACCTTTGAATCAAATCGCAGGAGTTATAGGCCTTTACCCTTCTCGTCTTAAAAATAGGTTCTCCAAATTCTATCTGTGGATCCAGAGGAAATGTCGCGGGAAAAGAAAGAGAACCTCCATAAATGGGGGAAAGCCAGAAGACTCATAGATGAAGGAAAGATAGAGTTAGAGCTTCAGTCCGATGACCGCTACCAGTTCAAGGTAGAAGGCGGCTCAGGTTCTTACACCGTCGGAGTAGATATTGATACAGGAGAAACATTCTGTCCATGCCCATTCCAAGGGAAAGTCTGCTCACATCAAATAGCCTCACACTTATTCTTAGCCGATATAGGCCTAGAAAATGAAAGTTACAGGTAGGTTTAATGCATAGTATTGTAGGCGCTTTAGTACTGTATCTGGGCGCGTTCAGGCTCTAAACCAAAAATTTTGTCATCATCTCTAGGATCTGCATTGATAATACGATCAAATATTTCGTCAGCAGTTTTTCGTTCTATATCTTCATCGTGTAGAGTAGAGCCAATTTTCTGTATATCATAACTCACTTTACTTGCAGAATTTTCTTCCAAATGGCAACCCATTAAATTTCTAACATACATTTCGAAGCCTAAATCTTCATTTTCCGCCCACTCCACAATATTCTCTTCTAGAACCTCAATAGCAACTTTATTACCTATCTTGTAATCTGCCATTGTAGTAATTATCTACCTAAAAAATATATTTGATTAGGCTCTATAGAATGAAAGATGCGGCGTCCGGGATTTGAACCCGGGTCACCGGCTTGGAAGGCCGGGGTCTTAGGCCACTGGACCAACACCGCTCCGATATAATCGATATAGGTGGTTATTTTCTTAAATACATTTTTTGATGATCAGACTTTTGAAGCTTTGAGCCCTATTTTAGTGTATGAAGCGTGAGGAAATTAAGGATGAACTGGTTGATGAGGCCAAGAAAGTCTTGGATGAGCAGATGACTCATAAGGAGAAGATGGAGAAAAAGGCCTTGAATAAGAATGAAACAGGTAATGATACTGAATGGAGTAAAGGAGAAATCGAGTTCCTGAAGAATAACCGGACTGAGTTAAGTAACGAGGAGCTTGAGGAGTTCATGCTTGGTGATGAGTTTGATACAAGTGCGGATTGGAAGCCTTTCTCACGGACGGAAGAAAGATATATTCTCGAAAGCTTTGGGACTACAGATACGAAGAATATTGCTTCAGGCCTTAATCGAAAAGTTGAACAAGTTGAGAAGAAGATTAGAATGATGGGGCTTGATGTAGATGCCGAATGATATAGTTGAAGAAGCATTGGATGAGACTCGTGAAGAACTGGCTGAGGAAGACAGGGAGAAGCATCTTGTAAAAGCTGTCAAGATGTTGGACAATGTCGAGGCCTCAATTAAAGAAAAAGATGAGAGATTCAAGGACTGGTACTCACTCCATTTTCCGGAGCTTGTGGACGAAGTAAATGATATCGAGCATTTGACAAAGATTCTCAAAGATTCAGTTGATAGAAATGATCTTGATTCTTTCTCTGAATTAGCTGAGAAATCTACCGGCGCTGAAATAGGGGAAAAGGAACAGGCCTTACTGGAATCTGTAGTTGATAACCTTGAGTCGGACTTAGAGCTGAGAGAAGAGCTTGAAAGTTATATTACTGAAGTAGTTAAGGAAGAGATGCCGAATCTCACAAAGCTTCTAGGAACCTTCCTGACAGCTAAAATGATCGCATCAGTTGGAAGCCTAGATGAACTAGCTAAGAAACCGGCTTCAACAGTTCAAATGATTGGAGCAGAGGAAGCCCTTTTCAGATACCTGAGAGGTAATGGAACTCCTCCAAAGCACGGAATAATCTTCGAACACGAATTTGTCAGGCCTCTACCAAGCAAGCCACGAGGAAAAATGGCGAGATTTATCGCCAACAAAGCAGTAATGGCTGCAAGGCTAGATGCATACAGCGACAAAGATAACGGCGCAGAATTAAAGGAAGAAGCCCGTGAAAAATTTGAAGAGCTTAAAGAGGCCTAGAGGAGGTTCATATCTCTTAGAGCCGTAAGTATGTAATCGGCTCTCAGATCTATATTCTCAAGCTCATTAATATCAAAGTATTTTACATTCATTATTTCGTCTGAGTCAGGAGTCTCTGCTTTCCCTGACTTTATCTCTGATTTATAGACTGTAATAGAGACAGGGCTATCCGTTCTTTGATTGTATTTCTTATAAGTTTTAACTTGCTCTACAGAGTCTACGATTAGATTTGTTTCTTCTTTTGCTTCTCTCTTTGCTGCATCCTTCAAACTCTCATGAGGCTCAACGCCTCCGGCTGGAAGATTCCATTCTCCTTTGGCATGGTCTATTCCTTCTTGCACTAACAGAACTTGGTCATTCTTCAGAATTACATTTGCGCCAACAGTATAGTGCATGCTCATACAAATTAACTAATTAAGTTGACTATTAATTAAGTTTCTATGAAAGAGGTCCAGCCTAATATTTACAGTCATGATTCCTATATTTTCACGGAGAACTCTAATCCTGGAAATACTGTCTACGGAGAGAATCTTGTTGAAGTAGATGGAACTGAGTACCGTAGATGGGTGGAGAAGAGAAGCAAGGTTGGTGCAGCTATACAGAATGGAATGGATATAGAGTTGAGGCCTGAAATGAATGTGTTATATCTTGGAGCGGCTTCAGGGACCACAGTATCACACTTCTCTGATATTTTGGATGATGGCTTTGTTGTAGGAGTTGAGTATTCTGATACTGTGATTAAAAATCTTGTCAGTCTAGCTGAAAGAAGAAATAATATTGCTCCTGTCTTAGGGAATGCTCGGAACCCTGAAGAATATGAAAAGTATCTGGATAAATACGATTATGTTTTCCAGGATATCTCTCAGCAAGATCAAGCTGAAATTTTTCTTAAAAACTGTCGAAAATACTTGAAAGAAGACGGAGTAGGCCTTCTAGCGATTAAAGCTCGTTCAATCTCGGATTCTAGGCCTAAAGAGGAAATATTTGAAGGAGTCAAACATAAAATTTCTGAAGAGTATGAGATAGTCGATGAAGTTGAGTTAGAACCTTATGAGAAAGATCATCTAGTAATCAAGGTTAAGTAGATATTATCAGTGGCTTCTAATGTCTGAAGATGAGTAATCTGATTTTTCTCCAATTCTTGTGACTTCTACATCTTTATTTAGGGCTTCTTCGGCCATCGATGTTACTTCCTCTGTTTCGAATGGCTGATCGTAGCCCAATGTAATTATATCAGGGCTGACTTTCTCAACGGTGTCATAGATTGACTCTTCAGATCCGAGTAATGCCTGATCTACCATCTCCAAGGCCTGAACCATTTCTCTTCGTTCTTCCTCATTAAAGTATAGATTCTTCTCTATCCTTGAGTCTCTGGCGATAACTACTACAAGTTCTTCACCTAGATTTTTCGACTCCCTAAGATAATGTAGATGTCCTGGATGCAAAAGATCGAATACTCCTTGAGCCATTACTTTACTCATTTTCTTACTCTCACCTTATCTTTTGATACTATGAACAATCCTTTATTTTCATCTTTAATTTCTTTCAGGCCTTTCTGAATTAAATCTGTGATCTCGGAATTTTCCTGTTTCTCAGGTTTGATTACCAGTATCCTAATTTCTGGATTTGAGAAGTAGTAGATCCGTCCGAAATCATCGTCCTGAGTCAATATTACTCTATTTTCTTCCTCTGCAATTTCTACGACTTTTTTATCGGAAGCACCCAAATTCTGGTCTCTGACAAGTTTAATATCGTGCTCAGGTAATTTTTCCTCGACAATGGGAGAAATATTTTCATCGATTAGAAGCTTCACTTATGCCACCGAAGGCTCTCTGAGTTCTTCTCCTTTAACACGCTCTGAGGCATACTTTATAGCAGATCTGATATCCTTTTCATCTAAATCAGGGTAAGCCTCTATTATATCATCAAAGCTCTTTCCCTCAACAAGCATATCTAGAATTATGTATATAGGAACCCTTGTTCCTTTAATTAAAGGCTTACCAGCCATTTTTTCAGGATCGGTTTCAACACGGTTCATAAATCTGTTTTTCTAATTGAAGTTTTTCAAGTTATCTATTCTTCTTGGAATCTCTTTATTTCCTGCCATGGTGCGCGAGTCTCTTCAGGTCTGTTCTCCAAGAGTTTTCCGTACTTGTTCCAAGTGTATCGTTTGTCCATGTAACAGATTATTCCTTTATCGGTTTTGGAGCGAATGCATCTTCCGGCGGCCTGAACTGCTGTATTAATCCCTGGATAAGTGTATCCGTACTGCCATCCTTTCCCATATTTTTCATCTAGGTAGTCGATTAGTGCTTCAGTCTTCAGATCAGGTTTTCTCAATGGAAGGCCTACAACAAAGACTGCTCTCATCATCTCTCCAGGATAATCTACTCCTTCGCCAAAGCTTCCTGAAGCTACTCCAAGAAGTACGCCATCCTTCCCGTTCTTGAATTCGTCCAGTAGTTTTTGGTTGTCTTCTTTGGAGTTTCTCCTCTTCTCCATTAATACCTGTCTATCTGTTCTCTCATTCAGCTGTTCGCCTATCTGGTTCATCAACTGATAGGAAGGGAAGAAAACTGCTGCGTTTCCGTTTACTTCCTCTAAGCTTTTCTCAAGATACCAGACATATTTCTGAATCATCGACTGATCTCTTTCCTTGTAGCGAGTCGTCAAAGTATTCACAGCTAACTCTAACTTATTTTTTTCTGGGAAAGGTGATTTAAATTCTATAGTATTCGCGTCTTCGAGGCCTAGAAGATCGATGTACATTTTCTGAGGCTTTAAGGTGCCCGACATCATTACTGAGGCCTTGGAATCATTTAGAGGCGCTGAAGTTGATATGCTCGGATCAAGGCAGGTATATTTTATTCTGATTGTTCTATCTGATCCCTGCCTGTTTCTTTCAATGTATCTGAAGAATCCTTCGTCCTCTCCTTTCCAGCCTTCCAGCGATTCAGCTAGTTTAGCGCAGTAACTTTTCTCTTCTTCCTCCTGTACTTCTTCGCCTATTGCTTCAAGGTCTACAATCATTTCCTCAAAGCTGTGAAAGTTGTCAATTGGGTCTTTCAAGTCCTTTTTTTCTACTTCTGACTGATGATCTTTCTGGTCGAGCTTGTCTCTTGCCAGTCTCTGAATCTCATTTCTTAACTGCTCAAAATATTCTTGCTCCTGGTAGTAACCGAACTTTTCGGCTTCTGTAATACAGTTATCAACCAGTTCCTGGGAAACAGTATATGAGAAGAGGGATCTGGTTCTTGAAGGAAGATTATGAGCCTCATCAACTATTAAAATAGAGTCTTCGATTGAGGCCTTGCTTTTCTCTAGAATCATTTCTCTGATCGCCGGATGGAATATGTGGAAGTAATCTGCGATTACGATATCTGCTTCCTGACACATGTAAAGTGAGACTGTGTAGGCACAGACATCCTGACATCTCTTCTTCAGTTCTTCTGCCCGGAGATTCTGATGCTTCAGGTCATGGATCTTCTTCCAGGCCTTTTTAGACAGTTCTTTCCCATCAAATGTCTCATCGTGGCGCGGACATGAAGGCCCATCTCTGGTCACTCCATCCGCCTCACATAGATGGTCTTTTCCAATTAAATCTACCGAAATAATATTTTCCGAATGCCTATCATTGATTTTCTTGACAGTTTCCAATGCAATTTCGTGCTGAGAATGTCTAGGAGTAAGGAAAAACACTGTTCCATCCTCCTCTAAAGTCTTCTCCAACGCAGGTGTAACGGTCGCTGCAGTCTTTCCCAGGCCTGTGGGGGCGTGTGCTACAAGAGATGTGTTATCTTCAATTGTTTCCTCGAATTTCTTCATCAGTTCTTCCTGTTTAGGTCTTTTCTCTGGGAAAGGGAAGATCTCCATAAAAATATTTCCGGTATCAGAGATTTTTAAACCAGTTGAAGGATTCAAAAAGTTATTAAGAACTTCCAACTAATCTATTGTTATGGGATGGCTTGCATTTGACAATGTTGAGGAGGCATTGCAGGATACCAAGGATATTCTACTGCCTTTTGATCTCAGAGTTTGGACGCTTTTCGCAGTAATTATACTTTTAACAGGTCATTTCACTTTAGGATTCCCTTCAATGCCGTTCCCTGGAGATCTGGGGACTGGCTCAGACTGGGATGATGGAACAACTTCACAGACTTCAGTTCCGGAAACTTCTATCCAGAATCCTTTGACAGATAACTTAGGCGTAAATAATTTTGTCGGTGAAGCAACACAGTCAGCCTCATTCGGCCCTCTATTTCTTTTACTCTTAGTACTGGTTTCAGGCCTCATTTTATTCCTAATCTACATCACATCAGTCTTCGAGTTCGTGATGTACCGTTCAGTAAAGGAGAAAGAACCTAAGATAGGATATTACAGAGAATATTTAACTGAAGGCTTACAGTTCATGACATTCAATATCGGTATGGCGCTACTTATGTTGCTAACAATAATTGTAGCGGCTTTACCGGTAGCAGTCATATTATGGTCTCTAATAGTAGTAGTTCCAGTAGTAATTATCATATTCGTAATTCTGGCAGGTTTCAATTGGCTTGCATTGAATATAGCCCTTCCAGAAATGGTTTACAACGACAAAAATATTATAGAAGGCCTCAATAAGTCCCTTGAAGTACTTAGAACCGATACTAGAGAAGTCTTACTGTTCTGGTTGATGAAATTTGTAATAGGCCTAGTAATAGGTATAGGAGTCTTAACTGGAGTGGTTTTAGGCCTGCTAATTCTAGCAGTTCCATTCATTATAGTAGGATTCCTCCTAGCCCTTGTAGTTCCTTGGCTAGCGATTCCAGTAGGAATAATCTATGTAATAATAGTAATCGGGCTATTACTTTACATTGCTGTACCAGTCAGAGTCTACCTCTACAGTTATACTTTGAATATGTATGAGGACTTGGTTCAGTAACTGTTAAGAGAAGTCTGTCTATCGCCTAACAACTTACTCCTATTCAAAATGTTAGAATACTGAAACCGGAAGTTCTCAGCCACAATATCTTTGATACCTTTTTCTTCCAAGGCTGTATAGGAATTAAAACCATTTCTAACCGTCTCTCTAATAATCCATACTCCAAGCGGAGCCCAATAATCAGGCTTAACATCTCTCAAAATAAGTACTTTACCTTGACGATTAATCCTATCAAGATACTCAAGCGCTCCAAGCCTGGCAGCATAATACGCTCCTGCACACTCGTTTGCATAACTGGTTCTACCATTAAACGGCTCATAATCCTGGGCGATAAATGTTCTTTTGGAAGCGTTCCAAGTCGAGTTAGGCCTTTTGATCTCCATTAATTCATACTCCCATCTGCCCGGCATAATGAAAATATGGAAGTCGTTTCCAAGATAAGAATTCTTGAAGTAACGAGTCTCTCCAATTTCCTGATAACCTTTAACTCTTTCACGGATATTTTTTGAGGCCTGGTCATCGACAGCAGTAATGCTCCAGCGGGTCGGAACAATTTTTCTATTCTCTTTTTCTCCCAGTAGGCCTGAGGAAAATGCGTTTTGGACCTTGTAGACATCTGTATCTCCTGTCAGTTCTTTGACTGCTTTCTCAGCTTTCAGATCTGTGTCGTAGAATGCTTTCTCGATTTTTCTATTGACTGAAGGATTTTCACCTAGGTTTAACTCTTTCATATCGGCTGAACTGGATACAGGCTTCACTCTTCCAGCAATCCCAGTATTTGACGGCTTTTTATCGAGCTCAATCTCTACATTTACAGGTTTACGAGCCATCGCAATCTCTTTCTGCTCCATCGATTGATTCATAGACTTGGAGTTAATCAATGAAGTCCTCAATGAAGCGATTTTTTCTATATTCAGGCCTTTTTTGTACCAGGCCTTGGGGTTATCCATCATCTCGGGATTTCCAGGGTGTGAAGGAGAAAGCACTCCTGAAGATATGTCCGGATAGTTGTGGCTTCCTATGAAGGTGGATTCGGTGTAGGCCTGGAAGTTTTTCTTTTCTATTCTGGCGGGCATTACCTGTTGAATTCTCTTCCGGGCCTCATTCTCAGTCATTCCTTTTGCTAGTTTTCCATAACTCATAATGTATTATTTGCGAGAAAGTTTTTTGGACATATTCCGTTACTCATTAAATCCTCAGGAAGAAATACTGGTTTATGAAAGAGAGGACCAATATTTTTCTGACAGTTTTTTTCTCAGCGATCTTGCTAGGCTTTGTACTTTCAGGCCCAGATATATTCAACAAGTATGAAGGCCTTTCAAAGGTGGAAAACGTTGATGTATCGAAGGACCGACTTTCAGTAGCTACTTTATGCTATAGACTTGATATGAACATATCCGATAGTCAATCAGAGGCTCTTCAAAACGAGCTCTATGACAGAGAAGTTAAAAGGCCTCAGACTCATGAGTTAGTGGAGAAAGCAGCAGATAGGAAAATAAACAGGGTGGAGATTCACTCTGTTAAAAATAATACTTACTACGCAGATCTGATAATTGGTAGAGGCCTTACACAAAAAAGAATTGATGTCAGGCCTTCAGATGGCGTCTTAATTGCTTCAAGTAATGATCTTCCTGTCATGATAAATGAAAATTTAGTTAGAGAGAAAGGTGTAAATCAGTGTCTAGGAGGATCAATAGAAATCTAGTCTATCCAAGTTTCCAGTGGGGATCGACAGAATCCTTGATGTCCACTATTTTTTCTAAAACCTGTTTTTCTCCTTCACTTAATAGGTCTTCTAGTTCTTTAAGCCGTTTGTAGTCTTTATTTGTGATATTCACATACAAGTGGTCTCCTGCTTCGAAGTCTCTTCCAATACTGGAGTTTGCAATCGAGATAGCAAGTTTATCTCCCTTCTCGGCTTTATCTAAGCTCTCTCCGTCATCTTGCAGGGCTTTTATTCTACCTACTTTTTCCCCATCTTTTGTCATCAGGCTACCGGTAGTGATTACTCCATCTACTACTTTCATACCAACCACTACAGGGTTTGAAGACCTGAATACATGATCCTGTAAAGTTCTTATCTCTGCAGGCCTTGCAATGCTGTCAAGGGCTTTCTGCCTGTTCTTGTCCTTAATTTCTTTCTTCCAGTCAGTATAGTTTTCTAGAGCTTCATAGATTACTTCGCTGTTGAAAATCTCCACATTTTTGTCTTCAGCCATTTTCTGGGCTTGTGCTGTGAATTCAGAGTTGAATGCGATAACTGCTCTGAACTCAGGGTCTTCATTATCGACCTCTATAATATCTGATTTCTTGATTGACCCTACTTCAGCTTTCTGAACCTTTAAATCCATTTTCTCTACTTCTCTCATTAAGGCCTCTAAAGATCCAAGTGAATCAGCTTTGACTACAAGGCCTTCATTGTCTGTTTCAAAGCTGGAGGTCTCTAGTTCTTGATTTACTTCTTCCTTCAGTTTTTTAATGTCTTTTCCGGTTCTCACAGGCGCTCCCGGGACTGCGCCTTCAAGGTCTTTTCCGGCAATCTTTATCCCTGAGGCTGGTTCAACCCTCTCTACTTCCTGGTACTGTTTATCAAGTCTTATCTCCTTCAAAGGCCTAGGCTTCAGCAACGCTCTTATCTCAGTAACATTAACTCCATCGGAAGTTCCGTAAACAAGTTTATCATCTGCCTCAATAACACCATCATAATGAATAACATCAATTGTAGTTCCAAACCCTTTCTGTTCGCTGACCTCAAGAACGGTTGCTTTACCATCACCGTCCTCTACCTCAAGCTGATCAGAAAGATATTTCTGAGCAAGGCCTGAAACCGTCATTAAAAGCTCTGGAAGCCCTTCACCTGTCATAGCGGAGAGTGGTATTACTCCAATCTTTTCTGTAAAGTTATCTACTCTATCAAATCTATCTATTACAAATCCGTATTCATTTAGGTCGGCCATCAGTTCATAGATTTCGTCATCTAGTTTCTGAATATTTTTCTGGGACTGATTCTGAATATTTTTCGAGAAGCATTCATCCTCTGTTTTCCATCCGGGCATCTTGTCAATCTTGTTCAAAGCGATGACAAAAGGAGTCTCGCTCTGTTTCAAAATCTTTATCGCTTCCTCAGTCTGAGGCTGAACACCTTCCTCTATATCGATAACCAATACTGCGATATCGCTGATTGAACCCCCACGCTTTCTCAAAGAAGAGAATGCTGCATGCCCTGGCGTGTCAATAAAAAGAAGGCCTGGAATCGTCAAATCTGTATCAAGCTGGTTAAGAAGGTCGCCGCAAACATCTTCTACAGTGTCTAAAGGAATTTCTGTGGCGCCTATCATCTGAGTGATGCCACCCGCCTCGCCATCTACTATCTTAGACTCTCTTATATTATCAAGTAAAGTAGTCTTACCTGAGTCTACATGTCCTAAAACTGAGAGGATAGGTTGGCGAGGCATCTGAACATCACTTTATTTCAGGCCTCTATTCAGGATAGGTGTGTTGTCTTCCCTTGTCGTGGTTTTTCTGGCATTTGCCAGAACAGAAGTATAGCTTCTTACCTGAGTTAAGGACTAGAAGCTTTCCGTTTCCTTTCTGTACTTGTTCACCGCAGTAATCGCACTTCATTTCTTAATTCACCCTTCCATCTGTGTCTCTTTGATGTGTACGATGTCGTCTTCCCTGATTGGGCCTCTGGCATCTCTCACAAGAATTTTGCCTTCTTCATCGCCTTCAATTACACGGCAACGGACTTTCCGGACACTTCTGTGTCCTTGATCGCCTATAACTTCAATTACTTTTGCTACTGCCATTTTGAGTTATTCACCTTGGATTAAGGGGAAGGAGTTATTCTTCCTCTTTTTCCAGTAGTTCAGCTGCTTTTTCTGCTACATCGTCTACTTCGTCTTCAGCGTTTCCTGACTGTGTTACTGCGATTGTTGCACTCTGAACATTGATGCCTGCTGCGAGGCCTAGTTCTTCTTTTTCTGGTACAAAGGTGTATGGAATATCTTTTTCTTCTGCCAGTGCTGGAAGATGCATTACAATTTCTTCCGGTGATACATCGCCGGCGATAACTACCAGGTCTGCATTGTTTCTTTCAACTGACTTGGTAACTTCGTTTGTACCTACTGCGATCTTTCCTGTGTCTGCAGCTGTTTCAATTACATTATAGGTTTTTTCTGCTAGTGAATCGTTTGGTTCGAATTTATTGTAGCTCATTGAATTTTAACCTCTCCCTGAAAGTTTTCATCAAGGTTAAACTGTAAATCCACTCCAAGTTTTAAATACTAACCTTGGATAAGAATGTCCTCAAGATGCTCTGCTTCAAAGCTGTGAAGCTTTTCCTCCAGTCTCTGAAGGATTCTATGTGCTTCTTCTTTTTCAAGCCGGGAATCAAAACTGGCTGACTCAAGTTCGGCGACTAAACTAGAAACTTTCTGATTTAACTCGCGAATATCTTCACTCATAACAATTAGTTACTGGGCAACAGTTTTACAGTTAATTGATGGAGGACTCGATGTGCTCCCGTCTCTGAGAGAACTCGTCAATAACGTCTTGAGCCTCTGACTCAATTCTTCTGTCTTCTTCAACTCCTCCTTCTAGGTTCTCCATCAAGTCATTCATCTCTCTAGATAGATACTTCATCTCATCAACCATCTCCTTGACTCGGTTAAATTCATCTACCTCAAGGAACAAGGTCTCGCTGCTGTCACCATCGGGGCTTGGCTGATCTGAAATATCAGGCCTGTCACTGTTAGACTTAATACCTGAGAGACTGCTGGAATCAGAGTCTCTAGATGTAGAATCCTGGCTGCTTGAACTGTTATCATTCAGGCCTCTAGAAGAATCAAAGTTATTATTTCGTGGGCTTTGGCCTAGATCAGGTTCATTCTCTGTTTCCTGATTGTTCTGAGATTGATTGTTTATAGCATCCTGTAAATTATTCAAGTCCTGATTCATTGAATCCTGACTTTTAGAAGGCAAGTCGTTATTCATATCTGGTTCAGGATTCATTTGATTATCAGACTGTTGATTAAGATCAGGTGTCTGGCGGTCCGGAGAATCTTCCTGAGGTTCTGTGACTGAATCCTGAGAATCATCCATTAGCTCCTGAGGGCTTGGAGAGCCTCCTTGCTCCTGAGAGTTCACTAAGTCCTTGATTTCCTCCATATTTTCTTTCAGCTTCTCCTTATCATTTCCGCCTAAATTGAACATAGAACAATGTTAGAAAGGCCTAGGTTTAAAGCATTCGGTTCAAACAAAATCCTCGACTTTCTCAGCAAAACTCTTCAACCGCTCTTGGTATTCCTCTGAAATATTTTCTTCGGAGAAATGTTCATTTACATTTGAGACATGTAGACTTGGGCCAGGCCTTCCACCAACTGCTAAAGTAATATCATGGAGATGGCTCTGGGCTCTTACTCCTCCAAATCCTCCGGCTGAAATTGTAATATAGGAAAAGGCCTTACCATCATATTCTTCATAGAGATAATCTATCAAATTCTTCAACGCACCAGGAATACTGTGATTATACTCTGGCGTAACCAGAATTACTACATCGCTCCAGTCCACTAACTCTCTGAACTCCTTAACATCTTCAGGCGGAGAATCATCATGACTCAAACGCTGTTCCATTAAAGGAACTTCTTTTTCACACAGGTCAAATAATTTTGCATCTCCAGCCTCAGAAAAGTAGTTTAAGGCCTCTTTTGCGACCTGTTGGCTTTTGTTCCCTTCTCTGACCGTTCCTGTTACTAGGAGTGCTTTCATTCTTCGTCTTCTACTTTTTCAACTTCAGCGAAGTCTTCAAGCTCGTAGTGAAAGTCAAGGTCTCTGTGCTCTGCGATTTCCTTCCCTAGAAGGAATAGTACTGTGCCAATAGCTTTCTCTCCTTTGTTGTTTGCAGGAATTACTACATCAATATTATCAAGTCTGTTCTCGGAGTCTGCCATGGATACTACAGGTACATTTGTGTCTGCTGCTTCATCAATTGCCTGTGCATCGACTTCAGGATCAATAGTTACGATTACATCAGGTTCTGTAAAGTTTTCTGACTGAGGGTTTGTCAGGCTTCCTGGCATGAAACGACCTGTGATAAAGGCAGTTCCTAGTGCGTCAGATATTTTTTCGATCGGTTCCTTCGCTTCAGGCTTTCTACCTACGAATAGTACTGTTTCAGGTTCGAAGTCTGAAAGGAATTCGCCGGCTTCTCTGATCTGCTGATCTGTCTTAGTAAGATTAATTACAGCCAGCTGGTTCTTCTTTACATGGAAAATATAGTCTTCCATGTCTGTATGCTGGGATTTTGTTCCAATATGGACGCCTCTTTTCAGGTATTCCTCACGGTCTATCAAAAGTTCTTCCTCGGTCATGACATACAGTTCATGACCAAAAGTTAAATACGGCTCGACTTCAGTAACTGATTTCAGCCCCTTCTTTCTCTTCCCAAAGTCGCAGAAGCCGATTTAATTTAGCAATTCTGATATCTGCGATACCTGCCTTAATAATCGGACACTCCCACTCCAATGCTAAATCTGAAATAGTCGCGTCACAAGTCTCACCTGAACGATGGGAAATCACAGGGGTGTAATCGTGCTCTTCTGCAATATTTACCGTATGTTCTGCAGCTGTAACCGTTCCAATCTGATTAGGCTTAACAATCAATGAGTTGCATGCGCCGTGCTCTATACCTTCTTCCAGTCTTTCATAGTTCGTGGTGAATAGGTCATCTCCACAGATCAGTACATCAGGATGCATCTTCGTTAACTTTGCGTGATTCTTGAAATCTTCCTGGTCAAAAGGATCTTCCACATAAACTAGATCAAATTTCGTGATTAAAGTGTCTACAAAATCGACCATTTCCTCTCCTGAGAAAGTTTCATGCATACTTGAGAATTTATACTCCCCATCTTCATAGAACTCTGAAGCTGCAATATCAAGGCCTATACGAGCATCATGTTTGTCTGCTACTTTCTTCAAGGCTTTCAAAGTTTGCTCATCGTTCATTGATGTGATTAGTGCGCCTTCATCATTCATACCCATGATCTTCTGGCTGTACCTCTCTTTCAATTCATGGTAGATCTTCTTATTAGTTTCAACTGCTTCAGGGAAGCTCTCTGCGTTGACAGGGAGGACTAAGAATTCTTGGATTGAGGTGTTTCCTCCATGCTCTCCTCCGCCTATAACATTACTTAAAGGCAGCGGAAACTTATTTGTGTGATTAAAGCCTGAGGCCTTCTTGAATGCAAAGCTTGAGGAAATTGCTGAAGCGCCAAGCCTTGAGAAATTATCAGTCTGATCAAATGTATGTAATGCGTCGTCGAACTCTTCCTGAGTAAATGTTTCGCCTTCAGTTCTCTGCAGCATATCTTCAATCTCATTCAGGTGATCGGGTACGAAGCATTTTGCTTCATGTGTTCCCGTGGATGCGCCTGAAGGTGCGGCAGCTCTTTCTCCGTTGATCTCTGCTTCTACAGTATAGTTTACTCTTGAGTCTAAAATTTTACGTAGTTTAAGGTTCTCTACTTTCATGTAAGAAATTGGTTAATTCTGAAATAAAAAGAGAAGTGGTGTTATTTGACTGTGATTGGAAGTTTTCCTTCTTCCATCTCCATCTCCGCGACATTCATCGGTTCTTCTGTACCTTCGTGGTCGACGAATGTGGGAGCGCCCATAGCAATCTGTAGGCTTCTGGCGCCAAGAATTCTTGCTCGCTCGTATCGTGTGTATTCCATTAATTATTCACCCTATGTATCCTAGATCAGAGCTTTGACTGCTCTCATCCTGTTCCTTACTACCTTTAAGATTCTGAAGTTTTTTAAGCACTTCTTGAGACTCTTCCACCTTTTCATCAAGACTTGAGTAATCCAAGTCGATATCTAAGGCCTTCTCAAGGATTTGAAGTACTGCTTCTGTAGATTTAGGATCGCTCATCAGGAAGCCTGGTGTCTCTCCGAGAAGAGCTATACCGGATTTTCCTCTTCCTTCTCCAAGCCCTAGAAGTAGGCCTGAAATCCCTACAATCTGGCCGACATCATGATCAAACTGGACGCCTGCATCGCTGTAATCATTTTTGATGTCCTCTGAAGTTACTGCACCGAAGACTTCTGGCTGTTCAACTACTTCGCCTTTTCCATAGCCTCCGATAGTGATAATCTCATCAGCTCCTATCTCATCTGTAAAATCAAGTACTTTTTCCGCGATTTCGTAATGTCCTTGAGGGCTTGAGGCCTGGGCATTTCCTTCAAGAAGCACTACATCTCTTCCATTGATTTCAGCTACGAAAATATCGTTTTGAAGCGCTTTAACTGTTTTATCATCTTCAATTATGGTGTATGGCGGGAAGTGGTGAGAATGTAGTTCTCCGACCTTCTCAGCATCTAAATTATCTGCTAAAAAGCTGACGCAGTTTCTACCTATATGTCCGATACCTGCGAGGCCTTCGATAAATAATGGGTTTTCCAGTTCGAGTTCGCTGTCAAGTCTTATTTCAGTTGTCATAATTTGTTATACTTCTCCACGCTTAGCTTTTCTACGGTATTTTCCATACTTATCAGGGTATGAAAATTTCGGAGGCCTGGCTGTGACGGTATCTTCATCACAGTGTTTTTCTTGTAGAGTAAAGCCTCCACATTCAGTACATTTCCTTATCATTGTTTTTATGCCTTTGAGAAACTGAAGGTTCCGTCCAGTTCTTCAGCCTTTTCCCGGATCTTATCTGTCGCCGTATCCATTCTCTTCTTAGCGAGTTCCTGAGTCCGCCCCCAGGCCTCAATACTGTATTTTGGAGCAGACATGTACTTTATCTCTACTCCTTCATCTGTCTCGTTAAAGCAGTCTTTTACTCTTTCTAGTCCATCTCCTTGATAGAATTCGAGCTCAATTACTCCTTCAAACTTCTCCTGTTTCAAATCAATGTTTTCTTTGGCTACTTCTTGTATCGCATCGACTACTTCATCGTCTAGAAACTCCTTCAGTCTCGCTTCTTCAGCAATTGAAATCTCGAAACCATGGAAAGAGGATTCAAACTCTTTCTGTAGTGGGAATACTACATCTTCGTAAATATCATCTACATCAACTTTTTCCTTAAGGTCCTGAACAAACTTCTCGGCTTTCTCCTCTTTTCTCCACCGAGCCATAGTATCCTTTTTCTGCTTATCATTTACACGCTTCAAAGAAAGGCCTATAGAATCATCGTCTACTTCAATTACCTGTGCGACTGTCTTCTCTCCTTCAGAGAACTCTTTAGTTAAGTCTTGAATCCAGCTCCTGGATGCTTCTGATATATGGATCATCCCTCTCTGGTCTTCGTATTCTTCTAGCTCTGCGAAGGCTGAGTTAGTATCTACATCGACAAGTTTTACTACTACAAAATCTCCTTCTTCAGGCCTATCTTTGTACCATTTCATAAAGTATAGAATAAAAGATGAGTTATTTAAAAAGCGGGTCTTGGTCTACTCTACTTCGAGTTGTTTCAGGACTGTGCCGTTCAATTCGGCTTTTCCACCGGTCGGCTTAGCAATAACAGTCTTGCATACAAGACATTCAACTTCGTTAGCAGGTCTTGAATAAATATTCTGTTTGTTTCCGCATTCTTCGCATTCTACTCTGATAAAATTCTGTGCCATTGATTAATTACCTCTCTATCTCGAACTTTGCTGCTCTTGGCTGATTTCTAGGTTTCCAGGCCTTTCCACATTCCTTGCATGTGAATTGAAGGTCATGCTTACTTGAGGTCGGGTTAC
>JAWOFP010000047.1:0-2909 GCA_046497485.1 Candidatus Nanohaloarchaea archaeon | reverse complement strand
ATAAACCACAAAGAGCCAGCAAGTAAAATTGCTCCGACTAAAGAGAGTAACTCCATAGAAAAGAGCTATTTATTGTATTTTTAAATGAATTTTAGGAGGTCGCCTACTCAAATAGAATATCTAAAAATTATTCAACTTAAACTACTTCTCGAACTTCTCCATAATGCTCTGTAATCTCTCTTCTAATATTTCATCGTTTATGTCTTCTCTGTCTATTCCTTTATCTATCAGATTATGAATCGCCTTCTGAACCTCTGGATCAACCTTCCTTTCACCCCTCCTTCTTGAAGTCTCCTCTATCTTGTTACAAGCCATTTCTTTGATTTCTTCGTTTTGTTCTATGTGGTTTTTGAAATAGTCGTTTACCTTGTGTCGTGGTATGTCTTCTTTTTTCATGTGTAGTCACCAATGCGGGTTGGTGGGTACATCAATACCCCGTTCCAACCCCGTTTACGCACTACACATCGGGTTATCTGGCTCGCCCTCCGCCCTAAACTTTTTAATACTCTGGTTATATCTATACACTATGGGTATAAGAGACACCTTACAAAATGTCATTTCTCAGCAAGAAACTGTAGAAGAGCAGGAAACTGAGTTAGAGCATGAAGTTGAAGATTCTGAAGATCACGCTAAAGCTGCAATGAGGATGCTTACTGAAGCTACAAATAAGGCTGATCAAAATCAGCAAGTTGGTTTTGCACAGCTAGCTATGGGGTTAGCACATCTACATGTTTCAGAAATGGAAATGAAAGATGAGATTCAAGGAACTGCAGGTGTAGGAAATGAGGCTAAAAAAATTCTTAAAGAAGAGAATTCTGTTGAAGATGCTTTGATGTCCTTTGCTAAGGCTCGTAATTGGGATCCAAATGGGTTAGAGAAAGCTGCTGAAGATTTGAGGAAGGGGAGAAAGGTTCCATCGCCTAGCAGCATCCAAGAAGAGCAAATATTCAGGAAATATAATAGATGAAGCTGTACAATTCTATCTAATTTTTTATTTAATTTTGATAAATAACCGGATGAAAATATAGTTTGTGAACCAATTTCAAGAAGCACAAAAGACTCTGGAGAATGCGCTTCAAAAACTAGATGAAGAAGAATTCTATGATAGATTGGCGAGGCCTGAAAGGTTTGTCGAAGTGAATTTCCCGGTTGAAATGGATTCTGGAGAGAAAAAGGTTTTCAAAGGTTATAGAAGTCAGCACTCGAATCTTAGAGGCCCTGCGAAAGGAGGGATTAGATTCTCTCCTGATGTAGATGAGGAAGAGACAAAGGCCTTAGGCCTTTGGATGATGTTGAAATGTGCGGTCGCAGATATCCCGTTTGGAGGCGCTAAAGGAGGAGTAGTTGTAGATTCTAGAGAGTTATCTGGGGCTGAAGAGGAAAGATTATCTAGAAGGTATATCGATGCGATAGCAGAAGTAATAGGGGAGAACCGTGATGTTCCTGCTCCTGATATGAATACTTCGAGTAAGCATATGGCTTGGATGATGGATGAATACAGTGAAGATAACAGAGAATTGAAGCCTGGGGTCATCACAGGTAAGCCGGTTGAGGCCTTTGGAAGCAAGGGCAGGGATGTCTCAACAGGTTACGGAGCGGCGTATATAATTGAGAAAATTGTAGAAGATAAAGGCCTAGAAGACGTTACTGTTGCTGTTCAAGGATTTGGTAATGCTGCAGCTCCAGCTGTAAAATACTTAGATAGTATAGGCCTGAATGTTGTAGCAGTTTCTGACTCTTCAGGCGCAACTTATAGAGAGGATGGATTCAGTTATGATGAGTTGGTTGAATGCAGAGAAGAAAAAGGCTCTGTTTGTAAGATAGGTCAAAAAATATCAAATGAAGAACTTCTGGAACTTGATGTCGATTTCCTGGTTCCCGGAGCTATCCAGGAAGTAATTACTGAAGAAAATGCAGAAGATGTCAGAGCAGATTATATAGTGGAGATAGCGAACGGGCCTACGACCGCAGAAGCTGATCGAATTTTATTTGGAAAAGATGTGGAAATTATCCCGGATATTCTAGCCAACTCTGGAGGAGTAACCGTATCCTACTATGAATGGGTTCAAAATAGGACTGGGGAGTACTGGTCTAAAGAGAAAGTACTTGAAAAACTTCGTGAAAATATCCTTGAAGCCTACAGAAACTTTGAAGCGGAAACTCGAGGAGAGACTGATCGTCAGAAGGCCTATATTCTTGCTTCTGAGAAGTTAGTGGACTCGTTCAAAGTAAGACAGTGATGGTCTATTTAAAGGTTTAAGGAGCGTCTTGTCTATACACGGAAGGCATTCTTACCCTTTATAAGATTTAGAGGGAATTGTCTTTCATACCTGCCTAACCCGCAGGTGCATAGCCCGTATGGGCGGTAAAGATGAGCACGTAATAATATTACTTGTGTGATGTAGGAGGACGGTTATTTACGTAACCATGTATACGATAGTGTGAACCATTATTTTGACGGAAACATTGATTTGTTTCCATAGGATAGAAAGCCTTTGTTTTTGAAGGCTTTCACCCGTCATAAACGACCTCTTCAACTTGTTTGAAGAGCAATTCTGGTTGATCCTGCCAGAGACTACCGCTATCGGAGTCCGATTGAGCCATGCTAGTCCACCGATTCGTTCGGGGCGCATAGCTGAGTAACACGTGACCAACCTGCCCTGTGGATGGGAATAACCTCGGGAAACTGAGGCTAACACCTGATAGCAGAAAAGTTGTGGAATTACATTTTTCTGCGAAATTCTTTGGAGCCACAGGATGGGGTCGCGGCTGATTAGGTCGTTGGTGAGGTAACGGCTCACCAAGCCTATAATCAGTAGCAGCCGTGAGAGCGGGAGCTGTCAGTCGGCTTCTGAGACAAGGAGCCGGACCCTACGGGGTGCAGGAGGCACGAAACCTTCACAATGCAC
>JAWOFP010000050.1:0-7033 GCA_046497485.1 Candidatus Nanohaloarchaea archaeon | reverse complement strand
GCGTGCTTCTCTGGCTGCCTCAAGTCCATGAACCGGTTGTCCAGTCTGGTGGATAAATCGGAGTCGATGTTCCCTGAGATTTCAAGCGGGAGAGGTGAGTCGGCTTCCGCAACTATCTCAAATTCATCTGGATGCAGTTCTCTGTCTCCTGGAGCTGAATCATTTTCCTCAACTGTTCCCGTGGCTCTGATCACATCTTCTCGGCCTACTCTCTGGGCTTTATCGAACATTTCTTCATCTTCATCTTGCTTGAAGATAAGCTGCATTGTTCCTTTCCGGTCTCTCAAGATTATGAAGGTGATACCTCCTAGGTCTCGGATCTCATGAGCCCATCCGGCTACAGTAAATTTTTCTCCATCGTCGTCTTCAGTTATTTCGTGTGTATAGGTTCTTCCCATTAAAGATTCACAAACATGTATTCATGACAGAATTTTTTTATCAGTCACCTCCCAAAACCATGATATGTTGAACAGGCAGCAACTCAAGAAAAGAATAGAAGAAAACGGATTAATCCAGGAATATATCGATTTAGAGACGCAACTAACTCCGCAAGGATTCGACTTAACTGCTGGAGAAATCCACAGATACAAAGGGAAAGGAAAGCTAGACTTCTCCAACTCTGAAAGAGAGATACCTGAAAGCGAAAAAATCAGGCCTGAAAAGGAAAATGAAGGAGACGAATACGGATGGTGGCATCTAGGGCCTGGAGTCTACAAAGTTAAAATGAATGAGAAAGTCGATATACCTGAGACTTTAGCAGGCCTCGCATTTCCGCGAAGCTCTCTACTGCGAATGGGGTGCACAATTGAAAATGCTGCATGGGACGCAGGATATACTGGGACAGGGAGTTTTATGCTGGAGGTAAATAATCCTGAAGGCGTTGATATAAAAGAGAATGCAAGGTTAAACCAGTTACTGTTCTACGAAATAGAAGAGACAGAAAAGGCCTATTCAGGCCGTTATCAGGAAAAATAATAATTTTTCTGGGTGATGATGAGACAAGACATCGACTGACCTCGTAAGAGGGATGAAGAAACAAGAACACCTCTGAACCTTTACTTTTCACTAAGTTGTACGCGGTTTTTTATACCGGTTACTACAATTAAAGTTTATGTCTGAAGACGATCAGCTCTATGTAAAGCTTGACAAGCAGGAAGGCCTTAAAGACGAATTAAGGAATGTTCAAGGAACCGTCGCAAATGTAAACGAGGCCTTAGAAGTACTTAGAAATACTCGTAGCGTAAGAGAAGATGCGATTCAGAAAGTATATGAGAACCTTTCTCATTTACAGGATTCGATCCAGGTAGTTGAGCAGGAAATGCCAGGCGTCGAACAGAGCCAGTCAGCAGAAGAAATAGAAGGAAGAGTAGAGACTCCTGAAATCGACGGATCAGTACAAGAACTCCACTCAGAACTCGAGACTCTACAGGAAGAATTAAGTCAGTTAGATTAAGGCCTCAATTTAAGTTTTCTAAATAATTTTTGAATTATATCAGAGATAATTCTAGGAGGATACTAACTATAATTTTTTTGCCGGGGACAAGATTTGAACTTGCGAACCCCTGCGGGAATGGATCTTGAGTCCATCGCTTTTGGCCACTTAGCTACCCCGGCTCTGAAAAATAATTGAGAATGTGAATGCTTTTATTCCTGAACTTTCAGGCCTTTATCTAATTTCTCTATACTTTTTCGCTACTGTCATTGAAGCTGCCATCATTATCAGGAAGACTGAAACAATCAGTGAGTATTCGACTATTATCAGGTTTCCTGGACTGATTAGTTCTCCGAGGCCTGCTAGTCCGACCGATAGCAGGATCAGGTATAGGTAGCTGACTGGGAAGTATCCGAACTCCCATTTTTCGTCGTGCCAAGGAATATTTTCCCTCTTGAAGTTTGATGGCCCGAACTCAGGGTTGAATAGGAACCATAGATAATCCCAGAAGACTGTGAACAAAAGCATCTTTCCAAGTGTCAGTAATTCGGCTGCTATGCTCCATTCAAGCCCGAACAAGAACGGCAGGTGGAATACCATGATTATCAGGCCTCCCAAAGTCAAATGATAACCAGTTAAAGGCCTTGTAGAGAAAAAGTCAAATTGCGTAATATCTTTGATTTTCCAAGTAGGAAGGTCTTCCGCCCAACCATTTTCTCCTTCCGTCTCAATCTCATGCAGTGCAAGTAAAAGCGCAAGCACATACCAGAAAATTCCCTGCGCAATGTAGCTCGCTGCCATAATTAATCTTTTCTCCAGGCCTGCTTTTATGAGAAGCGGATATTCGTTCTGAGATCTGCGTTTCCAGGGTTAGGCTTCACAAGTTCATAAGGCCTGTCCTTGACTTCTGCAAATTTCCCGCATCTTGGGCATCTCGTATATCCTGCGTGACCGTCTTCCTGGAAATCTTGTTTGTATCCGCAGGAACAGTTAACGTAAGTATTGAGTTCTTCAACTTTGAGATCTATTCTTTCAAGTATAGTTCCTTTAGTGAAGTAATCGAACAATGTTTGGAACTGTCGAGGTTCACACATAGAACTGTTGATTTTAATGTGTGCATCTCCATCAGTTGAGTACCGCGAGAGATCCTGCATCAAATCTATCAGGACATTACCGACTTTCTCCATTCATTATCTCCATTGCTATTCATTCCATCGCTCCCCCGATATAACCATTATACTAAGTTACACTTAATTAAGTTTTCAAACTTTCCCAAACAATCACTGCGATCGAAAAAGATACAACCAGAATATTGAACAATGGGTCGAAACTTGAAAACAGTCCGAGGCCTTGAAAACCTTTAATCGGGTAGAAAATCGGGAGATAGGAAAAAGTCAAAGACTCCAGTAACAGTGAACAACTATATCCAGTAAAAACTGACTTTGACTTTTCTTCATCGAATCCAAAATAGACTATAGCTGAGAAAAATAATGCAGAAGTAAAAGATAGTAAAACTCCTTCATACTGCAAAGGGCCGAAATAAATCAGAGTCATGGAAACGCTAGGAATTAATGCCCCAACCACAGCAAATCTTTCATCCAAATCGAGGATAGTTGAGATGGAGTAAGCGAATAAGGCCTGAGTCAGTCCAATCATCAAAAAATAATTGTTTAATCTTTGATCTAAAAACTATCGACTATGCCGGATATCAATCAATGGATAGAAGAACTCAGGGAAGGATGGATAACCAAAGATATCGATAGAGTCCTCGAACTATTCACGGATAATGTCGATTACTATGAAACTCCATCCCAAAAAATTGAAGATAAAGAGGCTTAAGAAAAGAATGGAAATCAATCAAAAATCAGGAAAATATTGGACTTGACTTTGAAATCTATTCCCAAGATGAAAATAAGTTTACAGTAAAATGGGATCTCAAATATAGAGAACGCGGAGCGCAAAATAATTTGAAAGGAATCTACCTTATAGAACTTAATCAAGAGAACAAGTGTATGGAGTTCTGGCAGTACTGCCAAGCAGAATAAGTTTATAGTTTAAAAGAGTCACAGCCTACAATAAATATACAATCAATAAAATAGTAAATCAGATTACAACACAATTTAACGAGCTAATATCGCTTTAAAGCGGGGTAGGGCAGCCAGGAGTGCCCGTCGGGCTCATAACCCGGAGGTCCGTGGTTCAAATCCACGCCCCGCTAATTTAAGACTGTTTCAGCCTTTTTTAAGTGTTTTCTGTTGGCAAATCCAATTTCCTTTAACCATTTTTGTAACTGGGTTTTCCCGTTCATCTGTACTCTAATTTTCCCCTTCCCAATATCATAACTTCCGAAATTGAAGCCCTCGTTTTCTAGCATCTCTACAAACTGATTTTGCATTGGGGACGGACTAATTTTCATTTCAAGTCTGGGATATAGAGTCCCGTTATTATCTGTCAAAACTACACTTCCATCTGTGTCAAAGTATCCTCTTAAGACCTCTCTTCGATGATTATCATTCTCATAAATTTTGGGAATTTTAGCCCGATCCCATTTAGGAGATGCCTTAAGACCTAAATCTTTAGTTAAAAAGTTGAATAAGTTCTTTCTAAAGCTACGAATCTCAATAACATTTTCGTTTTTCTTTTCTCTGATGGCGGGGCTAATATTAAACAAATCATTAAACAATGAAATTACATATTCTGAAAATTCTTCCTCTTCAGATGAAAGGGTAACAGTTACAGATCTTTGAGTATTTGTGGTTCCGTCTCCTTTTTTGCATTCGTATTCTCCTATTGAGCCGTCGCCTAGCATTATACCTGTGAATTCTGCAAGTTTCTTTTCCTTCAGTTCTGGATATCTCATAAATGAATTTTGGAGGCTCAAGGCTTTAAACTCTGATTTTTACAGGTTACAGGCCTTATTTGAGGGTGTTATCAGAATATTTTGAGGCCTCTTGTTTGAAAGAGATTATTAACTTTACTAGGGAAAGTGTTTGTTGTAATGAGGATTCTTGGTGTTGATGAAGCTGGTAGAGGCCCGGTAATCGGTTCGATGTTCATCGCTTCTTTTGAGATTGAGGAGGAGAAAATCTCTGAGCTTGAGGATATTGGTGTGAAGGATTCGAAGAAGCTTTCGAATAGGAAGCGGGAGGAGATCCGGGAGAAATTGGATGATATTGGAAGTTTTACTTTGAGGGAGATTGAGGCCTCTCAGATTGATGAGATGAGAGAGGTTATGACTTTGAATGATATTGAGCTTCAGGGTTTTGTTGAGGTTATGAGGGATTCGGATGCGGATCGTTTTACTGTTGATTTGCCTGAGCCTGATGGTGATCGTTTTATCCGGAAGATGAAGGATGAGTTGCCTACTAGGTTCCAGTCTAAGAGTTTTGTTGCTGAGCATGGGGCGGATGATGAGTATCCTGAGGTTTCTGCGGCTTCTATTGTTGCGAAGTCAGCGCGGGAAGCACATGTCGAGGAGCTTCATAAGAAGTATGGGTATGATTTTGCGTCTGGTTATCCGCATGATAAGCCGACTATCGAGTTTTTGGAGAAGTATATGGAGGAGAAGGGTGAGTTGCCTGAGGAGACTAGGATGAGTTGGAGTACTGCTGAGAAAATCGTGAAGAAAAGTAAGCAGAAAAGCTTTGAGGACTACTGAATTTTTTATGGAGCTTAAACTCAGTGAGTCGGGCGCATACCTAAAAGGATCTGAAGAAGATTTAGAAGAGGTCCACGAAGAGGCATATTATGGAAAAATTAAGGATAATAGGTTGGAGCTGGCGCCTTCGGAAGTTACTCATTTAGTTGAGAGAGGCCTTATTGATGTAAGTGAAAGTTTTGAGAGTCTTTATGACTTCTTTTCCGAGAGAGATAACGAGTTTTCTGAGAAGTATGCGGCTTACAGTGATTTACGGGAGCGAGGCCTTATTGTTAAGACTGGTTTCAAGTTTGGTGCTCATTTTAGAGTCTATGAGAGAGGAGTGAATCCATATAAGGATGAGAAGGGTAGGAAGGATCATACAAAGTTTGTGGTTCATGCTGTGCGTGAAAATAAGGAGATGAGTTTCCAGGAAATGTCTCGTGCGGTGCGTTTAGCCAGTAATATTAGGGCGAAAATGCTTTGGGCTGTTGTAGACTCTGAAAAAGATGTGACTTATTACAAAGTTCAGCATACTACTCCTTGAAATTTTTGTTTAATGAAATCTTGAAGGCCTTGCTTGAATGCTTACATGTTCTCCAGACAAAAATGAGTCTTTTTCATCGCCTACAAGGAATGTATTCACATCATCAAATTCAATTTCGTGCATTTCGAAAGGAGGTTCTTCAGCTACAAATAACTGTGCAGGGCCAGTTACATCACGGTATCGATGGTTTTTCTTCCCTTTTCCGCTATAGGTTACTGCGGTTGTTGTACCGTGACTCATTGGAAGTTGGCTTGGATGCGCATAAATCAATTTATCATCTATATTCTCGCCGGTAGCCTCATCTATTATTGGCGCCTCACTTTGTTTGATAACAGTATCAATATTTAGAGTGTAAGTATTTCGATTTCCGATTACACCATAATCGTAATTCTTTTCGATCCATGGATTATTGCCGGTAATGAAGTCAGTTCGATCCACGAACCATATTTGCTGCAAACTGTGTTATATCTTTCCACTCAGTATTATCTGGTTCTAGACCTCTAATGGGTTGAAGACTCCGGAATTTCTCTTATATTTCTTCTGGAGCTTGTTACCGAAGTAGAGTCCTGTTATTAGGCCTGCTAGATGTGCTGAAGATGCAAAGTTTCCGATTATAGGGAGTTGATAACCTGCTAATTTCATGAGGAGATTGAATGATTCAAAGACTCCGAATGCGTATACTGCAGTTTTAATCTTCATAGGTACAACAAAGAATAACAGAACATCGGCGTTAGGATATAATTTGGCGATCACTCCTACAAGGGCTACTACTCCTCCTGATGCTCCTACTGCAAGGCCTGCTACTTCGGGCGATCCATGTATAAAGGCAAGTAAATTATAGAATCCTACATAGCTTAGGCTAGCTAGTAGGCCTGATATAATGTATATTTTCAGCATTTTTTTGGCGCCTATTAATCTTTCTAGTGGTGATGCGAAGAAGTAGAAAGTCAGCATGTTAGCAAATAAGTGGAATGGTGCGGCGTGAAGCAGCATAACTGTTAGGACGCTCCAAGGCCTAGCAAGTATTTCCGAAAGCTCAGGGTTCAATACTAGTACATTGAAGAACTGTTCCTGTGCTAGGCTTACTTGTATAATGTATGCTAGTACTGTAATTCCGACTACTGCGAGTGTTGCATTGCTTTTAACTGTATTTAGTATGTCTTTTGTGATGCTTTCTCTATGAGTCTTGTACTTGGCAGGTTTCCCGACTGGAGAATCCTTACCTTCATTCTTATCCTTCTTCTTGGAGAACTTGTCTTCGAACCATTCTTCGTGTTCTTCACTGCTTTCTTTCTGAGATTCTTCTAAGCCCTGGCAGTCATGGTTTTCAGGCAGTCTGTGCTCTGAGCAAAAGCTTTTTCCGCAGTAGCGGCAGGTGAAGCTCATTGATTTCTCGCCGCATTCAGAGCACTCTCCC
>JAWOFP010000042.1:0-34233 GCA_046497485.1 Candidatus Nanohaloarchaea archaeon | reverse complement strand
CATGTTGACCACAACGGCACTTTCGGCTGGGCAATAAAGAAGGAGAACTGATAAATGGCAACCCGTGACGGCCAAATAACCGCTATTGGCATAGCGGGCATGACATCGGCAAACCGGGGCAACCTGTCCATCGGCTTGTGGGGCTATGACCCGGATGAATATCTGGACCTGACCACGGGGCAGGCGGCCGCCACAACCCTGCACCAGCAGCGGGTGATCAATTATCCGGACGCTGAGAGAATGCAGAACTTTGAGAAAGTGTTATGGTGGCTTATCGGAGGAACCCGTGGAGGAAAGAACAGGTTGAGAATCATCATGAAACTCGATAAGCAGCCGTTAAACATGAATCAGATATCAGAGGAACTGGATTTGGACTACAAAACGGTACAACATCATATTGATTTGATGCAGGAGCACAATGTCGTCACAGAGATGGGCGATGGATACGGTAAAAACTACTTTTTAACTGATCAGATGGATGCAAACATGGAAAAACTGGAGAATATAGCTGAAAAAGCAGGTGTCAAAAAGTGAAAGATTTAGATTTAACCAAGAATCAGGCCTTTGCAGCAGTAATTAGTTCAGCAGCAGTTTTCGGAGTAATTTCAGCGCATTTCGCAAGTAGACTGTTCTTTGCACCAAATCAGTTCTTCCAAAGCGTAATATTAGCTAAAGTATTTTTTACTTCATTCAATATAGTTATGCTAGGAACCTTGACATACACTTATCTTTCAATTTATAGAGAAGTTCCTACTTCTATGTCTAGAGGTTTCTCAATGTTTAGTGCCGCATTACTGCTTTATGCAGTGACTTCGAGCCCTGTAGTTCATATTCTCTCAGGCTTTGAAACTATAAGTGTAGGACCGTTTACTTATGTACCTGACATGTTTGTCGCGATTGCAGCGTCTCTGATTTTCTACGAAACTCAGAAATAAAATAGCTTGCAGCTGTAATATATCTATGGAATTCAAAAAGAAGTATCAAGATTTCTTTGAGACTCTTCACCCTAGTAACATGGATGAGGAACGCTTTGTTCCAGCGGCCGGGTCTGAGAGCAGCGACTACATGCTGATAGGGGAGGCTCCAGGAGCGAATGAAGTCGAGCAAGGCGAACCTTTTGTCGGCAGGGCAGGGAAACGGATGGATGGTATTCTCTCCGATATAGTCGATCGAAGTGAATTATACATTACCAATTTAGTTAAAATCAGGCCTCCGGACAATAGAGATCCAAAAAAGAAAGAGATTGAGGCCTGGGCGCCATTACTTGAAGAAGAGATCGAAAATGTAAATCCTGAAATAATAATTACTCTAGGGAACTTTCCTTCCAAGTATATGCTTGATACCAGTAAAGGAATCAGTCAGATTCATGGACGGATATTTACTCGGGAAGGCCAGAAGATTATGCCGGTATTCCATCCCGCAGCGACGCTCTATGATAGAAGCAAAGGCCCTGAACTGGAAAAAGATTTCAGAAAGGCATTTGGGAAAGAGAATTCCGGCCAACAAAAGTTGAGCGATCTATAGAATTTAGATTAGTAAAGGTGTTTTTTCTCTGTATTCTTGGTATTTTTCTTCGCCCAGTTCTTCTATTACTTCTTCCTCTTCTTTGAATGAGAGCCTGTAGTATTCATAAGTCAGTATTGGAAGAATTGCCATTGTCAGTAATGTTGGCCATCCGATAAACCATCCGACTGCGATAAGAATTATCCCAAGATACTGAGGATGCCGAGAATACTTGTAAATACCGTCCGTTACTAAGCCTTCTCCCCGATATATTTGTGCCCAGCCAACTGTCACGATAAGCATTCCTATAGAAGTTATCAGGGCTCCGATAATCATCCAGTAGTTCATGGCTAAACTGGTTCCGAAAAAGCTGAGGGTCAATACTACATCTGGCGGTGTCATGCTTGAGGATAGTAGTCCTGATCCTAGATAAACTGTTAGTGGGATTCCATACATTTCTACGAAAAGTGAGACTATGAATGCTGTATAGATTCCGTATGATCTCCAGTCGGCCTTTCTCCTGTAAGCTAGAGGGATTAAAAACAGTAGAAATCCTCCAATGTTGAGCGCGACCAAAGTCCAGTTCCCTTGGAACATCATCTCTGAGACTTGGCCTGAGAGAAAAAAGGTCAAATGATTCAGAAAACTAGGAGATTGAGCCACAAGAAAACCAAGAAAAGCCCCGAAAACAAGAGATCTTCTATCCATAAATGAATTCAATTAATAATCGCTTAAAACAGTACTCATAGAACAAAATTTAGGTTAGAGAAAATCATTTTATTCTATAAACTCTAAGACCTTTGGAAATCAAAGTTCTAAATAGCAAAAACCGGATTTTATACCTTCAGAGATTTTAGAGATATAAGATTCTTGTACTGAATTTGATTTAATATGAGTCAGAGGGTAGCTGAACAGATACCTGTAGAAGAGTATAGTTCGCATAATGTGCAGAGTTATGAAGTTCCTGAACTTGAAGCCATTGAAGGATTATCTGGATTGGTCTTTAACCTTCCGTATTCGTCTTCAGGATTTGATTCTAGACCTGTACTCTGTATTTATGGTAGTGAAGACTTATCTGGGTATTTTTTCAATGGAGAAAGCGATCATCAAGATACTTTATTTGGGTTAGAAGGTCCAGGAGAAGCAGATGTATTAGATTCCGGCGACTATCCTGTTAAAGAAATAGATCCGTTTCTTGGAAGAAATGATAATCTTGGAGATGGTTTCCGGCGCTATAAGATACCAATAAAGGATGACTGGAGTTATGAAGTAGTCGCAGAAATAAGGCCTGACGAAAGGGAAAAGGAGAAAATGTTGCTCAACAGTTTTACAGAAGATACCAAAGTATCCCAACTTATTATTGGAAGAACTAAAGACGGATGGGACTTTCTATCAGGCACACCTCAGAAAGTTTCAAAGAGGGTTAAATAATGGAAAAATACAGTTCGATAATCCCAGATTTTGAGGCCTTTCAACAAGAATGTCAGAAGGAGCCGGTTTCGACTGTTAGAAGGAATGATATCAAAGCTAGAGAAGATTTTGAGGAAAGATTGGCTGAAGATTTTGAGTTTGAAAAGGCCTCTTGGAACGACAAAGTTTACAGGTTGAAGGATGAGAAAAAGCCTGGTAAATCGATGCTTCATTGGAGAGGAGAATACTATGTTCAGGAGGAGTCAGCTTCTGTCCCCGTTACACTTCTTAATCCGAGGCCTGGTGATAAAGTACTTGATATGTGTTCGGCACCAGGTGGGAAGACCACTCAAATCGCCGATAGAATAGACAATGACGGCGTAGTCGTTGCGAATGAAGTTTCCGATCAGAGGATGAAAAGCCTTCACGCAAACATTTACAGGACCGGAGCTTTCTCAGTCAATGCATTGAATGAAGATGGAAGAATGATCCCTGAGGATATAGAGTTTGACCAAGTGCTTGTAGATGCTCCATGCTCCGGAGAGGGAAATAACTGTCGTAGAGAAGAAGAGAAGATGGCGTCTAAACAGGAGTCAAAAGACTTGGCTAATCTCCAGCTTGACTTATTGGAGAAGGCCTTTGCATTGACAAAAGAAGGCGGAACTGTAGTCTATTCTACATGCACGTTCTCGCCTTATGAAAACGAATATGTGGTGAGTCAGGCTCTGGAAAATAATGATGTAGAGCTTGAGAGAATTGAGCTAGATTTCAAACATGAGAGGGGCCTGAAAAATTACGAAGAAATAGAGTTTGGAAAAGAATTGAGTAAAACTATTAGGATTTATCCGCATCATTTAGAGAGTGGAGGGATGTATGTTGCCAAATTCAGATGTTAGAGAGTATGTGAAAGAAAGATTCGGAGCCGAACTGGAAGGAGAGTTCCATTATAATGGAGACTTCTGGTATTGTCAGGAACCCGAGGAAAGATATGAGACCAACGGTATTCGAGCAGTTAGGGATATGGATATAGGCCTTAAGCCGACCACTTATTTCCTCCAGTTAATCGAAGATAAAATAGAGGAAAATAGAGTTGATTTTTCCAGAGAGGAGTTAGAGGCCTTGCTTACTGGCGATATGATAGAGTATTCAGGCCTGGAAAAAGGATATGTGGCGCTTTTCTTTGAAGGCCGATGTATTGGCTGCGGTTTTTACATGGATGAGCTGATTTCCAGTCGGGTTCCTGAAGGCCGTGGTGAAGAGCTTCTCAATGCTCTATAATTTTTTATTCTCTAATTGTTTGATTTGCTAAGTAGATCAGAGACCAAAACTATTCCAAAGTTTACCATCATTATTACGCTTACCTGCATTGCTATTACTTCTGGGTTAGTTGATATTTCTGTGATTGAGGTTCCATATGAAGCATTTCCGGATAAGTAGCTGTAGCCTAAGAATACTACTCCGATTGAAGCAGCGTCTACTATTTCGCCTACAAAACCTGCCTCCATAAACCCTGAGATCATAGCGACAAATCCTTCATCATTACTTGAGGTTGGATACATATTATCTGATGACCCTTCACTGTCACCAAAGTACTCTATCAGGTAGAGACATGCCATAATTGCTGAGGCCTGGATCACCATTATTTCCTGGTTGGCCATCGGCTCCAGAAGCTCCTGGAAATCTCTGATGTTAGAAGTGGTATAGACCGCGAAAATGTTGAGAGCTAGGGCGCCTATTGCTAATCCATCGTATGTTTTCAGTTTCTTGAAATGCTGAATAATATTCTTCCCGTTACCGCTCATTATATCGTTTAATTGTATGTCCTTGTTTTTAACTTTACATCGGGACCTTCCTTTCCTTTATAAGAGTTAAGGCCTAGTTAGTTCTTGTTGGCGACCATAGCGAGAGGGTTACACCCGTACCCATCCCGAACACGGAAGTAAAGTCTCTCAGCGATTTGAGTAGTACTGTCTTTGACGGGAGGCTCCTGACGTTGCCACACTATTTTTCCTTAATTTATTTATCAAATAACTTAAGTATTCTACAACTTAGATAACACATGGAATCTCACAGAATTCTAAATAATGCCAAGATCCTAGGCCTTCTATCAATTCTAACAGGCCTATTCATAGGAGCCGGTTACCTAATTGGAGGAACTGGTGGAATGGTTCTAGGCCTGGTATTTGCCGGAGTTATAAATTTCGGAAGTTACTGGTATTCTCACAAAATTGTACTAAAAATATACAATGCCGAGAAAATTGAGAGAAGCGACAGACCTGAACTATATGATGCGGTAGAAAAGCTTGCGAATAACGCTGAGATTCCTACCCCTGATCTATACATCTCTGATATGAAAGTGCCTAACGCGTTTGCGACCGGAAGAAATCCTGAGAAAGGAGTAGTCTGTGTAACCAAAGGCCTGTTAAGAGACTTAGAGCATGAAGAAGTTGAGGCAGTTATTGCTCACGAACTAGCTCATATCAAGAATCGTGATACATTGATTAACGCTATTGTGGCTACTGTAGCTGGTGCTTTAGCGATTATGGCGGAAATGGTTTTCTGGGGAGCAATGTTTTCTGGAAGAGATCAGGAAGGAGAGTTAATGTCTGCGATGGCAATGATGATTTTAACCCCGCTAATAGCGACTGTGATCAGAACATCAATTTCGAGAAAGATGGAGTTCCGTGCAGATTCGGATGCTGTCAAAATTCATAGAAAAAGAGAAGGCCTTTCATCTGCTTTGAGAAAAATAAGCTCAGCTAATGAAAGAAAAAGTACTAAGCATAATTCTCGCGTACAGGAGGCTGGATCGAATTTATTCATTTACAATCCATTTTCCAGCGATAAAATTACAAAATTCTTCTCGACTCATCCGCCGCTTGAAGAAAGATTAGAAAATATTGAGGCCTCGAACATCTAAGGCCTTCTAAGTTTATTTTTTATCTCTTACATTGATGTGTGCTCTCCTATAACTGCGTCGTTCAAGTCGGCTTCCCCTAACTCACAGTTGTTGTCGATTATACTGTTCTTGATGGTGCAGTTCTCTATCTCTACATCGTGGAAAATTATCACATTCTCTAAGTCTGAATTCTTGACTGTGGAGCCTTCCATTAGAAAAACATTGTCATTTGTCTCGGAATTTTCCACATCTCCTTTCACGATTTCTCCGTCGATTACGGAGGCCTGGGCATCCAGATATCCTTCAGGCGTTCCAACATCGTGCCATTCGCCTGTAAAGCTGTAGGCATACATATCAGTCTGTTCGTGAGCCCATTCAATCAGTCTACCTGGCTCATCTAAGAACTGGTCCGCTGGAATATCTGTATTTTCTCTAAAATGTTCTTCATACTCATGGAATAAGTTCAGTTTGTCCTCGGGGTAGAAGTAGCAAGCAGTTGAAGCAAGTGTAGAAGGTGGTTCTTCAGGCTTCTCCTCGAATCCTACTATCTCATCCTCGTCAGTATCGACTATTCCAAAGCTTGAGGCCTTAGCTAAATCGTTTACATCGAATACTACATTTGTAGGCGCATCTTTCTCCAGTGAAAAGTCCACGAAGTCCTGAATTGAGAAACTGTAATAATTGTCTCCTCCAATAATCAGCAGGTCGTCTTCAATTTTTTCTTTATCTAAAATATTGATTATAGCGCCGATAGTGCCTGGCTTTTCTTCCTCACTGTCCTGTTCTTCTACTACGACTCGGACATTCTCGTGGTCTGAGAGCTCGATATATTCCTCGAAGTCATCCGCAAATTTTTCATTAGTCGAGATAATAACTTCATCGAAGTCCTCCATCTCATCTACAATATAATCAATTATAGGCCTTTCTCCAAGAGGTAGAAGAGGTTTTGCACGGTCTTTAGTAACAGGCCAGAGCCTTGTTGCATGGCCTCCTGCAAGAATCACTGCTTTCATATTACAAAGTAATACTTTCTCATTTTTATTGCTATTCCAGACGCGCCTCTAATTTGTCATCATCTATTTCATAGTTATGATCTTCTGAACTGTCGGCCGCGACTTTGATTTCATCAAGTAACTGGCATTTACGGCATAGGCCTCCGCTACAAGGCTCTCCACATCTTTCACATTCTTTGATTTGGTTCTCTTCGCTGTCCCAGTCCATGTTATTCTCTACCAGGTCTGAGATTTCTCTTCCTTGTGAAACGATTGAGTACTTGATGCCCGGCATCTGAGACTCCAGCTTATTTAGAAAACTTTTGACCATAGGCCTCAAAGAGGATTCCTGTACATGAGGGCATCGATCGATAACTCCTAATTCATGGATTCTCGAGTAGAGTGCGATTTCTTTTTCCATCACATCGCGCAGAGGCTTGATTCTTGGGACGAACATTTCGTGGTCTGCTGGATCGTCTTTAGGCCCGATTCGCGCCATTCTTTTCGTATCGCCTTTGATATGGTTCATCATAATGGCTTGGGCCTCATCATCTAAGTTGTGGCCGATCGCCATCTTATCTGCATCGACTTTTCTACACATTTTATTCAAAAGATCTCGACGCATGATTCCGCAGTAGGTGCAGTTTCCTTTTGCTCCTGCATCCGCGACATCATCCATCTTCAGATCATAGTACTCGGAATACTTTCCAACTTCTAATTTAACATCAAGTTCATCGCACATCTCTTCCGCAGCAGAAATAGACTCATCACGATACTCATCGATTCCCTCATGAACTGCAACTGCTACAATCTCAATGTCAGGCCTGTCGCCGAAAATCTCAATTAGCTGCTCAAGCATAACTGCCGAGTCTTTTCCGCCAGAAAGGCCTACAGCTATCGTGTCGCCAGATTCAACTAGGTTTCCGTCTCTGATTGTGCGCTTCACTTTCTTGTTAATATCAATAGAGAAATGTTTCTCACAGAGGCCTCTTCCTTCGTGCTCTCTGAAAATTACTGTTTCTCTGTCGCATTTGGCGCATTGGTTTTCTTCAGTCATATCTAGAAAATAACTGTGAATCTTTTTAGTTAGATGTTATTCCTCATCGTATTCTTCCTGGATCTCTTCAACCGAATCTCTGGAAATGGCTCTGATTCCTTTGTCTTTTACAGGCTCTAGTTCACCAAGTTCGTACTCTTCAGATTCTTCATCTTCTGGTTCTTCTGCATCTTCTTTTCCGCTGTTTGATCTATAGAGACCAACTCCTTCTAGTAAGAAACCTGCAGCTCCTAATCCGATTGATCCTGTCGCGAATCCTATCCCTCCTATTGCAAGGCCTGAACCATAAGCAGCCCAGTCCCATTTATCGTTAGGAGTTATTTGAGAAATGTATTCTTTTGCTTTACTTCCGTATTCCTTAACAGTAGTTAGAATTCCTGTGTCTGAATCCTCTTCGAGCTCTTCATCAATCTCTTCGAAGGTTGTCTCTATTTCCTCAAGCGATTCTTCAGTTATGTAGATATCGGATTCAGACTGGTAGACAATTTCAACATTTTCATCCACTTGGGATGGATTCTCTGCTTCTCTGTAAAGATCATCTACTGTGCCAAAGTTTTCGTATTCAGAAGATTCTGACTCTAAGTACCCCTCAATGTCAAATTCTGATTCATCTGAGCTATCTTCCTCGCCATGATCTTCTTCAGGCATCTCTGGCTCTTCCGGAGAATCTGTAGTTTCGGGTCCGTCAGGTCCTCCATGATTTTCTTCGGCTGCAGCCGCAGTCATACTTGAAATAAGAAGAATTATTCTTTTAACTTTTCCGTGACAACAGGCTTAGATATTGAGTATAGATCTTAACTCGCTCAGATCTCTGATTCTATGAGTCGGGTTCAGATTCTTTCTCTCGGCATAGCTTTGTACTAGTACTGAATCTATCTCTGTATTCTCTGCGGCCTTAATATCTGCGCTTGTATCTCCTACCATTACAGGATTCTCAGCATCTAGTTCCTCTATAATTTTCTCAAGCATGTAAGGATGAGGTTTTTTATTTTGGATATAATTTTCAAGATCTGTCAATGATAGAGCCTCAAAAGCATCGAAGTAATCATTGATTCCAAAGTACCTCAAAGTAAACTGCGCAGTCTTTTTAGGCGAGTTAGTAGCTAATCCTACAGGCCTATCAATTTCCTGTAAGACCTTTTCTGTCTCAGAGAAAAGCCTGATTGCTCCATGCTCGATTAAACTGATTTTCGCGTTCTGAACTCTGTGCTCAATCTCCTCAACCTCTTTAAGCGCCATCCCTTTTCTATCCATAAGTTCCTTCACCTGGGACATATCCGTCGACTGAACAATCTGGACAGCATCGTCTTTTGAATATTCATAACCCATTTCCGAGGCCTTTTTTCGTCTTATCTGATCCATCCACTGGAAATTATCTAGGCCCGAATCAAGTATAACTCCATCCATATCGAAAATAACTGCGTCGTATTTCATAGACTATCCTTCCAAATTAACCTCTCCAATCTATTTAAAGGCCTTCCCGATCTCAATTAATCTGTATGCCAGCGTGGCGGAGTCTGGTTGAACGCGGCAGATTCGAGATCTGCTGGGACATACCCGTCCCTCACCGGTTCAAATCCGGTCGCTGGCGAGTCTTCTTTTACTGTCTACTAATAATTTAAGATTTTTTGTATATAGTGCTCTATAATGGAGGAATATGCAAAGAAAAGGGTAAGAAATATTGCGTACAGCAATATGACTGAATCAGAGTTTGAATATACATTTGAAAGAGCTAAAAATGTAGTTGAAAACTATTTAGATCGTAAACTTTTTTCTGAGGATTCTGAGCTGGATGGAGAAGCTAGAACGACAGAAAATACTATAGAAAAAGACTTTGAGGAGCTGTCTTATGCGGTTGAATGGGCGAGAAATCACCCTATATATGAAGGACATCTTGGCGATTTGGAAGTAAAATTAGATCTACTATTATCCGCTAGTGAAAATAATTTATAACCTGCCTCAATCTCAAAACAGCTAAAAATAATTCTCCTTTTTAAAGTTTGCAGAATAGTTATTGTATACATAGGTGAAATTTCTCATATGACAGAAGATGAAGATGATTTTGCAGGTCAAGAATTTAACGCAGACGACGAAACCGTTGAAGAACCAGAGCCAGAAGTCGAAGAGACAGAAGCTGAAGAAGCAGAAGTTGAAGACACTGAAGAAGTAGTTGAAGAAACTACTGACGAAGTAGAAGAGACTCAAGAAACAGAAGATGAAGGCTCAGATGAAGACTTTGACAAGCCAGTCAGCGAAGGAGACATCGTTGACGTGGAAGTCGAAGATCTTGGAAGTAAAGGAGACGGAATTGCACGCGTTGAAGGATTCGTAGTTTTCGTACCTGGAGCAGAAGTCGACACAACTTATGAAGTAGAAGTTACTTCAGTCGGTAACAAGTTCGCATTTGCAGAAATCGTAGAATAAAAGAATACGATGGATGTACTGGTCAGATACAGCGAAATATCGAAGAAGAAAGGAAAGACCAGACAACAACTTGTACAGGCCTTGAGACAGAGGATACAGGACAAACTCGATTTCGAGAAAGTCTCTTATCATAAAGTCTCTGAAAGGCCTGGCCGTATCTTTATTTTTAATACTTCTAGAGAAGCAGCTGAATCAATCAAACTTTTACCCGGAGTCAAGTCTTGTTCTCCGGCAAAAAAAGTAGAAGCTGAAATTAATACTATTGAACAAAACTTGCCTAAGGTTGAAGGTTCTTTTGGAGTCAGGGTAAATACTCGGGACACGGATTTTTCAAGTCCAGAACTTGAGAGAAAGTTCGGATCCATAATTCAGGAGAAAAGTGGCGCCGAAGTAGACCTGGAAAATCCGGATACATGGGTTAAGATAGAGATTTCGAAAGACCAAGCACATATCTATACTGAAACACTGAAAGGTCCTGGAGGCCTTCCAGCAGCTACGCAAGGGCGTTTCATGGCGTTGATTTCAGGAGGCATAGATTCCCCAGTCGCGGCTTATCAAATGATGAAGAGAGGAACAGATATAACTCCAATTTATTTTTACAACAGGCCTTACTCTGCAGAGGACCACTTGATGCGATTTGAAAAAGCAGTTCAAAAACTGAGAGAAGTTAATCCCTCAAAGAAATGGAAGTATTATGTCGTGGACATGATGGAAGCGAACCAGGCCTTGGAAAAAGTTGATAGTGGTAGAATGATTCTGCATAGAAGACTGATGTTCGAAGTAGCAGATAAATTAAGAAAGAAAAAAGGCTTAGATGGAATTGTAACAGGGGAGAGTATTTCCCAGAAATCTTCTCAGACTCCTCAGAATCTAGCTACGACTAGTCAGGGATTGAATATTTTCAGGCCTCTGCTTACCTGGGAAAAAGATGAAATTACTGAGAAGGCAAGAGAAATTGGGACTTTCCAGTATTCTAAAATTGATTCTGCCTGTAAAACTCTCTCCAGAAAATCCTTCAACTAATATGGGTCTTGAGGAGTTGGAGGCCTTGAAGGAAAAACTCGGTTTTGAAGAGATTTTACAGGGTTTGGTTGAGTCTGCTGAGATTAGAGAAATTTAAAGTTTTCCCTACAGGAAAAAGGTTTATATATGCTATGTGAACGGTGGTATGTATGGGTTTGAAAGAGCGCAAGGAAGAAGCGGAAGCCGTACTGGATTCCGCCGAGATGACTTTGGAAACCTTTGGCCGTTCTGGTAAAGCAGCTCAACAGTTAGAGTCTGCAGTCCGTCAACTGGAGCAGGAGCTTCAGGATCCTGATTCAGCTTCTAGTCTGAAGAAGATGATTGATGAGATCAGGGAATTGATGGACGAAGTTCAGGAATCAGGGGGAGGAGACTTTATGGCAGAAGAACCAGGGCCTGCAGGAGGTCCAGGTGACATGCCGGACGACGACATGCCTCCGATTTAAATTGCCAAAGCTACTTTAATCACATATCACTAATTTTTCTTTATGACTGACCAGTGTCCTTTCTGCCAGCTGATATCGCAGCCCGAACAGTTAAACATAATCGGAGAGACAGAAAACTTCTACGCCTGGCTCGAATATCCTCAGCCAAGGGCGAAAGGACACGCAAACATTGTCCCTAAAGAACATGTAGAGGATGTGATGGAGCTATCTTTCTCACAGTTCCAAGAAGGGATAAAACTTACTAGAGAAGTGATGGAGAAAGCGATGGAAGGCCTTGGAGCAGATGGACTTTCTGTAACTATGAATGTTAAGGAGGCTGGAGGACAGATGCTTCCTCATGCTTATATCCAGGTTTTCCCTAGGTTCCAGGATGAGGAGAATGCTGGGACTCCGACAGGAGCAATCTTCCCTCACAGAGAAGAGTTACAAACTGAAGAGGCCTACCAGAAAGTTATGCAGGGTTATGAATCAGTAGATATCGATCTAGGGTCTGAAGCCTTTGAGCCTCATCCGGATTCTCAGAGACATAAAGAAGAGAATAATAGATCCAGAAAAGATGAGGCCTCAAATAATGAGTCTGAATCTTCGGAAAGTGAGTCTTCATCAGAAAGCAGTTCAGAAGATAGTTCTTCAGAAGGTGAATCTGATTCAGGGTATGAAGGTTATAAGAGAGATGATGAAGAGAGCAAGACTGAAAGAAGTTACAGGAAGAGAGGAGAGTCTACTCGTTGGACATAAAACATAAATAAATTTGTTACCCTTTGGTAAATATGGGTTTTCTGAAAAAGATAGGAGGAGCTGCTCTAGGAACTGCAGGAGCTTTAGCAGCAGGTTACGGCGGATATAGGCTTGCTACCAGAAACTTTGAGGAACTTAACTATACTGCAGGAGCTGCTCAAGGAACTTATGAAGAATCAGAAGACCCAGTTAGAGCAGCAGGAGCAGGACTAATGGAAGCATATTTCCAGAATCGAGACAATGACACAGGTTACTTGGATAACCTTATTTTCACAGGCCTTGGCGTTGGTGCATGGGCTGCGGCGACTTATTCTTTCATGGACGATAGAGATCTTGAACAGTTAGGAGAAGATGAACTAGAAGAATAATCCTTTTAACATTCTGTTCCGCCGAGTTATACATGACAGACTACAATCCTCAGGAAATTGAGAATGAAATCTCAGATTACTGGAAAGAAAACAATGTAAAGGAAAAAGTCAGGGATTCAACTGAAGGTAATGAGCCTTTCTTTTTGATTGATGGACCTCCTTATCTGAACGGAGCGCCCCATGTAGGCCATATGCAGGGAAAGGTCATCAAAGATGTCATGCTCCGTTTCAAACAGATGCAAGGCTATGATGTTCATGATCAAGCAGGATTTGATACTCACGGCCTTCCAAATGAATTAGCTACGGAAGAAGAGCTGGGGATTGAAGACAAAAACGAGATAGGAGACTCTATTTCAGCAGCCAAATTTATAGAAGAATGTAAAGATAGAGCCACCTCAGCTAAAGGCCTATGGCAAGGAGTGATGAATGACTTAGCAGTTTGGCAGGACTTTGAAGATCCTTACATGACTTATGATGCTGATTATATTGAGACTGCTTGGTGGCTGCTCAAGAAGACTCACGAACAGGATCTTCTCTATGAAGATGGAAAGCCGATTCACTGGTGTCCAAGATGTCAGACGAGTCTATCAGGTTATGAAGTAACGGACGAGTATCAGCAAATTGAAGATATTGCAGTATTTGTGAAGTTCCCGCTGAGAAACAGAGATGAAAAAGTAGTTATCTGGACCACCACTCCATGGACAATTCCATCAAACATGGCAGTATTTGTACATCCAGAGTTTGAATACGCAACAGTAGAAGTAGACGGCGAAAAACTGATAATTGCAGAACAACTTGTCGAAAGAGCGATGAGCAAAGCCGGTTACGAAGAGAATGATTACGAAATAACTGAGATAAGAAATGGAGAAGAATTAGAAGGCCTAGCATATGACACACCTTTCCTAGATGAGATTCCAAGACAGCAAGAACTTGATGAACAAGGTGGTGTCCACAAGGTCCATACATCAGAAGAGCTAGTAACTTTGGAAGAGGGAACAGGCCTAGTACATGCAGCAACTGGTCATGGACCGGAAGATTATGAAGAGACAAGGCCTATGAATCTACCTGTTTTCTCTCCTCTAGATGAGGAAGGAAATTATACTGCAGAGGCTGGGGAGCTTGAAGGGGAAAATGTCTTAGAAGTTGATCCAGAGATCGAATCAAGATTAGAACAGAAAGGCCTTCTATTCCACAGCGAGCCTTATCAGCACGAATATCCTCACTGCTGGAGATGTAAGACAGAGCTAATTTACAGGGCAGCAGATCAATGGTTCATAGAAAATGAGGAAGTTAAGCAGAGAATGCTAGAAGAAAATGAAGGGGTCGACTGGGTTCCAGAAAATGCCCAGCAACGCTTCCATAATTTTGTGGAAGACTCCCCTGACTGGTGTATCTCTCGACAGAATTACTGGGGTATTCCAATTCCAATCTGGAGGAATGATGAAACTGGCGAGATAGTTGTAATCGGAAGCTTTGAAGAGTTAGAAGAGAAAGTCGGAGAGCTCCCGGAAGACTTCGATCCTCACAAACATGTAGTAGATGAACTAACATGGGAAGGAGAAAACGGAGGCACATTCAGAAGAATCCCGGATATTTTTGATGTATGGTTTGACTCAGGAATCGCTCCGTTCGCATCACTACATTACCCATTTGAAGAACAACCTTTCGAAGATATGTGGCCGATGGACTTCATTACTGAGGCCTCAGATCAGATCCGTGGATGGTTCTACAGTCTAATGTTTACAGGGATCCTTGGATTTGATGAAGCGCCTTATGAAAAGATTCTTTTCCAGGGATATGTCTTGGATGCAGAAGGCGAGAAGATGTCTAAATCTCTCGGAAATGTTGTAGATCCTCAGGATCAGGTGGATGAGTACGGAGCTGATCTTCCAAGATTCTACCAGTTAAGACTGGCTCCTCCATGGGAACAGAAAAACTATGATGAGACTGAGATAGAAAACGAGATTTACAGGCTTTTCTCAGTGCTATGGAACACAAAGGAATTCTATAGAACTTACGAGGAAGATGTCGAGAGGCCTGAAGAACTTGAAGTAGAGGATAAATGGATCTTATCCAAGATTAACTCTATCGAAGAAGAAGCCGAGGAAAAGATGGAAGACGCTCACTTCTTCAAGGTAGCTAGAGAGCTGGAAGGATTTATTGTCAATGATTTATCCCGGTGGTATGTGAAGAAAGTTAGATCTCGACTCAAAGATGGAGATGAAGCAGTGATTTGGACATTGAGAGAAGTCCTTGAACAAGTGAATTTCTTGATAGCTCCTTTTGCACCTTACATAACTGAGAAGATCTACCGAGAATTCGATGGAGAAGAGATTTCAATCCATGCAGAAGACTATCCTCAGCCTACTGAAGAATTCCTAGATGAAGGCCTAGAAAAGGGAATGGAAGTTGCTAGAGAAATAGTAGAAGAATCAGTTAAGTTGAGAGATCAGGAAGAATACAACTTGAGATGGCCTGCTAGGAGAATGGTTCTTTCAGTAGAAGAAGAGACTCAGGAAATGCTAGAAGAGTTTGAACCTTTAATCAAGGACATGGCGAATGTAAAGGAGATAGAGTATGGAGGAGTTGCCTCGAATCTATCTGCAAAACCAGACTACTCAAAGCTAGGGCCTAAATTCGGAGGGAATGCTGACGAAGTTGCAGATGAGATAGAAAAACTTGAACACAGTCAGATTGAAGAACTGCAGGAATTAGGAGAACTTGAACTTGAAAAGTTCCAGATAGAGGAAGAAGATCTCGAGATAGTCAGGGAATCTCCTGAAGATGTAGGAAGCAAGGCCTTCTCAAAAGGAGAGCTTTACTTGGATCTTGAGATGACAGAAGAGATTGAACGAGAGGCACTGGCTTCGGAAATAGTCAGAGCAGTGCAACAGAAAAGAAAAGAAGTAGGCCTTGAAGTAGAGGATGAGGTAGATCTATCGGTAGAAGAAGATCTAGAGAAGTTCTCGGAGATGTTCCACGACAGGATTAATCTCTCATCGCTCAACTTCGAAGGAGAAAAGCTTGAGTATGAGGCCTCCGCCGAGTTCAAAGATCAGGAAATCAGGTTCTCATTTTCGAATCCGGTTTAAAGACTAAGGAGTTAATGGAATATATGAAACAAGAACATCTTAAACCGGCAGTAGATTATTTGAAGGACTGCGAGAACTCGAAAATCAAGATTTTACATCACTGGGACATGGATGGGGTGGCCTCAGCTACTATAATCTCCAAAATACTGGAGAAACAGCGCGGAAGGCCTGCAGAGGATGTTTCTATTCCTTTAGAGCGAGCCTACCATCTCTCAGAAGAAGAAAAAGAAGAGTTAAAGAAGTTTGACAAACTGATAGTTTTGGATTTCAACTTGAAAGCTGATGAACTCGAAGAACTGAATGAGTTCATAGATGTGTTAGTAGTAGATCACCATGAATTTGATAGAAGGCCTGACATCCCGTTCGTGAATCCGAGAGAGTTTGATGCGGATATCTATGTCCCATGCAGCAAGATCTGCCTAGATATTTCCGCAGAATTTGGTTTAGAGGATGAACTTCGATGGATTGCAGGAATGGGAGTAATCCAAGACTTTGGCGTAGAATCATGCCCGGAATTGTTCGATGCATTAAATGAAGATTACGAAAAGTATCTTCCAGAAGAGTTAAATCAGCATGAACTGGCTAAAAACTGTGAATACGGTCGTTATGCCTCTGTGCTGAATATTAAGCCTTACAGAGACTCACGCCATTTCTCTAAACTGGCTTATCAGGCCTTGATGAACTCTGAGGACTTGATGGAGATTGAAGCTCAAGAAGAGTACCGTAAGGTCTATGAAGTCTACCTGGAGATGCAGGACGAGTTCAATAAGATGGTTGAAGACTATGAAGAAGACCGAGAGATTGAGAGGGATAAGAGAGTAATCTTCTTCAAAATAGATTCCGAGTTCAATATTACTTCATCGATTTCAACCAATATGTCTACTAAGACTCCTGACTGGATCCATCTGGTTATTCAACTGGATGATGAAGTGAATATAAGTGCTCGATGTCAGAGTGGCAGAGTCGATCTAGGCACATTGCTGAGAGATTCTTTACCCGAGGCCGCAGTTGAAGAAGGAGCGGAAGCTGGAGGCCATAGAAAGGCTGCTGGAGCATCATTCCCTAGAGAGTACTATGAAGAGTTCAAGGAGAACTTCATAGAGAATGTGTAAAATACTATTTAAACCTCCAGAACAAGAATCGAGTTATGGACAATAACAAGGCTGAGAAGCAGAAAGAGAAGGCAAAGGAACTATTAGGAATCACCGACGATAGAGCAAGCGAAATCTTTGAAGAAGGACAAGACAAAAAAGAAGAGTAAAAAATTTAGCTCTTCAATCTTATTTTCTCATTTCTATTTCTAAACAGTTAATACCACTGAGAACCTTCTTCCGAATCCTCAACTTCAAACCCGAGCCTTTCCAATTCATCACGGATGAAATCTGAGGCCTCATAATCTTCTCTTTCACGAGCATTATCTCTCAGATCAGATAATAGGTCTGCCATGGAAGCTTCTCTACTATTAGCATCAGGCTTCACATCGATACCTAGCACCATTGAAAGCTCTCTCAAAGTATCGCCAACTGATTCTGAAGCCTCGCCTCTCGAGTTTACCTCTCCGGCTAAACTTAGCAAGGCCTGTTTAGCTTTCGCTGTATTCAGGTCGTCATCCATGTACTTCTCAAACTTTTCTCTAGTATTTTCTGCTTCTTTTTCCAGGCCTTCTCCATCACTCAGTTTGTAGGCTTTCCGAAGTTTCTTCAACTCTTTCTCCGCTTTTTCCAGTCCTTCCTTGGAAAAGTCTGTCTCAGTCCTGTAATGGGCTGAATTAATGTAAAGCCTAATTGTGTCGCCGGAAAACCCGTCATCAAGTAACTCTCTTACCGTGTAGAAGTTTCCCTCTGATTTTGACATCTTCTCTCCTTCAATTTGGATGAATTCATTGTGAAGCCAGTAACGGGCCTGGCCTTTCCCCGAAGCTGCGAAGGCCTGAGCCCTTTCATTTGGATGATGAGGAAATATATGATCTTTTCCGCCAGTGTGGATATCGAACTCATCGCCCAAATATTTCTGACTCATAACTGAGCATTCAAGATGCCATCCCGGATAACCCACTGACCACGGGCTTTCCCATTTCATCGCGTGATTATCATCTGCTTTAATCCAGAGCGCAAAGTCAAACTGATTCCTCTTATTGTCATCATGCTCTACACGGGCCTGAGCTTCTTCCTTCAAATCATTGAGATCCTTTTTCGCCATCTCGCCGTAAGGATAGTCCTCAGCAAATTTTTCTACATCAAAGTAGACATTCCCATCGGCTTCATAGCCGTAACCGTTTTCAATTATCTTTTCGACATAATGAATCATCTCATTGATGTGACCGGTCGCCCTTGGCACAATATCCTGACGCTCAATATTCAAGGCCTGTGTGTCTTCAAAATAACGCTGAATTTGATCTTCTACAAGCTCCATCGGTTCAAGACCTAACTCATTGGCTCTTTTCTCAACCTTATCTTCTCCCTGATCTCCGTCATCAGTTAAATGCCCTACATCAGTGATATTTTGAACATGTCTAACTGTCAGGCCTTTATACTGCATGTAACGCCTAAGCGTATCCCATGCAACATATGCTCGAGCATTTCCAATATGGAGATCATCGTAGATTGTCTGACCACAGCTGTACATCTTAACCTTTCCTTCCTCTAAAGGTTTGAACTCTTCCTTCTCACGGGTCAAAGTATTGTACAGCTTCAATGCCATAACTCAGTCTTCACAGGCAATCTTTAATTTTTCTGTTATTGAGTAAGTTATAAGCCAGGCATTTTTTCTATTTTTTTAATAAAATTTGAGATTGTAGGTCTATTTTCCAATGTAGAATGATCTGTATCTCCTAGCGTTTCCTCTAAACTGTCTGGAGAAACCCATTTAACCTCTGAGAGATCATCTTCAGCCTTTGCTTCCTCTTTGGATGATTCACAGTGATAGAAAATTCTGACCATGGAATTTCGACCAGAACTGTAGCTTTTACTATAACAGTCAATAAGCTGATGAACATCTACTGCAAGATCAGTCTCTTCCTTAACTTCTCTTTTCAATGCTTCCTCTATGTCCTCTTCGTCGTCTAGATGCCCTCCTGGAAAAATCCATTCTCCTGAAACAGGATGATTTTCTTTCTCCTCTTTTTTACCAACTAATACTTCGCCTTTGTTAGTAATTATGGCCGAAACCACCACTCTGAATTTGTCTCTTGAAATCTTCTCTCACCTATCAAGTAGTTAGGCCTCTTTGTTTGAAAAGTTTCTTGGAGGGGAAGGAGTTAAATTCAGGTCTTTCCAAGAATTGGATAGGTGTCTGATTTTTGCCAAAGCTATCAGTAAAGGCCCAGAATAATAGAGAAGAGGTAAAGTTCAATATCTACAGCTTGGCCTTCAAAGACTACCATGAGAAAGTAGGAGAACTAGATGGGAAAGGCTCAGTCGAGCTAGAAGAAGGATCCTACAAGATAGAGGCCTTGGATGACGGTAGAAGATATCAGAAAGTAATTCTGTTAAGCGGAAATATGTCCACTGTACTGGATTTCGCCGACAAGTTTGAAGAACTAAAAGATCCTTACGCAGGCCTTAAAGGAGCTTTAATTGGCGGCGGAGTAGTGGCATTGATTGGAGCGCTTTTCTATCTACTGGGCGGATTACAGCTAGTTACTTGAACCAGCACATAACTTATTTATAACTGCGCTGTGACGAATATATGTGTCAGTTCCTCTAATACCTGGAATGGATACGGAAGAAGTCGATCAGAGACTTCAACAAGATCCGCGTCAGATGAGAAAACATGTCAGAGATAGGATTAATCTGCCAGATGAAGAAGTATTTGATTATGATGTGAAATACATTAGTTCTGAGGGACAGGAATTTCAATTGGACAAAGGAAGCCCTGAAAAATTTGTAGAGTCCATTGAACTTGATTTTGAGACTGATGCCAGAAAATTATGGTTCGATCAGGACTCAGGAGATGTCAGAATCGAAACTGAAACGGTAGGATCAACATCTATTCTAGATTCTGATACAGAACAGAAAAGCTACAGGTTTATTGGTTATGCTCCAGGTCTTGAACATTCTGAAATTGAAGGACCTAACTGTACATGGATAAGGCCTTACGAAGAAAATTCGGAGATCCTTGTTTTGGAGGAAGACGGAGAATATGAGCTTAGGCAAATGAATCCTGAAACTGCAAATTTAGTTACTTATGCGGACGCCCAAGATATTAGAAACTCTACTTCAGAAATGAGAAATCTTAAACTGATCCAACAAGCTTTCTTGCAGAATAACCAGGAAGAAGAAAGCAGAATAACGATGACTCCAAAACTAGAATCCGATGTAGAACAGGCCTCAGCTGTTTCTTGGAGCGAAGTAAACAATAGGCTTGAAACTATAGAGTCAAACCTAGAGCTGGACTTGGAGCTGGAAGAGATAATTGACACTTATAGCGGTAACTGGAAACCGCTCACTAAAACCAGAATCAATGGAGGGCACAGACTGATATTAGTTGATGCAGGTAAAGTTCCAGGATACAGAGAGGACGAAGGCGAGATAATAGCTCTCGAGCTTCTGCAAAAGAAAGAGGCCTCAGAAAATTTCAATGGAGAAACAAAGGAAGGCAGACGATATAAACATAGTAATAGTATAAGTAAAGGTCAGAAGTATGCCGGAGATCTGATGGAAGAACATGGATTAATAGATTAAAGCCGGGACCGGGCGCTCCTTTGGAAGCCTTTAATGCCGTAGTATATTAGTTATTTCGTACCCAATACTTAAGTAGTTTAACCTTAGATATACATGTATGAGTTACAAACTTCAGATAAATGATCACACTGGTCAAGCAGTTATCACAGTGCCTAAATCAATGGTAGAAGCCAAAGATTGGGAAGATGGCCAGGAGCTTGAATGGAAACTCAATAATAAAGGCAATCTAGCGCTTCAAGAGGCCTCAGAATAATGGGTTTCTTTGGTAAATACAATTCGAAGCTTGAGAATGGAGAGAAAGGAACTTACATTAAGATTTGGAAGTTTCTCTATAAGCTAAACTAAAATAATAAGAAATAAGAGAAAGGAATTGAATATAAACAATTGTCAGTTCTTTAAAGCACATATCTAGGCCTTAACCCCTACCCTAGATGGTAAGATGTGGGTAAAAAATAAAGAAAATAGAAAGAATAATGGATTATTTCTCTACAAGTGAAAAAACTTCAGTCGATCTAGTAGTTCCTCTCTTCTTAACCATTCCTTTACTTTCCAGCTTATTGATCCAGCGCCTAATCGTTCTCCTGGAAGGACTCCTACCGTCTTTATTTTTAAGATCTTCGTAGACTCTAGTTGAATCTATCCACTCAGATGGAAGCTCTGAAAGAACCTCCATCAAGTTCTCTAAGCCCTGAACACTATCTTCTAAACTCTCTGGAACACTGCTTTTCATACTGTATTCATTGATAACTCTTCTAGAATGGATCTCTTGTGATTCATACGCCACTTTGATCACCTGGTGCTCTGCCTACCATCTCTCTGATATTCTCTCCATGCAGATGTTCATAGGCCTTTTCCAAATCCTTCAAATCAACTTCGTCAAAGTCAATTCCTTTGCCTAACATGTCTATAAGGTAGTTACGATATTCCTCAAAGTTATCTTCTCGAATATCCTGCCTAAACTTACTGTGTTTTACACCGAATTTCTCGAACTCTCTAAGCCCTACATCAATGGCATATAGCAGGATGGCTCTAGGATTAAAAACTGATTCGCTGCCTAAAGACTCAGCTCTAGAGATATGATCTTCCTCATAGTATTTTTTAAGCGGTTTTAGGTCTTCTGAGACCTGGTTATTTGAACTTGAAGCTCCCATACTTTTCTGGGAGCATGATTGTACTTGGTCGTCGGTCATGCTCTACTACATATTTACATTAGACTGCATATAAATGTTTTTAGAGAAAATAAAGCCCAAAGGTTTCGTAATACTACGAAAGCTATTATTTCTAATGTTAATAATAAATTAAACTGCGTAAACAATGTTAATTGTTACAATAATAACAAATTATATCAAGGATATTTGAGGTCGATAGTCTAGATAAAATATTTTTTAAATTAGGCCTCCTCCTGAATTTCCGCTTGCAAATTCATTAAACTCTCTCTTGGCTTCCTCAAAGTCTTTTACTTCTATAACATTAGCCATCATGCTACTCCTTTCATCATTCATCATCCCAGAAGGTTCATACTCTCCAGTGATTATTTTGGCCTTTTGTTCACCTCTTTCTGTAACTATGTAAACTCCTTCTTTCTTCTTTTCTAATCTCCATCTTCCGTCGCGTTTGACAACTCCCATATTATCGATTCACCTATTTTTCCACATTATCCTCATATAGCTGTAAAAGTTTTTTACCATCTATAAGTTTAACATTATATTTATCTGCCTCTTCATGCGCTTGAGAAGTAAATGAAGTAGTTGTAACAACTAACACTTCATCTACACCGTTATCATGCTTTAAACCGCTACACTTCCTGACAGTTGGTGCAGAAACCTTATTTCCATCTCCTTTTCTTTTAGCCTGGATTAATTTTTTCTTATTGTAAGGCTCTGCCTTTCAGCAACTACATCTATACCTCTGTCCTGGGCTCCTTGAGTTACTTTTGTTTCATACCCCATACCATCCCAGACCTTTGCTACAAATTCCTCGAATTCATAAGGATCTATCTCTTTCAAATGATCTAATGTAATACCTTGTTCCGTTTTTTCAATACCTGGACTCTTTTTTAAATCAATAGAATAGTCTTCTTCGCGGTCTACTGGAGCTGTAATCGCATAATCTATCGCTCTTTTAGCACCTCTCTGTTTGTACAATGTAACAATTTTGACAGAGAACGCAGCAACCATCGTTAAGCCTGCTCCTCCAAATGCCAAACTTATCAGAGGATCACTAAATCCTACTTCAATAACAGTATAAATTAATATTAGGCCTAAAACAGGCGCACCAATTGGAGGGATTTCATCGATATCAACATCTTCATTATTAGAATCTCTTTCTCTCGAATTTTGATCCATGAATATGTCTCTAATCTACAGTTGTAAAAATCTTTCTCAAAAGATTGGAGTGTTTGACTTTTCAGCAACTATACTAATTATTAAATCTCCAGATCCATATTAGGTTCTTCGGGCAGTTTTTCCTCAGGAATAACTCGTACGAAATTATCAATAGTCTTTACAGATTTAATAGAGCCTCCTCTATCCATTATAGCAGGCTCCCAGTTCTGAAACTCGTCTTCATTCACTAAAACTAATCCTATAATTTTTTCATATCTTTTCTCAGTATTAGCATCGAATAAAGCATAGAGTTTTTCATCTAACTCATAGAAATCTTCTTGTGTAGCTACATCCATATCTTTCTATTACTAAGTAATTTTGTTAAAATTATGGTATAGGGAAACGCCTCCCTCCAGCCGAATCAGGCATGAAGGGAAGCGATGAATCAGTAGAAGCAACTGCTAAGGTGGCATCTATTGGTCGGTTTACGACCAAAAAAAGATAACTTAATCTGCTGTGCTGAAAACTGTCTCCACGCTGCATACTGTTCCATCAAGGTTTATGATTTCTCTAGAGAGATATTCCAATGCTGTACAGTTCCCTGGATAGAATAGCTCAAAAGCTATGCCTATAGCAAGGAATAACGCCAACATCAGAAAAACTACTTGTCCAGCTGCTTCTTTCATAGACCTCTAAAAGAAGACTCCGCCTTTTAAACAAATGGCATACGCGCCTATGGAGTTAGTGCCTAAAACTTGATCTTCTGATTAGATCCAGTCTTCCTCTGATCTATACCCATATTCTCAAGTAAAGGCTCTTCTAATCGATTTTGATAACAAATAGTCTTCTCATTCTTACCAAACTTGATGGTATCGCTGCCTAAATCCTTGATAAAACCCTTCCAGAGAGCCTTAGAGAACTGCCCGTTATTCTTTCTAACTTGGATATAATATTCTCCTTCTCCGCACGAATCAAATACATGCCTAACGAGTTCTTCCTCAGAGCTGAAGTCTTCCAGAGAAACAGTTAATTCATGGTAATAACTTCCGTAAGGTTGCTTCATAGCATGTACATACGCTTTATTATTCATAGACAATTCAAAGAAGATTCCGCCTTAAAATAGTACTCTAAAAACAGTGCCTAAAAGCAGATTGATTCAATACTATCCGTCAGAACAAAAAAGAAAAAATGAATGTGTCGCGCGCCTGCGGTCAAAGCCTATCTACAACATGTGTTGTATACACACAACACACCACACACATCAAAGGGAAAAAGCAGAATTATCTTCAATCACTGCCTAAAATCTTTGATACATAAGTTCTCTCAGATCCAACCATATCAGCAATTTGCTGATGAGTTAAAGCAGGATTCTCATCATCTAACTCAATGATCTTCTGCTTCTTACTTCTCGATTCTGCTTTTACGCTTCCAAGAACCTCATTCTCTTCAGAGTTATTCAATGAACTGGCCTTAACACTCTGCTTCAAAGCCTGGGACTTCATTTCTTCAACTTCATTTTCTAACTCAGCTACTCTAGACTCAAGCCTAGAAACTTTCTCTCTATCAGCCTTATCTTCTCTTAACACCTTGATCTTCTCATTCAGAGACTTCAAGCCTTGATTCAAATAATCTCTGCCTATTGTATCTTCCAAGGCTTCCTGAATATCCTCCAGCTGATCGCTTAACTCATCCTTAATGCTGTTAGCTCTCTCATCTTTTAGCTTCTTTAACTCTTGCTTCTGCTTCCATTCCTCTTCATCATTAATTAAATCCATTATTATTTTTCACCTCCATTCTAGAAAAATCGTTTACTCTTAGATTTTTCCCGCTTTTCCACATCATAGACATTGTAATTCTTGCTCTTATCGATTGTAAACTCATAATAATCCTCCCATTTCGTCATTTTCCTCAAATTCCTTCTAACCTGGCCTTTAGACATATCAGATCCCTCTACTATATCCTGAGTAGATGCAGGACCATTCTCTAATAGCCAATCAATCACATCACCGGTGCTCATAGATTCAGCCTCCAAACAGTCTTTTCGTTACCATTAACCCATTCTCTAGATTTTCTGACTTTACCATAAGACTCTAGGTCCTGAAGATGCTTCTCAATAGTATCAGTATTAGTTCCAAGCCGCTTGCTCAACTGGCTCTTATTGTGAGGGTACTTCTCCAAGGCCTCTAATATTCCGTCTTTAATCTCCCAATTCTGTCTTTTCATTTTCTCAACCTCCATTTATCCGTATCTGTCTCATATCCTCCACAAAACCTGCTCATAGTTATCTCATAACAAGACCGTAAGTTCTTCATTTGACATACACCTCTAGAAGAAAATCTGAAAATTTACTACTATCTAAACTATCAAAGAGGTTTTGCACCCTTTGGGTGTTAGGCCAACACATAAAGGGGTAAATAACCCTTTGATGCCTTAAAGCGATTAATTTGTTAGATTCTTTAAACATTGTAATCACCGATATTAATGTCTACAAAACAACTGGCTTGTGTTCCATCTTCTGCTAGTGTATTAGCTTTATGCATATCAGGGTGGTTAGCGGCCATACCGATAAATTTATTTCTGGAGACTTTTTTCTCCAGTTTATCTTCCATCCACATCTCATAAGCCTCGTATACATCAACGGTTTTGATATTACGGCCTTCTTGAGTATCTACAGTTATTTGATCGGCTATAAATTGCTGTACGCTGTTTCCGAATCTGTCCCATAGTTTCTTTGTTTCATATTCTGTTGGATTCCAGGAAAAGTCATTCTGTTTGTTTAATCTGTCTAGGCCGTCTAGTGCCCACTTGAATAGCCATTGAATATTTTCTTCACTCTTCAATTTATCTGCTAGCTCTCTGTCTTTCTCTTCTTCTGGCACCCTAGTTGTAGCGGTCAAGGTTATGAATCTGTTGAAGTAAGCATCGGTTGCATTGTCGTGCTCGGGACAATTGTTGCTTGTTACTAAATGATTGGCTTTCGGTATCATATTGTAGCCGTCTTTTCCTTTGGCCTCGGCATAAATTTCTTCTTTACTTACAATTTTCTTGACTCGGCTTTTTCTCTGAATGTCTTTATCTTCCATGTCGGTGTCAATGTTGAGAATTGAGTCTTTGAGATCTGGAACATGGAAGGCTCTGTCCATTCCGAGCTGCGGGAAACTGATTTTTGTAAGTGTAGATTCTCCGTAGAGTTCTTCTATTACTTCTATGAGTGTACTTTTTCCTGTGTCGGTGCCGCCCAGGATTAAAAGCATTTTTTCATATTTGCTTGAAGGCCATGTCAGGCTATATCCTAGAAATTCTTGAAGTGCTTTAATCATTTCTTCGCTGTCTATTGTGTCTTCTATGAATTGTTTGAGTTCTTGGCCTTCTGCATCAGAGTTATATCTAGTGTTTAAGCTGTTAAGCGGATACATTTCTGGCCTAACTGTCTCTAGTTCTCTAGTCTCTATGTCTATTACTTGGCCATCTTTTAGAAGGAATTTGTTTTCTGGAAGACCCATATCCTCAAATTCTATGTAGTTCTGGTGGTGCTCGAATTGGTTGAGCAGCTCTCTCTTTGTGTGGTTACTCCATCTGCCTCTGAGGTCATGTTTAGCTTTTTTCAAGATAAGGTCTTTCTCTACTTGGTTCCAGGTGTTGGTGGTTCTGTCATATCTGTAGAATATTGTTGTTCCTGGTATCCATACAGGTTGAATTTTGCAGTCTTCTATTAGCCAATCTGCATATTCTTGTGCTAATTCTGTCTTACTGAATCCTTGATAGCTGTTTAATGGAAATTCTTGCTCCATTAAGCTGTTTTTAGACTGGTTGAGGCCCGCTATTTCTTTGAATTTCTCATATTCTATCTTTGTTACTTTGTTGTCTTCTGTCTCTATGATTCCTTGTTCTTCTAGAAATTCTCTTGTTTCTTTGATTTTGTCGGGACTGTCTATGCTATCTACATTCTTGGTTATGAAGAAATTGAAGTCTTTAAATGTGACTTCTTGGTTTTGCTGCTGCTTCTGCTTCATCTTCTGAATAGGATCGTTTAATCCAAGAAATACATCTTCGATTATTCTTCACCTCTCTCTATGAAGACTCTATTTAGGCATCTCGGGCATATAAGGAATTGACTATTCTTGATCCTCGCATACTTCCTGCAAGCATCTAACTGGATTCCTGCCTTGCAGTGACTGCAGTAGGCCTTCTCCTCTGATTGTTTGATAGGAAAGAATGACTCATGAGTAATGAGATCTTCTCTGGTCATTGTATAACTAGGATCTCTGTCTTCTCGTTCCTCTTTTTCTTCCTTAATAAGGTCTCTCAGGGCTTTACTGCGGTTTTCAGCGTAATTATCTAGAAAGTTAAGCTCTTCTTCACCTATCCAGAAGGATTCGGTCCTCCTATTAGGCGAATTATTAAAGCTGGAATTGTAAGTTTGCATTGTTAGGCACTTTAATTGAGGACGGAGAATTGGACTCTCCGTCTTCTTTTCTACTATCCTGTCACCTGCTCTACTACTTGTTTGTAGAGCGGAGGAAGTGTGTCTTTGATTTTAGGATTTTCTTCATCAAGTTCTCTGATTCTTTGAATATCGTCTTGCATTGTGATTATACCTCCAGATGTTGATAGAGAGCTGAGCGGGTTATCTCTGCCATACTTCTTCCGCTCCTCTGAGACTCCTCTTTCAGTGTTTTTTTCATGGGTTCGGGAAGTGATACCTCGAGTAGTTCCATAATCTATTCCGGTAAAAGAAGACTCCGCCTTATAAACAACATGCCCGATTTTCATTTCATATCCTCCAAATTGTCGAATATTCCTTTCTCTTTCAGCAGGTTTTCTACTTTCTGCATCATTTCTTCTTTCTCTGGAGTATCATAGTGTACTTCAATGTCTCCAAATGCTGCTTTATCGACAACCTTCCCGCATGAGTAGCACATGTCTCGGTGACCTGACTGAAGCTTACCACATTCCGCACATCTCTGAGGCCATAAGTGGACTTTCTCAGGGTTTGGTTTGTCCTCATCTTTCAATCCATAGGCCTGTTTGTACTGATCGATCATTTCCTGATCATCAATTCTAGTGTAGATCCTTGTTGTATCCGAGCCTGGAACATGACCTACCTTCTTGTCAATCAAGGCCTCGTTCATGTTAAGATAGACTTTCATGAAGCTGATCCGCTTCTTACGGAAAACATGCGGATTGAATTTAGCATCTACATCTGCGGCCTTTCCTGCTCTATTCAAGATTTTCTTAGCTGCTTTATACTGCATTTGTCGGCCTTGATCCTGCCTAATATTACAGAAAAGATAAGCATCAGGATTATCTGGCTCAGGATGATTTTGGAAGTATCTTTTGAGAATAGGTGCTGAAACTACAAACAAGTTTTCTCTGTCATTTGAATCTTTGTTTCCTGTAATGTAGATCTTGATACTTTTCTCATCAAGGATTTCTACATCTCTTTTACGGATTTCAAGCACTTCCCCTATACGAGCTCCTGATTCATAAATAACATAGAATAATGAAAGATTTCTGAGAACAGTTCCTTCAGAACTCTGCTCCTCAATTTTCTGTGCGATTTTCTTAGAATCCTCTACTGAAGGAAGCTGATCAGGCCTAGTCTTCTTCATTTCGCTCTTCGATACATGAGTCTTGAAATCTATATTTCCTTGGTTATCTTTAGGCAAGATATGCTCAGAATCTTCTTTTATACAAAGTCTTTTCATTAACTTGCGGTACTCTGCCTTTGTAGCAGGGCTATATTCGCCTTGACCGCGTTTCTTGTAATCGCTGTTTTCTATTGAGAAAAGAATCTCATCGAACTTTTCTTGAGTTAAAGGCTGAAGATCGAAATCGTGGTACCTTAATATAGAATGTAAGCTGCTTAGGTATCTTTCTACCCTGCTATCGCTTCTACTTCCTTTTTTCAACCATTTGTGGACCTCCTGGAAGTAGTCCTTATCTGATTCTGAGAGGTTTTCAGAGTGTTTGACTTTTTGGAGTCTCGATTTAATTCTGTCTTTCTTGTTGTGTATTCCCATTTTTTGTAGCCTCTAGTAATGGCTACCAAAGAAGACTCCGCCTTAAAAGTCACAGGCATAATAGGTTAATATGAATAAGCCGGGACCGGGATTTGAACCCGGGTAAATCGCTTTGCAGGCGATCACATAAGGCCGCTCTGTCATCCCGGCTTGTATAGAGTTTGAGGCCTCCAAGTTTTATATCAGTCCCATAGGCACGGAGAGGGTTTTTATCATTTATCTCACCAATAGGAATTATCCGATTCAAGGGGGTTACATGAATGAAAGTAGAAGTTCTAGGAACAGTTCAAGACGGAGGAGTACCTCATCTAGGCTGCGACTGCGATATATGTGAAGCAGCGAGAGAGGATCCAAGAAAACAAAGATACAACGCGTCCGTCATGGTGAAAACTAATGATTCAGAAAACTCAACAAGATACTTAATCGACGCAACCCCTGACATCCGATACCAGATTGATGGAGAATACATTGACGGAGTCTTTATTTCACATGGGCACTTGGGACATATTACAGGCCTACTACATCTTGGAGAAGAAGCGCTGGATGCGGATATGGTACCAGTTTATGTAACAGATAAGACTGAGCACTATCTCCAGAACAATGATCCATTCAGACTACTTCTTGACAAAAATAATATCGAGCTCAGAGAATTCAACGATGGACATACTCAGGAAATCCAAGGCGCAAAAATAGAGGCCAGAGAAACAACACATACAGGAGTGAACACAGACTCACTCAGCTTCATGATTCACGGAGAAGACAAAAAACTATTCTACATGAGTGATATCCACGCATGGAGCGAAGAAACGCTTGAATCAGTCGAAGAAGCCGACATCGCGATAATTGACGGGACCTTCTGGAACGAAGAAGAAATCGACCGGTACCACGAAGTACCGCATCCAGTCATGAAAGAAACAATGCATAAAGCAGAAGACTGGGATACAGAAATAATCTTCACACACCTCAACCACACCAACCCAGCGCTCAGGCCTGACAGCGAAGAAAGACAAGAGTTAGAGGAAAGAGGCTTCAAAGTCGCAGAAAGAGGAATGGAATTCGAGATATAATTCAAATTTTCCTAGTAAACTCTCTAAGATTCAGGTAAGTGTCGTCATCTCTAGGCCTAGCTCCTAGGAGAATAACTTTCTGATTTTTGATATTAAAAAATACTCTATAGTTTAGGCCTTTTTCTTCTACTTTGAAGTAGTGGATCGGTTCACCGTGATTGTCATAGGCTATTCCTGTACCTCTCTGCTCGGTTATAGGATTATCTCTGCTTTTCCTTGATTCAACTGCACTTCTAATCACTTTACTAAATTTATCAGGTAAACTCTGAAATTCTTCAACAGCTGACTTATGAACTTCGTAATCCATTAGTACTTACATCTCTTCGGAAACATTCTCCCATTCAACCGTTTCAACCTCGCCATTCCTAACTTCCTCAGCTCTATCAGCAACATCCTTTGGAGCCAGTAAAATCTTGTCAAGATGAGTCCTGACGGCTTCTTTCACAAAATCGGACTTACTAGTATACTCTCCGCTCTCAACCTTCTCCTTCAAGGCTTCTTCAACTTTATCAGGCAAATCCACGGTAGTGGTCATAACTAATAATATGTTATTGCTTAAATCTTAAGAATCTTTTGGAATCCAACCCTAATATAAAGCCAAAAAAAACCATTATTTATGAGTTATAGAGGTCTTTCCGGTCAGTCTGCGATTGAGTATTTGATGACTTATGGTTGGATGTTGTTGGTTGTTGCTGTAGTTGGTGGAGCAATTTTTGCGACTGTTGGGAATCAGAGTGTTGATTCTACTTCTGGTTTTTCTGGTAGTGATGTTCAAATTGATAACTTTGGTGTTTCTTCAGAAGATGAATTAGGCCTAGAGATGAGAGGGGCTTCTGGAAGTGAAATTATGGTTTCTCGGGTTAATGTTTCTGATCCTGGTACTGGCAAATGGGTTTATAAGGAGTTTACAGGGGAAAATCGAATAGGAGTTGGTAGTTCTAAGGTTTTTGAGTTGCCTAATCTGTCTAGAACTGGTTCCAGTAATGAATTGAATGTTGAGATTGTTTATGATTCTGGAGGTCTTTCTAATTTGTCTGTAAGCGGTACTGTGTCTGGTTCTTTAGAATTAACTGATTCTGGTAGCTTTGAAGGCCTGCCTGAAGATGATCATCAATCGATTGATGATGGGGGTGGTGGAGGAAGTTTGTCGTTGATGCAAACAGTAAATTATACATACGATGATTCAGGAGATGTTCAGGTTAATGAGTCTACTGCTGGAAGTGATGGTTATCAGGTTGATCTAAATAATGGCTTCTCCAATGAAGTAGAGGAGATCAGAATTGTTGAAATGCACGGCGCAGATGGAGCTGATTCTACTAGCGATAATAATCCGGGTGTAGGCGGATCTGGTGGCTATATTACTAATGCAAAAGCAGATGTATCAACTAACTCTCAATTGAGTATATGGGTGGGAGAAACCCCTACTGGCTCAGATTCGGGGTTTGGTAGATTTAGTGGGGGAGCAACATATGATGATAGTGGAGGCGGTGGTGGATCTACAGAGATAGTTATAAATGATACTGGAGAGCTAGTTGCTGCAGCAGATGCTGGAGGAGGTGCTAATTGGGATTATGGAAATAAAAGATATGGAGGCGGTGGTGGTGCTCGTGGAGGTCCTGGGGGTTTAGGTGGCGTTGGTGCAAATGGGGATTCTGGAGACGGTACAGGATTTGGAGGATGGGGGGGAAATTCGACTTCAAGTGAAATAGATGGTGAGAACGCAGGCCAAGAATTAGGGATAGCTTCGTTAGAACCTTCAGGTCAAACGGTTACTGGAGGATCAAGTCCTGGAAGCGGAGAAATTATTATTGAATACTATGGTTAATTAATTCCAGATTCTAAGGCCTTCCTTCTTTTAACATTTCCAGCTTAATTTCTTTTTGAGGCCTTGTTGGATTGGCCGGTTCGAGGTCGGCTGTTGCCCTGTAATCCTCGTAAGCAGGGAATCCCTAGTTATTCCGTGGAAGGTTGAGCTTTCAGGGAAGAGGCTTTGAAGCTACTGTTGATGATCCGTCCCTCGGGATGTCGCAGGTTGTGAATCAGGTCAGGCCTTGACGGGAGCAGCCTTAAGCGGTCTGTGGCATGTTCGAGGGGTGGCGGATCTGAGGTAGCTTCGGAGATGCTCAGCCTGGAGACTCTCCCGACCGCGGGAGAAAGGCCTCACTATTTTTACTCATAGAAAAAGGGGATTGAAGAATATTGATTAAGATAATCGGGACTTCGCATGTTTCTCAGAAAAGCATAGAAAGAATTGATCAGGCCTTTGAAGAGTTTGATCCTGATGTTGTTTGTCTTGAACTTGATATGGGCCGGTTGAATGCCTTGATTACAGGAGAGAGAGACAGTCCTGATAACTTGGCTTATTCTCTTCTAGCAAAGTTTCAGAAATATATCGGAAGCAAGACTGGTGTTATGCCTGGTGAGGAGATGCTTCACGCATACAATAGAGCCAGTAAAACGGAGAAAGAAATTTATCTAATTGATAGAGATATTCGAGAGACTATGGGCCGGCTAAATGCAGTGAGGAGAAAGGAGAAAGTTAAGGCCTTAATGATGCTTCCACTTTCTATCTTTGGAACCAAGTTTGATTATACCGAGATTCCGGAAGGAGAAATGCTGGAAGGTATGAAGGAAAAGTTTGCTGAAAGTTTCCCAGAAATCTATCAAGCCGTCTTAGAGGAGAGAGATATTTACATGTTCAAGGCCTTAGAGAAAGTAGCGGACGAAAATCCTGGGAAAGATATTCTAGTGGTTGTGGGTGCCGCACATCAAAAAGGTTTAGAGGAAAGAAAAGATGAAATCGATAGTCAAAGTCCAGTGGAGCCGAAGCAATCAACGCTGGAAGGCTAACCTGTTACTCGCGACGAAAAACGGTTTTGAGAAACGAGGCCTTCAACAAGGTAGAAGTATTTCTTATGAACTAAAAAATGAAAGGAGATGTACTGGTTATGCTCATTCGCCGGGTGAAAGAACTATCTGCCCAGAATTTAGGGAGATAGATTCAGGTTCTCAATGTCCAGAATGTCGGGGAAAAGATATTTACTCCGATTATGTTAGAGGCGCACAAAACACATTAGAAGGAGAGTTCTCAGTCTACTACGCTCAGATCGGCGATAAGTTCAAGGTGGGAGTTACTCGATCAGAGAATATTCCGAAGCGCTGGGTAGAGCAGGGATCAGATTACGCAGCGGAGATCGAATCAGGCCTGACATCCAATGAAGCTCTTGATATTGAGGATCAGTTAACAACTGATAATATCAGTCAGAGAATCAGGAAAGAGAACAAGCTTAGCAGACCTGAGGAAAATTTATCGGAGATTATGAAGGGTAAGGACCGGCACGCTGAAGTAATTGATGTACAGGAATTGACCGATTATCCTTTGATTGAGGGAGAGTTTACTCGTTCAGGCCTTTTAGAAGGCGAGATTCAGTGTGTGAAAGGCCAGATAATCTCAAATGGAAGAGTCGCGATGGCGATGACTTCTGGAAAAGTCTTGAAGCGTCCGGAGCAGAAAGGCCTTGGAAGTTTCTAAATTTTATTACTGCAGGATGTTATACTGTAATTATGACTGATTTTGAAAGGGCCTTAGTAAATTCATTCAACCAGTTTTTCCAGGATGAAGAGATTGAAGGAATAGCACATAGAAAGAAGCAGCACCGGTTTTCCAGCCAGCTATGCGATGTACTGGTGGATTCACCTCATGAAACTTTCTACTTGGCGATTGAGAACAAGTCGGTGAAGGCCTCAAGCACTAACAAGCTCTACTTTTCCCAGCATTTCTCAGTCAGCGACAACGGCCATCAAGTTGAGCGAATCACGGATTTCGTAAACCGTTCTGGCCGTAAAGGCTATCTAGCAGTTGAGTTGAGGAGGGGTCGTGGAAGGCCTAGAAAGGCTTACATGGTTCCATGGGAAGAAGTCTGGAGGCGTTATTCTGCAGGTCAGAAAGGGATCCATATCGATGAGTTCGATGACTTCCCACAGGTCTCCAGGATCTCAGGAGAATACAACTTTTCGGATAATATTGTTGAGATGTTTACCTGAAAAGCTAAAAGGCAGCTTCCATCAATTAAGGTTATGAGGTCGCCTCTGCATCCAACTGTTAAAGACTTACAGGCTTTCATCGCGTCTTCTCTGGTTGTAGCAGTTTGTTTCCTGGCTTACAAAGAGATGGGTCTACCGCAG
>JAWOFP010000057.1:0-9004 GCA_046497485.1 Candidatus Nanohaloarchaea archaeon | reverse complement strand
TTCTCTACCTCTTCCTGTGAAATAGGTCCATCTCTGTGAATAAAAACCTCACCGTCCCTAATTTCAACGATAGTAGAAGTCGGACCTCTAGGAAGCCGTCCTTTATCCAACACAAAATCAACTTTATCCAGTAACTCTTCCGAAATATCATCAACCGAGTAACTCGTCTTCTCACCGGAAATATTAGCGCTGGTCGCCACTATAGGCCCTTCAGAAGCCAGTTCACGTGCGATAGGTGAAGAAGAAATCCTGAACACAAAGCTGTCGTTCAAGTTATCCGGAACAATATCTTTTTTCTCTGCAACAAGTGTAAGAGGGCCTGGCATAAATTCTTCGACTAAGGCCTTCTCCTCATCGGAAAGCTTGGCATATTTCTCAGCTTGCTCAAGAGAATTAACAATCACTGTCAGACCTTTGCTTCTAGGCCTCTGCTTTGCATCATAGACTCTATCGATAATTTTTTCGTTCAGCGCATTGCCTCCTATTCCATAAGCTGTCTCTGTAGGATAAACAATTACTTTATTCTCTTTGATGAATTCTTTTGCTTCTTCTGTTTCTTCCATAATTTTTTACACCTTTATACGGTCAGGCCTCCAGTTACGCTTGATTTTAGAATCTTTTAGATCCGTGAATTCCTTTCTCTTCGCTTTTTTGAGGCCTCTTTCTGCGATCATTGCTGCGTTGTCCATGCAGTACTCTTTTGGAGGGAAGTAAGCATCTGCTCCTCGTTGCTCGCACATAGTTTCCACCATCTCTCTGAGCCGGGAGTTCATCGCTACTCCTCCTGTGAGCAAGGCCTCATCGCTGTTTGTCTGACTCATCGCTCGTTCCAGTGCTTCAACCGTCGCTGCGTATGCGTGTTCTTGGAAAGTATTCGCAATCACAGCATCATCAACATCCCCTACTCTTCTTTGAAGTTCAGTTGTGATTCCTGAAAAACTAAAATCCATACCCTTCACAGGGTAAGCAATTTCTAAAATTTCATCTGTCTCTTCCGCTAACTTCTCGATTTCAGGCCCGCCCGGATGAGGATAACCCATTGTCCTTGCTAATTTGTCAACTGCGTTTCCTAGAGCGATGTCCAATGTTTCGCCGATTATCCTGTATTCATTATTTTTTTCTGCGATTACCTGGGAATTCCCGCCTGAAAGATACAGTGTTGTAGGCCTTTCCGCACCGGTCGTCCGTTTCCCGATCTCAATATGCGCCACGCAGTGATTCACCCCAATTAGAGGAACTTCATGTTTCTGTGCCAATGTTCTTGCGGCGACAGCACCAGTGTCAAGGCATTGAGGGATTCCAGGACCCTGGGAAAATGCAACTGCATCAATCTCTCCTTTCAGGCCTTTAGAAATAATTTCCTGAGCCTTCTGATAGTGATGCTCAGCAGCTTCTCTTGGATGTATTCCGCCTTTCTCAGGTTCATACATATCTTTCTCGTTAGTGTAAATCTCATCTTCGTCAATAGTTGAGGCTGCTAATGTGTGCGCTGTTGATTCAATTCCGAGAATTCTCATAGAAATTAAATTATGATATGTAAGGCCTGATAGGCCTCTTAGTTTATTGGTGTTTTGTGTATCCACATTTACCGCAGCTCATGCGGTCTTCGTGCTGTCCTAGGAAGCTGCCGCATCTTGGGCATTTCTCTCCGTCGTAGCTTCCGTCTTCGTTGTATTTCTCGAATCTATCTACTTTCTCGTGTTTTGCCATTCTTGGATCACCTTAAATCTGGTCTTCTAACCAGTCGATAAGTGTAGTACGGTTTTTGTTTGCTTCTTCTGCTTCTTTAGCTGCTTCGTAGTCAGGTTCTTCCATTTCACTTAGAGCTTCCTTCGCTTCTGTGATTGTTCCTGCAACTATGTTATCATACTCTGCAGAACTTGAGCCTTCTTCTTCTTCAGTTTCTGTCTCTGTCTCCTGCTCAATTGTGTCTTCTTCAAGATCTTCGTCGTACTCGAACTCTTCGTTTATCTGAATAATTGCCTTTGATTTCTGTCTACCGTATCCTGTGTAGACATGCTTTACATCGACATTATCTTTGTTGAGGCCTCTGTCTGCTGCAAGCCTTGAAAGAACATCTTCTTTGCTTGGTGTTGCCTCATTTTCGTGGTTTACTGTTGCTTCTACCTCTCTTCTATCCATGAGAGGATTCTCTTTTACTGTTGTAATTTCGACTTCCATAAATTATCTTTACCTCTTTTATTTGACTCTGATTGCGTATCTTCCAGGGGTTTGAACTCCTACTTCTTCAGCAATCTCGCTATCTGAATCATAGACGACCACTAGGCCGCTCCACGAGTTTGATAGCACATTATTCTTGCATACCGGACATTCATCCGAATCTTCTACTATTCTATTACAGTCAGTACAGGCCTTCTCCGCCATATTTTATTCTTCCTCCTCGTCTTCTTCCTGTTCTTCTTCGTACTGCTCGATCCATTCCTCTTTTCCGAGGCCTGGCTGTCTCATCGTCAAGTTAATCTTATTTGATTCTTGGTTGCCTAGACTTACTGCGATTATCCTTGCTGTAACTGTATCGTTCATTCCTAGGCTTTTCTCCTGTTCATCGCTTGTAAGCATCATGTTCTCTTCATCTAGGTTCATGTAGTCATCTGTAACCTGTGAGATGTGGCATAGGCCATCAAACGGCCCAATCCTGACAAATGCTCCGAACTCCGTAAGATCTACTACCTCTCCATTCAGTACTTCATGCATCTCAGGCTCAAAAACTAATGCCTTGTAAGTTGCATTGTAATGAATTCCAGCGTCTTCTGGTTCAATATCGCCGCCTTCAATCTCTTCGACGGACTCAATCGCCATTACTACTCCTATCTCCGGGTGGATAACTCCTTCTTTCTCTTCTTTAAGCCCGTTTTCAACGCTTTCTTCTACATTGTCTCCCAAATGCTGTGGAGGGACTCGCACGGAATCCTCGATTGTCAGTCTTTTGTACATATAATGCCTCTACCTCTGCGGAACTAAATAACCAATCGGAAGAAAGTTTTAAATGACTCCGTCACATCAAATCCTCATTCTCTACCACAATATGGCTCTCCGATCTGATATACATAACAGGCCTGCCCTTGTCCAAAATCCTGTTCTTGAGCTCTCTATCATTTGTCGCGATCAAGAATTCATCAGATAAATCAACTAACAAGTCATCCACAAACCCATTACCCTTTGTTTCCAAGACTTGAACATCTTCAGACTCAACTAGTTTTTCGATCAGGCCTCCATATTTTCCGTCTTCAATACTTTTTGCTTCTTCAATTACGCGGTCCAATGTGAAGACTCTGTTTCCCGGATACTTTTCATCTATCTCCTCAAATATAGAGACATTCATCTGGAAAGGCGCGGTCAGAAAGTTAGTGTCAAGAAGCACATCTCTCATTGGAAAAGCGCCTCCGAATCTATTTCAGGCCTGTTAAAGCTGCCGTTTTCTACTTCTTCCCAGAATTTTCCCGCCCATTCAGAATTCAGTTTTCCAATCAACAGTTTTTCAGTGTTATTTTCATTCCAGTCCTTGATACCAGAGAGGTATATATGATGTCTTAAGGCCTCTCTATTTCTCGCAACTAAGTAGAAGCTCCTGTCTAATGATCCTCCTAGTTCAAGTAAATCCTCGATTACATCATGGAAGGTCTCGCCTTGACTCATTTTGTAAGCAGCGATTAACCGTAGATGGTAGTCAAAGTCTTTTGCCTCAAAATTCGTGTTAGTCTTTCTCTCGCGGTAGAGTGCGCCGCCTTCCTCTGTCTGATCGTAAAATGGAGAATGAATTCCGAGAACTTCAGGGAAGTTATCCGAGATATTTCTACCGTTGATACCTCTCACTACATGGAAAATTTCGTGTTTTGTAAGCATTTCAGCCTCTTCTTTTGAGTAAAATCTCTCTGAATCAGTTCCTTTTGCAACTACAACAGTTCTCTCTTCAGGAGCATTAAAGCAGCCCGAAACCTCTCTGACCTCCACACTGTAGCCAAAACCTAATCTCTCAATCTCTTCTTCAAACATTTCCTTGACATCCTCTGCATCTAGAACCTTCTCACTTTCTCTATTTTCTAGGCCTTCTATTTCTTCCAAAGAATTCTGATATTCTCCTTTGGAAATCATCGGCCAGATTTTCTCACTAACTTCTTTCCAGGCCTCTCTGCCTTCAATATTCTCAGCTAAATCTACATAAAGCCTTAATTCACGGAAAGATTCCTTGAAGAAGTCTTGCAAGTCTTCAGGAGTTAAAACTTCAAATCCTGCATCACCCATATTTTCCTCTGAAATATTATTTGAGGCCTCTATGCATTGATCAATATTATTCTTCAAAGCCCGGAAATCTTTTCCAGTATCTTTGAACTCAAAATCCGGATCCCATTTTTCTCCATTTTCTCTGGCTTCCTGAAAGGCCTTTTTCTGCTCTTCTCTGTTTTTGATATTAATGTTTTGACCCCAGTTAGCCTCTCCCGTCAGAACTTCTATCATTTCGTAAAGTTCTTCGAATAGATTTTCTTCCGAGAACTCTAACTCTAATTCTTGGTAAGCTATTTTTTCCTTTACTTCAGGATTTTCCGGTTTCATACTTTCTAGTTCGCTGCTAAATCTATTAAGAATGCTGAGTTCAAAATAATTTTTATGAAGAATATAGGGATTCTCTGGGATAAGGAAGTTGAATGGGATCGGGAAGATCCTTTCGGAGGAGAAAGAAGCAAAGACTTTGCAAAGTACACTGAACTGGGAAAAGATCTTAATCTGAATATTTTCATAGCCAACTATCAGTGGTACTCTAATGGAGGCCTCAACAAAGCCTTTCACTGGAACGGAAAAGAATGGGAAAAATCAGAAAATATCGAGCTTGACGGAGTTTATGACAAGTTCAAATATGATCCTGAGACCAAAAAATTAAAGCAAAAGATTTCTGAAGAAGTAGGAATTCTAAATGATACCGAACTTGAGGAAATCTGCAAGGATAAACTAAAGACCTACCAGCTCTTCCCTGATTATGTACCAGAAACCCGAGAGGCCTCAAAAGAAAATATAGAGGAAATGCTGAAACAGTACGGTAAAGTAGTTTTCAAACCGCGATACGGATTTGCGGGGGAAGGAGTAGAAATAATTGAATCAGTTGAAGAATTTGAGGAACCGGAAAACTCTGAGCATTTCATTTTACAAGCCTTTATTGAGACTGATGGTATTCCAGAACTCGGTGTTGAAGGCCCTCATGATTTGAGAACAATTGTTATCGACGGCGAGATTCAGGACGGGAACTATGTCAGAGTCCCTGATGAAGGCCTAATCAGCAATATTTCAAGAGGCGGAGACCAAGTTTATGTGGATAGAGATGAGCTCCTTGAAGAGATAGTTGAAATTATTGAGGACATGAAGTCTGAGTTTGAGCGTTTTCAGCCCGCCATTTTCTCCGTAGACTTTATGCTTGATAAAGACGGAAGGCCTTGGATTGTCGAGTTAAATTCGAAGCCAGGCACATATTACCATCACGAAGTCAAGGAAGAGGAAAAAGAACTGCCTAAAATCAGGAATATCTTGAATATGCTCGAGAAACGGTTTGCATGAAAACGGTCGCTTTTCTCTGGTGGGAAGACGAGGTAGACTGGAGTAAAGACAGGCCTTTCGGCGATAAAGAATGGAAAAACAAGGATTACGCTGAGTATACTGAAATGCTGGAAGAAAAAGATGTGGAAGTCCTTTGCGGAGAATACCGTCATTACCAAGATGGGAAAATGGAGAAGGCCTTCCACTGGAATGGTGAAGAGTGGGAGAAATTAGAAGATATTGAGCTTAATGGAGTCTATGATCTTTTCAGGCACGATGAGGAAAAATATGAGTTAAAAAAAGAGATGAAGGAAGAAGTCGGTATTCTGAATGATTCTGAGGTGGCTGAACTTTGTCAGGATAAGCTTGAGACCTACAGAAAGTTCCCAGATTATCTGCCTGAGACACGGAAAGGCTCAAAAGAAAATGTAGAGGAAATGCTAGAAAAATACGACAGAGTGGTGCTTAAACCGCGTTATGGCTCATCAGGAGAAGGGATCAAGGTAATTGAAGAAATGCCTGAAACTATATCGGAAGATATGCTTGTACAGAGATTTATGGAGTCAGATGATCTGCCTGAGTACGGAATTGAAGGTCCTCACGACCTCAGAGTTTTAGTAGTGAACGGCGAACCTATAGGATCTTACTTCAGAGTTCCTGACGAAGGCCTCCTAAGCAATGTAGCATTAGGCGGAAGCAAGATCTATGTAGAACTAGATGAACTGGGGGATAGAATCTTTGAGATAGTTGAAGAAGTAGGGAAGAATTTGAACCAGTATAATCCTAGTATTTACACAGTTGATTTCATGTACTCTGATGGAAGGCCTTGGATCGTCGAGTTAAATTCCCAGCCTGGCGTTTATTACCATGGTGAAGGCCGTAAAGAAGAATGGGAGAAGCCTTGGATGAAGAAAATCGTGGATGCTATAACTGAAATCTAGTTCTTTCTTCTTTTTTCTTGGGCTTTTTCATGCATTCTCTCAACCAGTTTTAGAGTAACATCTTCTCCTATTATTTCATTCATTTCATCGCTTACCGCGAAAGCTGCATTAACTTCCAGTATATAGAATTCGCCATCTTCTGTCTGAATCAAGTCACAGCCACAAATGTCGAATCCTGTAGCTCTGGCTGCCCTAATGGCGGTCTCAATTTTCTCCTCTGAAAGTTCAGACTTTGTTCTTTCTCCGCCTGATGAAATATTTGACCTCCAGTCGTCTCCACCGCTTGTTCGTCCGTAACCTGTGACATAGTCTCCTATAACCACCATTCTAGTATCGCTTCCCTGATGCTCCTTGTAATCCTGAAGGCAGATCTCCTGTTCAAAGGACTTCATCGTATCCATAACAGGCTTCAGTTCGTTTTCGCTTGAGGCCCGCATTACTCCTTCTCCGCCAGCACCTTTGATCGTCTTCATAATTACTGGATAGCCCAGTTTTTTAGCTTCGGAAACAGCAACATCAGGAGACAATGTGTATACGCTGTCAGGGACTTTAACGCCGTTTTCTGCCAAGACCTTCATGTTATAGAACTTGTTTGAGTCATATGAGAATGTGTCATCTGCAGCCTGAGTTACAACATCATTGTTATTCAATACTTCAGCTAAGTGCTCAGCCAGCATCATGTCACGGTCATCAATACGGATATAGACTGCCTCAAAGTCTGTTAAATCAGTATCTTTGTACAGAATTTTATCTTCCTCACCATGAACAAACTTTAATCCATCGACAGGTACAGCAAGCACAGAATCAAATATATCTTCGGCTCTCTCCATAATCTGCTGATGCCTAGTGGAGATCTCACCGTAAACCACTGCTAACTTCATTGAGAGGCCTCCTCCTTCAACATATCAGCTACTGACTCGAAGGCGTTTTTACCTGAAACATCAGTATACATCTCCAAATCAGGATTAGGCCTGATATCGTAGACCTGTTCTCCCCTAATCAGTACTTCAGCCATAGGTGTTCCTATCCTCTTTACGGCTTTCTTCACTATCTCCGTCTGTTTATCTGAAATATTGGAGTATTTTAGATTATCTTCAGTAAATCTCCAGTCTTCAGAGTCATCCTGTACAGGTATAATTTTTCCATCTATAACTAGGCATCTGTATTTTTCTCCTTTACGATACTCATGGAAAATCAATAGTTCATCGCTGTATTCAGTACCATCTGCAAAGGCCTTTATACTGTCTACCGTGTCGAGTTTCTTATTTTCTACTTCTTTTAGGTCTTCCAATCTTCTTCCAATTATAGGGCCTTTCAGTTCCTTATCAAGGTTTCTAGCAGATTTTTCTGTCGCAACCACAGCAGTCTTCAGCGCTGGAATGTCTTGTTCGTGAAGAGTATAGTACTGATAATTTTTCTTAGCGGAAAGGAAGAATCCTGTAGATGAGTAATTTACCGGGATCTGGGCTTCTTCAATCATTTCAAGCATGACTCTGCCGAAGACCGCGTTTTTCACAGGTATTTCTGCATATACTACATCGAAATCGCCTATACTTGAGTCCCCAATCTTTACATCAAAGTTTCCATCAACAACTTCTGGTGCTACAGCGGAAATCTCTACTCTCTCTGTCTCATCAAAATAAGGATCGAACTGTTCAAGTTCACTGTCGGATATTTTCAGGAGTTTCAAGGTTTAGGCCTCACTCTGGTTTCCATACTCTGGATACTTTTTCATCCGATTTCCATTCTTCCGTATACTTCTGAACTTGTTCAGGCATGACATCCTTCAAGATGCTTCCCTGTCTGACAATCTTTCTCAGCCTATTCTCCAGATTCTTAGAAAGCTCATCATAGTAGCTCTTATCCGAGTAAATAAGATCATTCTTCACTCTCCATTCTGAACGAGTGCCTACCGGAGCAAGAACAATGTAGCCATGATCTTCCATCGCATCCAGCAGCCTATCTTTGTTGATATAGTATACGCCTCCTGAAGATCTGCTTGGATCCATTACCAGGATTTCTGTGCCTTCAACTCCTACAACGACTGCGTACTCGCTGCCATCTTCTGAAGGAAGAACTTTTGATTTATCAAATGCAGGGACAACAAGGCCTCCATCGTTGAACCAGGTCTTGAATTCGTTTGCTGCATCTGATATATGTTCTGATTCAATCCAAGCTGTTAAGACTTCATCTTCTGTTATATCTCCAACAGTCTTCATTAGATCTTCTTCTGTAATCTCTATTTCATCTTCTAAATCGTCTTCTGAGTCCTCTTCTTCAGAATCTTCCTCTTCTTTCTTTGAGGCCTTTTCAGCAAACTCTTCCTGTTTAACACTGTATCCAAGGATATCTAATGCCATTTCCATGCTTGCTGGCCCACTGAAACCGTCTTTATCTGTTACAAAGTACTGAATTATTTCTTCCAGTGTGTCGAGATCGCTCTTGCTTTTCTTGAACTTGAAATGCGATGACATAATCTCTCGGTTCTGAGCCATTAAGGAATAACCATCCTGAGTATC
>JAWOFP010000041.1:0-11720 GCA_046497485.1 Candidatus Nanohaloarchaea archaeon | reverse complement strand
CAGATGGAATAATGCTTTCATTAATTGTCTCGTCCGGAATCTTTGCAGGATTAGGGTATATGGTAACTCAGAAAGAGTTTAGCCCTACAAATAATCAAGTGAAGAAAGCAGGAATAGCTCTTCTGATACTGTTAGTAGGCCTTATATTGTATGACGTTGGTTCAGGAAACGTAAGTTATGACTATGAATTGAAACAAGAGATAACGGTTTCAGAAAATATAGATGCGGGAGATTTAATGGTTTCAAAGAACTCTGTACTACCTTATGATTCAGAAGGCGCATCTTTCAGCGGATGTCTTTACAATGAGACTGGAGATAGGCAGAGAACTGGAGCGTACTTCAGTTCGGAGACAGATACAATGAAGTTCGGGAATTTACAGGAGACGGAAGATATACAGTTCGAGTTTGATATGGAAAGAGTTGATGTAGGAGATACAGTTCCTGTAGAAGAGGTTGAAGGCGAAAGATGTCCTGATACTACAAACGAGTCCAAACTTATTGTCGACTCAAATATAGATTCTGATGAGGTATTGAGAAGACGTTATTGACTAGATTTCAGGCCTTTATTTGAATAACTTTTTACAGTTTCTCCGGTAAATAATTTTCATGGCACAGAAAGTACGCGCAAAACATATTCTCGTAGATAATAGGGAACACGCCCGTCAAATCAAACAGGAACTAGATGAAGGGAAGGAAGAGTTTGAAGAAATGGCAAAGAAAAAATCTGAAGGACCTTCAGGAAAGAAAGGCGGCGACCTAGGATGGTTTGGTAGAGGCGACATGGTTAAACCGTTCGAGAGAAAGGCCTTTGACTTAGATGAAGGGGAGATAAGCGAGCCTGTTGAGACAGAGTTTGGATGGCATCTAATCAAGAAAGTAGATGAGGAATAGCGAAATAAACCGAATTTTACTATTTTCTTAATTATCTTCTAAGACTGTGTTTTTTCTTTTTAATTGTTAGAATCTTTTTATTAAATATAAAGCTTATTTTCAAGGTAATATGGTTAATTTAGATAATATAGAGGCGGCTTTGAAATTCTGAAAAGGCTAATAGATTGATATATAATATGTAAATGCCTATACGAGCGAAGGAGAAGAAGCGGTTTCAGGAAGCATTGACTACATCCCGGAGCACTCAGACACCGAAACAGTCGTCGCAGTCATAGGACATACAGGCTGTGGAGCTGTCACAGCAACCTATGAAACTTTAGGCATGATTGAAGAGGATGAAGGCCTACCTAATGCAGAAGATCTTTCTGAATCCGATCTGGCAGATTACAATGGAGAAGCTACAGGCATAAATTCCGACATCAAATTATTGATGGACTCAGGCCTTACAGATGACTATAGAGAGGTTTCGGGTACAGGAACTGAACAGGAAGAAATTAGCAAACTTGTTGAGAGAAATGTGGATAATCAGATAGAGTTTCTACTCGAGCAAACTGATTTTGAAGAGACTGTCTTCGCAGGCCTAGTCTATGATATGGACGGCAGTTACGGCGGAGATAAAGGCCAGTTATATCTAGTTAATTTTGATGGAGCGACAGATGTCCAAAACTTGGGTAGAGAAGTCGAGGCCTACGATTCGATTGATGTAAAGCGCCTGAATTAATTTTCAGGCCTGCTTTTCCTCAAGAATGTAGCCAATATCTCTATCTGGTATACTGTCCGAAAAATAGAGTCTTGTATAGTGGTCTGAAGTTTCTTGGTGATCTAGATCTGTTGAGACTCCTATGAAGCTCTCGTTTTTGAATTCTCCTGTAAAAATATAGAAATCTTCAAAGTCCAGGTGTTCATATTGATATCCTTCCAAGAACCTTATTTCATCGACAATATCTTGCTCCTTCTCTGCATCTGGAAATCCGCGATTTTCTTTGTCTATTTCTAAAACGCCTTTATTCAGAATCTCTTCAAATTTTTCTTTGTTGAGTCCATTTTTCCTAACAATATAGTCTTCGCCATATCTCTTATTCAATAGCTTCCCGGCTTGACTTTCAAGGGCTTCTCCCGATCTTGAACTCATAATTAACCAAGTTCAACCTCAACCTTTAGTACCTTTATAAGATTTAACCGAGCCTTAGTTTACACATGTCCGAGACAAAAGAAATAGTAAGGATTGCCCGTACCGGAATCGACGGAACAAAGCCTGTAGAAGAAGCAGTCGCAGGTCTCAAGGGAGTCGGTCAGATGTACGGTCATGCAATTGCGCATGAGCTAGGTTACAAAGACCAGATAATCGGAGACCTTTCCGATGAAGAAATCGATGAAATAGAAGAAGAGCTCAAAGACCCTGAGCTACCTGAATGGCTTCTTAACAGGAGAGACGACAGGGAGACAGGAGACAACGGTCATTTAATCGAATCAGACCTCGAGCTCAAAGAAGAATTTGATATTAGACGCTACAAGGAAATCGGATCTTACAGAGGATGGAGACATAAGATCGGACTACCTGTAAGAGGACAGAAGACTAAGTCTAGCTTCAGAACAGGAAGCAAGATCGGAGTAGACACAGCTTCCATTAAGGCTGAAGCATCAGAAGGAGGAGACGAAGAATGAAGGACTTAAAGGAAAAAGCAAAGAGAAAGTACCGGGAACTTAAGAACCGGGTTAGATAAACTATACAGAGGCCTAAAAATAATGGTAAAGAAGCTTAAGAAACAGTATGAAACGCCTAACAATGCGTGGAATCAGGAAAGAATGGATACAGAGGCAGAGCTAACTGATGAGTACGGCCTCGCAAACAAAAAAGAGATTTACAAAGCATACTCAGAACTAAGAGGATTCAGGCGTCAGGCAAGAAAGCTGATTGCTGAAGACAATCCTCAAGAGGAAGAAGATGTACTTAACAAAGCCCATAGATTAGGCCTAGTTAAGTCAGATGCAGAGCCTTCAGATCTTTTGACTTTGAGAGTTGAAGATATTCTAAACAGAAGACTTCAAACAGCAGTAGAGAGAAGAGGCCTTGCAGATACTCCAAATCAGGCCCGACAACTTGTTAACCACGGTCATGTTAAAGTGGATGGCGAAGTTGTGAATATTCCAAGCTACATGCTTACAAAGGAAGAGGAGAAAAACATTGAGCTTGATATGCCAGAAACTCCAGAACCTGAAGAAGCAGAGGAAGTTGAAGAGGAGACAGAAGAAAATGATTCTGAAACCGAAGAAGAATCCGAGGAGGAAGAAGAATAATGGTTAAGAAAGGAATTGTACACATCTACTCGAGCTTTAACAATACTATAATTCACGTAACAGACGGAACAGGAGCTGAAACATTCTCAAGAATCACATCAGGAATGGCGACTGACAAAGGCCGTCTACAAGGTGGAGCCTTCCCTGCTATGAAAGCAGCGGATCAAGCGATTGAAGAATCCACTGAGAAAGGCCTGGAAAAAGTTGACATCCGTGTGAGAGCTCCTGGTGGACAGAAGTCCAAGATCCCGGGTAAAGGAGCACAGCCTGCTATCCGTGCGATCTCTAGAAACGAAGACATTGAAGTCGGAAATATTGAAGACGTTACACCGGTACCTCACGACGGCTGCCGAGAAAAAGGCGGAAAGAGAGGTAGAAGAGTATGAACATTGAACTAGGAGACGAGGAAAACGGCGTTCTAGAAGCAACTCTGAAGGACTCATATCCTGCAGTAGCAAACGCTCTAAGAAGATCTATGATGGCTAGAGTACCAACTCTTTCTATCAAAGAATTAGAAGTTATCCAGAATGAATCAGGCCTTTTTGATGAAGACTTAGCAAACAGAATGGGTATGGTCCCGTTCAAAATTCCGAAAAAGTTTGATGAAGAAGACGAACTTCACATCGCTGTGAAGAAGGAAGGTCCTGTAAATGTTAAGTCTGGAGATATTCAGACAGATAACGAAGAAGCAGAGCCTGTAAACGATGAAATCGCTCTTGTCAAACTGAAAGAAGGTCAGGAACTTGACTTTGAGGCTACAGCAGTTCTAGGAACTGGTAGAGAACATGCAAAGCATCAGGGCGGAACAGTAGGATATGAAAAAGACGGAGACGACTTTATATTCCGTATCGAATCCACTTCAGGATACAGCAACGAAGAGCTTCTACAGGCCTCAGTCGAAGAGCTTGAAAGAGAGCTTGACGAGTTTGAGGAAAAGCTTTGATTGTGAATCTATACTAACATCATTTTTTAACATTTTTCTACTTAATGAGTCTTTGTTATGGGACCAGAAGACCAGGAAGAAGGCAGATTTTTCTCACGCGAAGCACCAGAAGAAAATTTTGAAGATAATTCTTCAGTCACTGAAGTCGAAAAGAATAGCGGAAGTGACGATGACGATAGTCCAGCTCTGAAATATGAAGGAGAAAGCCCTGTGCTTAATGAACGCCGAGATATGCCGAGGGAAACCCAGCATTATGAGGCTGAATGGGAGACTGAGCTTTTCGAAGGCATATTTGGTTATGATGGAGAAAGAATTCAGCCTGATGTACCCGGTGAATTCAATCTACAAGTGGAAGATGGAGAAGTCAATATAAGTTACAGAGTTCAGAGACGATCCGACATTACTGGAACCGATCCTAATGAAACAGATGGATATGGTCTCTTCGAGCTTCTAGTCTCAGAAGGCGAAGTTGTTGAAAGCTCAATTGATGCTGAAGATTTCAAATTAGATCTAGAGATAGGGAACAATCCTTACCTTGAACTAGAAATGAGCTATGAAGAAGGATCTAACAGAGGAAGAAAACAGGCTCTTAGTAAAATGGAAGAGCTCCAAGAAATTTTGGAGCCTAGGTAATCCGCATACTTTTTTCTACTTATTTTTAGTCTAAGTTAGTACATACATAGGTACGAAAATTAATAGTTTTCCAACTGTCGCAACTAAGTAGACCATTATTGCGATTGGTAGGCCTGTCTCGAATTTTTTCTTAATTGCTTTTACCATGATAAATGGTAATGCTAAGGTTAGAAGGGCTGAAACTATTCCTCCGAGCGGCATGAAGCTAAAAATGGATGCGATTGCAGCGTAAAATATCTCCAGTCCTGCTAACTTCATTCCATCCTGTTTTGAAACTCCGTCAAATACTACAAAGTTTCCGCCGAAATAGTAGGCAGCCCATGAGATAAAGAATACAAGTATTAATGCAAACATCCATGTAAGGATAAATAACATGGTATAATTTTCTGGTATCTCGTATTAAAAAGTTGGTTCACTAAAAAAGTTTGTAGAGAGGCCTTATCTCTTCAAATTGCAGCCGGGGTTGCCGAGTGGCCAAAGGCGCGGGACTTAAGATCCCGTCCCGTAGGGGTTCCGGAGTTCGAATCTCCGCCCCGGCAAACTAATCACATATTTCTAGCGGTATTTGATTATAGAAGCTTCCAAGAGAAAGCTTCGAGTTCGAATCTCCGCCCCGGCAAATTTTAGTCCATAATTTTTATTCTAGGAGTTCTAACTATGTTACATGACTGATCTTTCCCTGGACAGAATCAAGGAGAATGAAAGAAAAATTCGAGAAGAATTAGAAAAAGCCGAGGAGATTGAGGAGTCTGCTTTTGCAGATGCACGGGGAACGGAAGAATTACTTGAAAAATTATACAATGCAGGCCTGTCAGAGGAAGAAGTTAGAAGGGTTATCCAGAATGAGGAAGGCCGTTTAATCGAAGAGGAACAGTCTGAAGTCAGTAGAGAGGTCCAGGGTGTTGAGATTGAGGAAGACGCAATTTTGAGGGAGAAGCAGAATCTTGGGATGCTTGCTGAAAGGATTCAAATGGTTTTTGATGAGGAAAAAGGCGTTGAGAAAGAGTTCCAGTACTTGAAGGATGAAATAGATGGTAGACAGAGGCCTTACGATAAAGAGTTTAAGAGAGATATCGTGTTGAATGCTAGAAGGATTGCTGACATGTTGATGACTGAGGCCGTCCAGGAGAGGGCGATTGTGGAGACTGAGAATCATGTTATGCAGGAGATAGCGTTTATGGTTAGTGAGACGGAGTTTGATGAGGATTTAGATGGGCTTCAGTTCAAGGAAGAAAGAGGGACAGCAGGCCTCGGTAGAAAGTGGAAAGATGAGTCTCTGGTGAAAGTCGGGAATAAACTGTATCAGGAGGTCTATAGAAACTTGGAGAGATCCGGGAAAGAAGCTGAGCAGGAAGCGAATGAGGCCTGGAAACTGGAGAATGAAGTGGAGACTGCTTTTGAGGAGTCAAGGAGAACTGAGGAAGAAGCTAAGGGATTTATCAATTTTTTAGATTTCTTAGTGGAGGAAGCAGGTTTACGGGACTTCAAAGAGGAGCTTTCAGAGGTTAGAGCGGAAGCGGAAAAGGCCTTGAAGATGGCTCAAGGAGATGAGAAGCTTTCAGGAAACTTGGAGGAACAGGCGGACAGATTGAGGGAGGAAGCGAAGAAAGCGGCCGATATCTAAAAGGGATTAATTCTGTTAAGAAGATAATGTTTCTATTAGGCCTTGTCTCCGAAGTTTTTTAAACGCTGAGATCGAATCACGTGAAGTGGATAAGATTAAAGAAATAAGCGGAGGTCTAATCTAGATATGTCAACTGAAAAGCAGTCAACTCAACTAGATAATAGTTATGATCTTGGAGCTGAGGATTATGAAAATCTTGCTTACTGGGGCGAGGCTATTCTTGGCAGAGAAATAGGCGACGACGGAAGGACACGCTACGATGAGATAGCAGAATTTGAAGGGATTGAAAGAGATTTCGCTGACTTGGAGCCTGCGTTGATGCATACAGTGTTTTATGATTTTATGAGAGGGCTTTACGATGAAAAACTGGATCTTGAGAGGCCTACCGAGTCCCATGTTACTGTAGAAGAAGTTCATGGTGTTCTCGAATCTTTGAACGAAGAACCTGATAACCAGGTAAGGTTTGAGGAGATGAAATATGTTCCTGAAGGATTTGAACCTGTAAATGAGCGAGTAAGAAGAGCGATTATTGAAAAGGTTGACGAACTCGGTAGAGAAATCCAGGGTTTGAGGCCTTCTAAAGGAGTTTTATCTGGCGGTGACAGGATTTTTCTCGAGTCTGATGAATGGGAGGCAACAGGTAGAATGTCGTTAATGGAGGATTCCTACTAACTTCTTTGAGAGGTTATGTAGAAAAAGTTATTTTTCGAGTATCTTTGATATGACGAAGGAAGCGGTTGAAAGATTTGTCAACTCTGACTGGGCAGAGGTAGAAGACTACAGGCCTGGCGATGATTTTGGCATCGGGGAAGAGTATGTCACGAAGTTTACGGCTAATGATTTCAATTATCATAAAGGGGTTTTCTCAGATTATATTTTGGGAGACTTGTTGATTGAGCCGGGTGAGAATGAGTTCAGAGTGAATGATCGTAATGCGAAGATTTACTTTGAAATGGGTGATAGAGAGCTTGCGATTTATGCAGATCAGAGGGCGGATAGAATGATTAATCAGCAGCAAGGTGTCGAGAATTTCCTTGAATGGTATGAGCTGCCGGCTGCGTATCAGAAGACTTTCGACCAGTTCGAAAAATAACGGAAATGTTGTTACTCTACAACTATAAATAATTACAGTTATTTTCTGAACTATGGGTCCAAGAAAAACCTTGGTTAAATCAAGATACAAAACTTCTGTGAAAATCTCCATATGACTGATGACAGATTTCAAGGTATAGGAAGAAACAAGATAGCGCGGATGAGGCCTGGGATAATCGAGGCTGCGAGTAATTATCAACAGGAATGGGTTAGGGCACCGCATATCGGGTCTGACTACAGTAGTAGCAGGATAGGCTTCAACCTAGAGGTCCTAGCTCAAGCAGGTATCGCAGATAAACAAGAGCATAGCTCTAGGCCTAACAAATATCGCGTAGTGAGGTCGCTTGAACCAGCAGAGGAGTTAGCTGAACAAGTTTACAGGTATAAGATAATTGAGAAGCTTGCGAGTACCACAGAGTTTGCACCGGAGGTGGTTGAAGATCTTGAAACCTTCATAGAGTATGATAACCTGGAAAAAGATGGACTGATTAATTTTCATAGAGGCGGATACCATGATTCTACTGTATGGCTTTTTGAAGAACTCGATTTAATCAAGGATAGGGATAATAGAGAGTTCGAAGCCGACCGAACAGATATCGAGTATTTACTGGAGAACAGAGACGAGTGGAGAACAGTAGCAGAATCTTTGGGAGAAGGTGGAGGCCTTCCAAATGAGTATATCGAGGAGATGCAGAGGTATGAAACCAGATTCCCAGGAGATAAGTGGCGGCGAGAAAACTAGAGTTTTTCTAAATAATAGGCTGATGAATATAACGGCATTATATTGGGTTTGGATTCAATAACAGATACAGAAAATAGGGAATGAGGATAGTTGATAGAGAGGCCTACGTCAAAGAAGTGTTCAGTGAAAGTTTTTTGACGATTAAGGCCTGATAGAGGATATCGAATCGGGTAAAATAAGAGAAAAAGTTTAGAGGCCTTTATTCCTCTACAGTTGTTCTATCGAGTAGTTTGTTGACAGGGCATTTTTTTGAGAATCCTGTCGCTAAAAAGATTAATGCGATTGCTCCAAATACCGGACTGTAAATATCAGGTACGCATGTCGCGATTAATGCATTGATGCTTAAAGCACCTAGAATCATTCCGCCGACTACTCTGAAGATTTGATCGGTCTTACCAACGTTAACTTCCATGTCTAACATAGTAGAGAATACGTATTCTCGAAAGATAATAGTAATGGTCGACTTGTTATCATTTAACAGTTATAAATTTTATTATGTGAGATTGATGTGTTGTAATGACAGATATCTTTGAACCAGTTGAGTCCTGTAGAGAATCTATAAAGTTCAGGTACATGGTCGAGGCATCGAACAAATTCAGAGAACTAACTAGGACCAACCGAGAAGAAGGAAAGAAATGGCAGGGAGGAGAAGGCGAAGATGCCGTCAGAGACTTATTCTGGAACAGCAGCGATTACGAGGAATTAAGAGATAACGTAGAAAAGAAGGTAGACTTCCTATTACTCGAAGACTTAGAAGAAGAAGCAGAATATGTAAGAGAGTTTTTCAACGAATCTGCAGAGGCCTTTTCAGAAGAGATAGATGAAGACCCGATCGAATTTATTATGAGCGAGTTAGCTTACTCTGATGGAGAAAGGTACGTCAGGGAGTTCGGGAAGATATTGCACGAGGAAGACGAAAGAAATATGATTGCAAGAGCCGCCAAAAAATCAGATAACAACTACGAACTGGCGCGAAACCTGAGAGAAGGTCTAAAAGAATATGAAGAAGACCGAGGCCTTGACGAAGAAGAACTGGAAGATGCCATAGTGGATGTCTTCTGGAAAATAGATGAAAGATAAAATTATTGGATGTAACGCGGCTCCCTACTTTTTACCTCATCTCTTTTATTCTCTAAATCTTCATCACTGATATCTAGAACTTCCTCTCTTTTCTCGGCTATATCTTCAGTCCCTGACAGTTCTTGGAAATCAATATAGTTTCCTCGAGGCCTTTCAGCTATTATATCGTTTCTTTTTTCGCTAATATTTTCAGGGTCGAAAACATTGGCAGTATTGTCTTCCTCCCAGTCCTTCACGTTTGCAAAAGCTTCACGCCAGCTGTAACCTATCTTTTCTCTGACTTCTTCCTGATCTGACTGTCTGAGTAACTCTCCTTTCTTAGCCATATGCCGGTACATATCCTCGTATCTTTCCAAACTCTCCAAGAAGTCGTCATTAGCGCATTCGTAATTGGAGGATGATTCAGCAAGCATATGATCCATGAAAACATTTTCAGTCGCTAAACCTACGACGTCCTCAGGCCCTAGATCCCTGAAATCTGACCGGATGAACTCTGCTAAATCTCCGATTCTTGAGGCCTCTGAAATCATCTCAGTTTCCGTAAAGGCGAAGTGATCCATAGCATTTTTCACATCGTGTCTTGAGGTCTTCCCCTGCCTATACTGGTCCATTCTCCTCTGGTAAATCGATTCAGCTATTTGATACTCGATTATGGAGCTTTCCAAACCGTCAAGGTTTTCAGTCATGTCGGAGAACATATAGGAGACATCATTGAGAGGATCCTCGGATTCAATGCTCATACACCGCAAGTATTGGAAAGGCCTTGTTATATTTCGTTCGGTGAGATCAAACGATTATCTGTATGACTCTATGAAAGTTTTCCGCCAGTATTTTTTGAACACGGATATAATTTTTACATCTAATTAGGAATTAGGAGGGGTTCCTATTTGAAGAAACAAGAGTATTCTAAACTTCACACAATCTACTACAACGTTGCTATAAGACTTGTAGATGACTTGGATGAAACTGCATACGGAGACATAGATATGAGGCATATCACTGTGGGTAAAAGTAAAGATGAACAGCGCAAGGCCTTAAGCGTGTTATCAGAGGTTATATCGGATGAGATAGGAGGTCCTTCACTTGATCTCTATGATGAGGATGACAGGAATATACTGTATGATTCTGAAAATCTACTGGTTGCGAAGCCTGGGAATTACGAGTTTGAATTCGGCGACCACACTGTAACGATTGGAGACCAGGCTGTAAAGAAATGGAACATACTATACGATCTTTCCCAGGGAGATGAATTCAGGGAATCCGTGAATCAGAATTTTTCAGGTAGCTCCCCTCTTTCATCTCAGAACATGTCAGACTGGAGTGAGAAAATAATGGATGATGAAGGCAGACTGAAACAGAAGTACAGGTCAGGCTTGGAAGAAGTATTGGAGAGGTTACATGATTCGGATGAAGTTAACATAAACTATCTTTCAGGAGACGAACTAAATCTTGACTCTATTAGAAGGCCATATGCGAGACCAGGTATAGTTAATGCGGTTCAGGCCTTTGATGGGAACTTCTTTGACTCTTCTTTTCTTGATTCAAGGAGGAGTAACTGGAAGATAGGCCAGCATTTAAGCGATCTTGTGACTATGGATGTGCTGGAGTCCAGAGGCTCAAAGTACACGGTTCAGGATGAAGAAGCTTTAGAAAAGGTCGAATCACATGTAGAAGAGGTCTATGAGGATCTTATCCTCGATACTTTGGAGGAGTTCAATCAGGATCAAGTGATTCAAGATTTGGAAGGTAGAGGCCTGGAAACGTTTAGAAGAAATGATGGGTCTGAGAAGCTTCGGGAAGTTAAAGACGATGATTACAGTGGGGAAGTCCTAGATTTCTTAGAAGAGCTGGGCGCGATCGACGACTCAGAGGATTCAAGAGTCATACTTGCGGATGATGAAGACCTTGAAGTTATAGAGAGTGTTCTATCAAGTAAGAGGGAAGAAAGAACACATAGTTTAATGGAAGATGTATGATAGACTAGGAGAACTCTTTACATAGATTGGTTAAAGACTCAGTAAACAGATAACAGTTTTTAACTATTGAATGAAGACTAAACCCTTATGGACAGGAATTCAGAAGATCTTCATATAGTAATAGAAGGATACTTCCTAGAAGGAGGATATGTAACACAAGAGAAAGGCCTTAACAGCGATGTAAAAATCAGGAAGAACGGCGGAACCATGTCAAACCTTCCCACAGTAGACATAATAGAAGAGTTAGACTGATCTATCCCAATTTCTTGAAGAAAGTTCTTGATGAAAACTGATTTAACTTTTCTAACCGCTAATATAATTATGGCTATAGTACAGTCTGAGTCCATAAGATTTGGTAAACCTGTGATACAGGGAACTAGAGTCGCTGTAGAGGATGTCACAGAGGCATTCTATGAAATGGATAGATCTATAGAAACAATT
>JAWOFP010000025.1:0-4690 GCA_046497485.1 Candidatus Nanohaloarchaea archaeon | reverse complement strand
CCGGAATCTCTATATCTTCTGAAGCCAGGTGTAATTCTACTTGATCTCCTTTAACTTCTTCAATCACATATTCATTGACCTTTCCATCTCTAGCCATCATCAGAGTTGTTAGAGGCCCGTAAACTATGTAGAAGGCTGCTACAAGATTCTCTCCTTTACAGGGAAGCTCTCCATCATAGATTCCCACAATTGTGCCTACAAGGTTATTCGTTGGGATATTAGAAGACCCATCCAAAGGATCAATTGTGACTGAGAGACCCTCGCCACAATCAATTATCTCATCATTTTCCTCTGAAGCAAATTCACCGACCCCTTCTATCGAAGTAATTAATTCCTGTAAAAGCTCATTGGCCCAGACATCTGCCTCTAACTGTCGCTCACCAGAAGGATTTTCCTCTCCTACATACTCTCTCCTTCTTTTAAGGCCTGATGAAATATGTGGAGCGGCCTCAGCCACTTCATGGACCACCTCACCTATGACTTCTTCTTTACTCATAGATTACATTCTCTAACTTGTCTAGGACGCCTTCAGGATCCTCTCGCTGGAAGATATTTCTCCCGACAGCCAGTCCATTTCCGCCTGCGTCTATAACATTTGAGACATCTTCAAGGAATTCTTCATCGCTTCTTTTTGAGCCTCCGCTCATCACAAACTTCATTTCACCAGTGTTTCTCAGTACTTTTTCTGTATCTTCTTTTGATCCGGGATACTTGCATTTCACGACATCGGCACCTAGTTCTAGGCCTAGTCTTGCTGCATATGCGATGACATCAGGATCTGTGTCGCTCTCGTATTCGTCTTTGTTATCTATTCCGTGGCCTCTAGGATAAGCCCACATAACTACCGGTACATCGTATTTCCGGGCTTCTTCCTGTACTTCTCGGAAGTCTTCCCACATCTCATCTTCGTGGTCGCTTCCCGCATACATTGTGTAACCAACTGCATCCGCACCAAGCTCTTCAACGGCGTACTTGACTGTGCACTGTTTTGGACTGTAGTAATCGTCTCTTTCGCCTAGACTAGAGCTGCCGTTTAATTTTAGAAGTAGTGGCACATCGTCTTCATAATCGCTGTAATATGTTTCTGCGAGGCCTTTCTGCACCGCGATAGCCGTTATTGCTGAATGTGAAGCCACTTCAAAGACATTTCTTGGGTCGGCGCTCGCAGGATTCGGCTCGAAATCAGTCGGACCGTGCTCAAGACCGTGATCGTATGCTAGGATTAGAAGGTTTCCATCTCGAAAGATTGGAGAGTTAGAAGTATTCATCATAATACATCGTAATACGTAAGCCTTGAATTTTAATGTAACGGTCTAGTTATTGTAAGCATCATAAATCTGCCACAGATAGATTATTGGAGTGGTTAAAAGACCTACAACCACATAAACCATCACTGTTGAGATTGCCATAGCGACCCAGATTCCGATTGGCTTGAAGATTTAGCCTTTAATTAACTGTCCTAGGCCTGGAACCAGGAAGGATAGAATTGCTGGAACTCCATGTGTATCAGACATAACTTCTAATTAGGAGATTACTGTTAAATCACTCAGGAAAAAATGCAAGATTATGAGTCTCGAACAATCTGATTCACAGCTTGAAGTAGGAGAACCTGCACCAGAGTTCACACTTGAAAACTTTGAAGGCCAAGAAGTCGCTTTAAGCGATCTAGATAACTTTGACGGCGTCCTAGTAATATTCATGTGCAACCATTGTCCATATGTCAAGGCACAGACAGACGAGATCCGAAAACTGGCAGAAGAATTTTCAAGTATAGCAGTAGTCGGAATAAATCCAAATGCAGAGACGCACCATCAGGACTCGGTGGAGAAGATGGAGGCCTTCGTCGAAGAAAATAATCTGGAATCTTCCAATTTTTTCTATCTGGCAGATCCTGAACAAGAAGTGGCTGAGGCCTATGGAGCAGTATGCACCCCTGACCCCTTCCTACTTGACTGGCGTCACAGACTTCATTATCATGGAAGATTAAATGACAAGATGAATCCAGATGAGGAAGTAGAGGAACGGGAGATGAAATCCGTGATTGAAAAAATGTTGAAGAGGAAGGAACCTCTAGAAGAGCAAAATGCCTCACAAGGTTGTTCAATTAAATGGAAAGATTGAATTAAAGAAACTCACCTTCCAAACTTGATTTATGGATTATTCTGTTAGGCCTTCGAGAAGCGAGCTGGAGAGAGTTAAGAGCAAGATTGATGACTGTGTGAACAGTTATGATTACGCGCTTGATTTAGAGGATATGGAGTTCTTCTTGAGCTGGCAGAGACATGAAAGAGATTTCTCAGTTCTAGAAGTAGAGGAAAATGAAATGATGATCGCAGTAAATCCTGATTCAGAAGAGTATGAGATGGAAGGCCTTCTAAGAGCATTGTTCGAAGCCGAGTTCGTGGAAAAAGTCGGATACTCCGAAATCAGGTTCAAGTGGCAGGAAGTCCTGAAATTTGCTTATGCCGCGATGAAAGCTGAAGAAGTAATTGGAGAAGACATAAAATTGGATGAGGACCTTGTTGCGCGCTGGCCTTCAGTTCAAGAACAGCTAGATCAGAAAGTCGATAACTACGAGGAATTCTTCTACATGAACACAGGGCTGATAGGAGAGGCTCTGGCAACAAAATTGAAGGAAGAATATACTTTAGAAGAGGTTACAGCTTTGAAAAAATCTGATGTAATGGATGCGGGAGAGAAGTTCTTCTAATGAAAGCAGGATTTCTCGGACGCTTCCAACCGTTCCATTTAGGCCACTACAATGTTGTGGATGAGGAGAAAGATAATTACGAAGACTTTACCGTTATTGTCGGAAGCCCTGAGAGATCTAGAACGGAGAGAAATCCATTAACTTTTGAAGAGCGAAAAAACTTGATTAAGGCCTGCTTCCCGGAAGTTAAGGGTATAGGAATTGAGGATACTGAAGAAAAGCCTCAGGAATCAGATCCAGAAACCTCAGAAAATCAGAAATGGGCGGAAGAATTCAAAGAAAAAGGATTCGATGTTATAATATCCGGAAACGATAAAGTAAAGGAGATTATAGAAAAACATACAGATATCCAGGTTGAGAGGCCTGAAATGTTTAGCGAAAGAATTTACTCTGGTACAGAAGTTAGGAGAAGAATTAATTCTGGTGAGGAATGGCGGTATCTAACACCTAAATGCAGCCATGAAGTATTAGAAGGCCTTTTAGAGAAAGTTAAGAAATCAGGTACGCAGTATAATTTCGAGCCCGGCTGGAAGAAAGACAACGCTTACCATGGAACTGCCGAGAAATAAATTTTTCGATCTCTAGCCTCTAGAATCACAAAGACCTCGGCTCCACCTACAATTTTTCGATATATTTTTTCTTCAAATCTGCTGTATCAGCATGGCTTGCATGGCCCTTCCAAGATTCAATTGAATCTTTAACTTCAGAAAAAGCGATTTCATTATTTTTTAAGGCCTTCTTCTGTTTTCTAAGTCTTGTCTTGAACTTTTTCTTATTCCTCTTCCTAACGAGCTTTTGATTTGAGAATATTCTGTAACCCAGAAATGTCAGGCCTTTTTCAGTCGGCTCCAATGTAATCTTATCTTCAGGCAGATCTAACTTTAATTTTCTGTCCAGATAATTTTGCATCGCCCGCCGCCAACCATGCAGCTCCCTTTTAGAATCACTGAAAAGAACAAAGTCATCCATATAACGGACATAGTATTTAACTTCCAGAGTTTGTTTCACAAAATGATCGAAGCCGTTAAGATACAGATTTGCGAAAAGCTGGCTGTAAAGTGCGCCGATTGGAAGTCCTTTACCTTCCTCAGTATGGTAACTGTCGAGGAATTTTCCAACTAACTTTTGGGTCCTTTGGTCTCTAACATATCTAGAGAACATATCCATCAATATTTCATGATCTATACTATCAAAATACTTTCTAATGTCACACTTCAAGTAGTATTTATTCCTTCCTTTAGCCAGAAATTCTTGAGCCCGATCTACACCTGCATGAGTCCCTTTACCCTTCCTACACGCATAACTATCATAGATAAATTTCTTGTCCAGAAAAGGCTCAACTTCTAAGTGAAAGCTTCTATGAACAACTCTATCCCTAAAGTAAGGCGCGTAAATCTCCCTTTCCTTAGGATCACATATACTGAAGTGTTTGAAACCTTTAGGTTCGTAAATTCCTGATCTTAGATCGCTGCTTAACTCCACAAGATTAGATTCAAGATTTGCAGTAAACCTGACTGTCTCACCGTTGTACCTCTTACCATTTCTAGCAGCTCTACAACCCTTGAAAAGAGCTTCAAAAGAAGCAATATTCTCAAAGTTATTAGAAATCGAATTGACCATTCTAAACCACTTTAACTTACCAAATAATTTTTTCTCCGCTTCGGCTTTCCCAAATCAAAATGCTTTTTTGGTACTGGCCGTCGCAGAGACCAATCATCACTAGACTATTGGATCTTATTTAAAATATTCGCCCGTTTCGGGCCGGTGAGAGCGCCGTAGTTCTGAAACCTTTTATTGAGGGCTTTGTCTCTAAACCCGGTAGGTATAGAGATTCTCACCTATAAGATATGAGGCGGTTTCAGGACAGCGGAACCCGTTGTTCGAGTTCGAGTTGTCCGGGTTGTTCGAGTTCGCGTTGAACACGCCCGCGTTATCGCCATTGTTCCAGTTGCCGCCGCGGAGAGCAGCACACGGATTCAA
>JAWOFP010000014.1:0-5887 GCA_046497485.1 Candidatus Nanohaloarchaea archaeon | reverse complement strand
TTCTCTGACAGCCTTTATCATCTGATCCTTCAAGTTATGTCTGAGATAATCTACTATTCCCCGCGCCAAATGAGGGTAGAGCTCAGAATAACTTTCATCGCCTATCTCTTGAGGAAAGGCTTCACCTCTCACGCCTATATGAAATCCTCTATTACCTGAGAACTTGGCTGAAATATTTTCTATTCCATGTTGGCGCAGTTCTTCTACTACTAGTTCTGCGGTCTTTTTCGAGAGCTCGAAACTGTCGTCACAGTCAATATCAATTACTAGATCCCAGTTTTCCCTTAAATTATCTAGATCAGAGACCTGGTCAATCATCAATGGGTTTCTCCATCTCTCAACTGAAAAATGGAAGGCCTCGGCACCGTTTTCTACAAACTGCATAAAATCCCCTGGGAAATTGATTGCGTCAGGCCTAGTACCGTAACCGTTAGGGTATGTTGGAGCAACTTCTCTGTACTCTGCTAACTCCAGAATTTTTTCCTGCAGCTCCTCCTGTTCGTAGTACTGCCGGATCTGCCAGTCCTTCAAGTTATGTCCCACGGTAGAAAATCAACTGGTTAATACTAAATTTTACAGGGTTCATTTTTCATGGTATTTAGAAGAGAGAGTGTAGAACTTTTCCAAATTTCCTCTTTGAATGTCTTTCACTCTGGTTTGCTCTAGTATTCCTTGGTTGTGGTAGAAAGTCACCCATCTACGGATATTAGTATCGGAATAATCTAGCTCATTTTGAAGCTCTGTTATTGAGGCCTCTGAACCTTCGAGAGACTCAAGTATTTCTTCTCCCGATCCTGGCACCGCACCCTGTTTCAGGGTACCTCTTACTTTATCGAAGTCCGGCATTTCTACTCTTCTTCAATTCTTGGGGCGAGTACAAAGCTTAGATCTACTTCTTCAGGCCTTACGAACTCCATTCTCATTGGGAAGTCGTCGCCCAGTTTTACTGTTACATTTTCGGAAAGTTTTTTAGCGCCAATCATCTTGGATAGGTAGTCAAGTGAAAACATTGATTTGCCTGGTTCTCCATCCATAGAAATGACTCCTTCGCTTCCGGCTGTGATTGTGAAATCTGCGTTACTCTGATCTCCTTCTGCTCTAATGTTTAGTTCTTCATCTGTGGCTGAAATTGTGACTGCGTCGCTTACAACCATGGAGTCTTTTACTGCGCCTTCAAGGACTGGTGCTTCAAGCTCTGCTTCAAAGTCAAACTCTAGGTTTCCTACCTCGGGAATGTCGTCCTCTGAAAGATTGAGCACAGGTAGTGAGAAGTTTCTCGTAGAACTATTCTCCATTGTAATGTGGAAACGGGATTCCTTGAGTTCGAAAGTTATAGTATCGTCCGCATTTGCTCTCCGCAGAATTGAGTATAGATTTTCAATATTTAGGCCTACCTTAGTTTCTTCATCTAAGTCGTATTCGTCGAATACTTCTTCCATTATCTTGAAGTCGACTAAACCTACAAGTGCCGGATCTGCAGCTACAAGCTTCATTCCGTCTTCCTCTAACTGGAATAGGCCTTCGCTAATCAGATCTGAAATGGTTTTCATCGAATCTTTCAATAGGCTGACTTCTTCTGTTTCTGCTTTGAACATTACAATTCCCCTATGTTACTCGTTAGTGTTAACAACTTTTTTAACTCTGTCCTGCAGTTCTGGATCGACTTCTGAAAAGTCCTGCACAACCTCTCCTTGCAGCTCGAAGCTGTCCGGTGTAGGCAGTACTCGTCCAAATACTCTGATTCTCTGGCTTTCCTCTAAGTCTTCCATCTGATCCTCTTCTAGAAATACTTCGACGCTTCCAGTTCCATCATCAAGTGAAATCGAGTCGTCTTCAATCGATAATACTGTTCCAATTACTCTTACTCTGATATCATTTTGTGCGTCTATTTCTTCAATGTCTTTAGGCCTTGCCGGCGCTCTTCTCATCTGTTCTGGCATAATCTAAGATTGGAGGTGAAATGTTTTATTTCAACCCCGTTGATTCAAATACCAGAAAACCAATAATTGACGTATGCCATTGTTCGGAAATAACGAAACAAAAGATGAAGTAGAATCTGTGATGATGGCTGTAGAGGATATTAAGGCTCACATGAATGCATTGGACAATGCAGTCCAGCACCATGACCAGGAGTTGGATGAGATTGTCGAAGCCCTAACAAGCGAGGAAAAAATCTCCGAGCATGTAGAGGAGAATGCAGAAGATGTTCAGGCCTTGAAAAAAGTCTTCAGAAAGTTCAGCAGCATTCAATCTAATTACATTGAAAGAGTAGATGTGTTAGACTCTGAGCTCTCTGAAACTGATAAAGATCTTTCAAGACTTGAGTCTAGAGTTACTCGATTGAAGAAAGGTCAGGATGCGCTTTTTGATGATATGGAGAATCTAAAAGACAAGATAGAAGAAATAGAGAGCGAGTTTATACTTGATACGAATAGACAGGAATGGGATATAGATTCGAAAGTTGAGGCCTCAGAGTTTGAGGATCACAAAGGAAAAGTAGAGAATGAGCTCTCCAAGTTGAGAACTTCTCTCAATGATTTATCCGATAAAATTGAAGAGGAAAATGTTGAGATAGAAAAACAATAGTAAATATTTTTTAGGCCTTCAGTCGTATACTTTGTAGACGTTTCCGCATTGACGGCATTTGTAGAATCTTGTTTCAGGCTCGTCTGATGCACGGGTTTGTTCCATCCACCATTCTTGTTCGGTTTCTTCTCCACAATTCTTGCATTCCTTTGTTGTAGTAGGTCTTGTAGCCTCTTCCTCACCGTCGTTTACATTCAGCCTATCCATAGGATCGTCTTCCTTTTCTTCAGTTACTTTCATCTCTTCAGGATCTACATCGTCTTGATAGGCGCCGCAGCTCCTGCATTTCATACGGTTTTCTCCATCTTTTTTCTCTGAGACTACCATTCCTCCACATTCATCGCAGAACTCCATACCCACAAAATGACATTGTGAAAACTTATAAGGCCTTTCAACTACAGCCTCTGTAACTGTCAATCACTAAAGGCCTTCCTGTTAAACCGACGAAGTCCATCGCCACCAGCTTTACAGCTCCGACTTTAGGAATTCTGAAAAATACTTTTCCATGAACTTGTTCAGGCCTTATATCTTTCTCAAACTCCAGCTGCTGAGGATTGTTATCTCCCTTGGTCTCTAAAGAATCGTTCCTTTTTTCGGTTACTCTGTGAACTACAGGCGTATCCATTCCAGAGACCTCTCGAATAGTAACTCTTTCGCCATTAACTGTGTAGGAGCCGCTGTTACGCACTCTTAATCTTTCCCCATCTATTTCAAGTAAGGCCTGGTTTTCTTGGACTGCTAACACTTTAGACTCTCCTATCGGCGTATTTGAGGCCTGTTCTGTAACTGTGACTCTTTCGTTGTCTAACTCTATCTCGACTTCAAGAGGCACTTGGTATACAATTACATCGTCTTCTTCAATTTGTTTAAAATTGACGCCGTTTACCGCTAGAACATCGCCTCTATCGTACTCCGGATACATTGAACAAGAAATAACTGAGACAACCGGTTTTTCCGTTCCCATAACTGTGCCTGAAAACTGTAGAATGCCGAAAGCCAGTACAAGTGCAAGGACTATAAAGTATCCTTCTTTCAGAAAGACAGAGTCTTCATCACTCATAGAAAATTATATTGAAAACAGGTTAATAAGACCTGTTAAAAATTTTTACAGGCCTGATTTAATTTCGTCAAGCCAGTCTCTCGCTGTGTCGACAGCTTCCTGCAGGGTTTCCTCAGGGTTGTCTGTCTCAATGATAAGCACTGATTCATCTCCTAATGGGTGTCCTTTATCGTAACCGGCTTCGCCGTCGTTCTCCCATACAGCTTTTCTTAACAGGTTTGCCAGTGCATGATTCTGCTCCATGTCTACGAGCAGTCTTCCGTCTTTCTCAGTAGTATCAAGTTCCATTTATTGATTCGCCTCTGTTATGTAGAGATCCACAGGAGTCTCCTTAACTGACTCGGTGTGGAATCTGTAACTGGCCGGAAGACCTATAGTGTAGGCCTCAGAAGCCAGTATTTCATGATTAAATTCGTTACACAAACGTTTTAAACGTGCCTCAAACCCTTTTCCCGCAAGTCCATAAACGCTGTCGCCGATCTCTAAGGCCTTTTCCCAGAACTTTACCCCTTCATCGCTTTGGATATTGAAAGGAGGGTTCATCAAAACCGCGTCAAATCCCTCCTCTGACTTAAAATCTGTAACATCTTTCTCCACAAAATCGATTTCAACTCCGAACTCCTCAGAGTTTTCTTTCGCTCTTTCTAATGCCTTTCTATCGATTTCCACAGCAGTAACTTTCAGGCCTAGAAGAGCTGCGCCTATAGCGATTATTCCATTTCCTGTGCCTAAATCTATTACTTTTTCATTGCCTTGCATGTAGGCATTGTAGGCTATGTCCGCAGCTAGTTGTGGAGGAGTCTGATACTGTTCGAGTTCGACTCTAGGATCTTTAAAATCCTCTATTTCCGACAATTTTCGGGTTAAATGGGACTTCTTCACAGTTATTTCCGGTTCGTGACCGTTTTAAAGATTTACCTGCATTTGACAAGGCATGACTCTTGAAGATAAAAGCAAGGAAGAGCTTATCGAACAAATCCAAAACCAGGTAGTTTTCTTCGAAGCACAGAGAGAAATAGTGCTTTCAAATCCGGACAGCGAGACACTGAATGAGATATCCTCAATCTCGCACATGGAGACTTCTAGCGGAGACCACTACAAGTTCCAGGTCAGAGAAATGGATATCTGGAACTCCGACAAGTCGCTGGAAGAAATGAGGGAAGTTTATACTAGAGTAGTAGGAAGCTACCCAAGATTCCTGGAATGGGTGGAAAGAACCTACGAGAAACAGGAAATGTTCTCAATTGAGCACAAAGGCCATTATCATGTGCTTAAGGCTGAAGAAACAGAGCGAATGGAATGGGCCCGCAGCATAGAAAAAGTGAGAAAGAATCTTTCCGTAGACCTCTCAGATACGAGCTCAAGAATCGCAATGGGGAGCAAAAGCAGGGCGGAAATCAAGGAGGCCTTACTGAAGAAAGGATATCCTGTAGAAGACAATTCCAAATTTAGAGAAGTCGATGAGAAAATCGGTGCAGAACTCAAGGGAATCGAACTCAGAGACTACCAGGAAGAATATGTGGAGAAGGCCTACAGTGAGAAAGCAGCAGTACTGGCAAACCCAGCCGGATCAGGTAAGACAGTTACAAGTATAGGCCTGATGTGCAAAGTTGACGCGCCTACATTAATTTTAGTGCCTCAGAGAAACTTAGTAAATCAGTGGAAGAGAGAATTATTAGATAAAACTACTTTGACAGAAGACCAGATAGGAGAGTACCACGGCGATACCAAAGAAATGAACGATGTCACAATCGCGACCTATCACATGGCTGGTGACAAGACTAATTTGTTTAGACAGGACTGGGGGCTGATAATATTCGATGAAGTACACCACATTCCTTCCGATCTATTCAGAAAAACAGCAACACTTCAGTCCACGAGAAGAATCGGACTATCTGCTTCACCTGTGCGAGAGGACACTAAGGAAAGAGAAATATTTGCCTTAATCGGAAGAGAGATAGGAGGAGACTGGGCAAGATTCTTCTCAGAAGGCCACGTCGTTAAACCGGACGTAGAGATTCGCATGGTAGACTGGGCCTCAGACTTCTACAGACACAAGTACGAGGAGGCCTCAGGAATCAAGAAAGCGATTATAGCATCTAAGAATCCGGCTAAGAAGAAAATTTTGGAAGATCTTTTGGATGAATATAAAGGCCAGAAAACATTGATCTTCTGCGACTGGCTCGATCAAGGAGAAGATCTAAGCGATGACTATGACATTCCATTTATCTCAGGAGAGAC
>JAWOFP010000037.1:0-5436 GCA_046497485.1 Candidatus Nanohaloarchaea archaeon | reverse complement strand
TGGCTAGGGACCGGACGGTGTCGAGGCTATTCCAGGAGTAGGGGTGAAATCCTAAAATTCCTGGAGGAGCGCCTGTGGCGGAAGCGCTCGACAAGTACGGATCCGACGGTGAGGAACGAAAGCCAGGGGAGCAAAGCGGATTAGATACCCGCGTAGTCCTGGCCGTTAACATTGCCTGTTTGATGTCAGCCAACCTTCGGGGTTGGCTGGTGCCGAAGTGAAAACGATAAACGGGCCACCTGGGTAGTACGGTCGCAAGGCTGAAACTTAAAGGAATTGACGGGGGAGCACCACAACCGGTGGAGGCTGCGGTTTAATTAGATCAAACGCAGAGAACCCTACCAGAGCCGACAGCAGAATGACGGTCAGCTTGAAGAGCTTACCTGACGCGCTGAGAGGAGCTGCATGGCCGCCGTCAGCTCGTGCTGTGAAGTGTCCGGTTAAGTCCGGTAACGAGCGAGACCCGCATCTTATGTTGCCATGGATCCATTTATTGGATTCGGCACTCGTAAGAGACCGCTGGCGATAAGTCAGAGGAAGGAGCGGGCCACGGTAGGTCAGTATGGCCCGAATGCTCTGGGATACACGCGGCCTACAATGGCTGGGACAAAGAGATGCCACCCCGAGAGGGGGAGCTAACCTCCTAAACCCAGTCTTGGTACGGATTGAGGACTGCAACTCGTTCTCATGAAGGCGAAATCGGTAGTAGTCGCTAGTCATCATCTAGCGGCGAATAAGTCCCTGCTCCTTGTACACACTGCCTGTCAAGTCACCCGAGTCAGGTTTAGACGAGCCTGCCCATTATGGGTAGTCAAGTCTAAGCTTGGCAAGGGGGGCTAAGTCATAACAAGGTAGCCGTTGGGGAACCAGCGGCTGGATCACCTCCAGAAAAACTTACCGCCCTAAACGGGGTGTGTTTTTCACTTTCATTTACACGATTACCGTCCTTCCTACACCAACTTATCTTTACTAAATTATTCTGAGATTATACTGAGAATTTCTTCTTGAATTCTATCTACTTTATCATTGTCATCATCGAATATCATCAGTAATCTAGATAATTCTACTACTCTATAGATTTCTACAAGCTCTTCATTGAATTCAACATTTCTTACTGAAAGATAAGTCTCTCTAAATTCTTTTCTGAGACTTTCTTGAAGGCCTTGGAACCAGAATAGTATGACTTCAGCAGTTACAATATCTAGTAATGGATCTCCTGCTGCAGCACTTTCCCAATCAACTATAGAAACAGATTCTTCATCAAACAACACATTGTGAAAACCTAGCTCCTGGTGGATAAGAACTGATTTGTCTACTTTATTTAGAAGGCCTTTATTTTCATTGTAATACTTCTCTATCTCCTCTTTTATCTCTTCAAATGGCTGTCCTCCTACATGGCGGTGCCAGAAGTACTGGATATCCTTCAGGCCCTCAACCCATTTTTTGTCAGAGGCCCCGATTAGTTCCTGGTCTAAAGTTTGAATATTTCCAAAGTTATCGAAGGATTTTGATTCATGAACCTGGGCGAGTGCTTTACCCATTTGTCTGATTCGTTCCTTCTGCTTTTCAGGTTCTAGGTCTTCAAAGCTGTGGTCTTGTTTATGGCTGAGGGACTCTCCTTCTACAAAGCTGAATATTCTATAGTTGTATCCATTGATATGGCCGTAATCTATAATTTCTGGGGCAGAGGCCTGTATATCTATGTTTTCAAGTACTGCTGGTTCGACCGACATCCGTTCTCTCTGGTTGAAGTATTTTTCAATCTTCAGGAAGTAGTTCTCTGTTCTGTAGTTGTGCCCTGTCTGAGTATCGTTCTCATATCTTTCGAGCTCTTCCTTTTTCAGAAACTCTTTATTTTCTGCTAATGCTTCTGCCAGTTTATCGGCTCTTTCTTCTTGTAGCTCTCCCATAGGAATTTTTTGAGAATTCTTGAATAAATAAAAAATTGGAGGGATATGTGAGGTCTTTATTCTATTCTGTCGCCGTAGACTCTTTCAAGCAGTAGCCTGAAACCGTGCTCCACTACCATGAAGACTGCTAATGCTGCTGCGATCATTCCCCATTGATTCAAGGTTAGTGGGACTACTCCGAATAGGCCTGAAAGCGGAGTGTAAAGTACGGCTAAGTGTGTGAGTGACGCGAATAATATTGCGGCGATCAGGTACTTGTTGTCCCAGATCTTCAGGCCGTAGTCTCTTCTTATGACCTGGAAGATTGTTATCTCAAAGAATGCTAATGCCATGAAAAGCATTGTCTGTGCCAGGACAAAGTTCTCAATATTCATGAAGAACAGCGGCAGCATTATTGCTGCGGCGACAGGCCCTGTGAATGCGATCATTGCTAGAATCTTCTTGTCGATTATTGATTCATCTGGTTCTCTTGGAGGCCTTTCCATTATGCCATCTACTTTCGGATCTTCTACAAGTGCGATAGCAGGCGGTCCGTCACTGGTAAAGTTCACCCATAGAATCATGACGGCTGTGAGAACGACTGCGTCGGCTCCTGAAAACATTTCCGGGAAGAAAAGTCCTCCTATAAGCGTTCCCAGGAAGACGAACATAACTTCTCCAGAGTTGGTAGATAATAGCTGGTTAGTAACCTTTCTGATATTATCGAAAATCGCACGGCCTTCAGAAATCGCGTCTCTAATTGTTACAAAGTTATCATCCTGTAAAATCATGTCGCTGCTTTTCTTTGCTACATCTGTTCCTCTCTCGCCCATTGCGATTCCAACATCGGAATCCTTCAAGGCTGGAGCATCGTTCACTCCATCTCCTGTCATCGCAACATTGTAGCCGTGACTCTGTAAGGCCTCAAGTATCATTACTTTGTGGTGAGGTGAGACACGGGCAAAGATCTCAACATTTTTAACCTTCTGCTCTAATTCTTCCTGATTCATTTCCTCAAGTTCTGGCCCGGTCAATGCGCCATCAGGATCAAATCCTAGCTCTTTTCCGATTGCTTTGGCGGTCTCGATATTGTCTCCTGTCGCCATTACTACTCCGATTCCAGCGGTTCTGCAGTCCTTAACTGCTTCATCCACTTCAGTTCTTGCTGGATCAATCATTCCCTGAAGGCCTAGGAAAACCATTTCGCTCTCTATTTCATCATCGTCCGCATCTACATCTTCAACATTTTTCCGGGCGAATCCAAGAACTCTCAAGGCCTCACGCGCATATTTATGGTTCTGATCAATTAGCTCTTCCTTTCTCTCATCGGTTAATTCCTTCTCTTCTCCGTCCACAAGTATCTTATCGCATCTTTCTAAGACTGTTTCAGGAGCTCCCTTCATGTAAGCAGTTTCATCTTCTGTAACTACTGTCATTCGCTTTCTGTCGGATGAGAAAGGAATGCTCGTTACTCGTTCCTTATTATTTTCTAGGCCTGCTTTCAGGCCTGAGACTAGTAAAGCGATCTCGGTCGGTTCTCCACGGAAATCTTTTTCCGAATCCTCGTGATCGACCTTTTCTGCATTGTTACAGTACATGCCACATTCAAGAACAGGCCTTAACTCGTTCTCAGATATTTCCTCATCTCCTTTCTTGAATATTCCCTCGGTGCTTGTTCCTGTGCCTGTTACTTCGTATTCTTCGCCTTGGAAGTAGATGTTTCTGGTCGTCATAACTCCTTCAGTCAGTGTCCCGGTCTTATCTGTTACAATATAATTGACAGATCCAAGAGCTTCTACTACGGGCAGTCTTCTAACCAATGCCTTCTTTTTAAGCATCTTTTTCGAACCTAAAGCGAGTGTAAGCGTAACAATAGCGGGTAATGATTCTGGTATCGCTGCGACTGAAAGACCTATCGCCATAAGTAAAACTGTCATTCCTGAAGCGCCTGTCAATGTAAGCTGTAGGACTCCAACTAATGCGACAATTCCGATGACGAGTATTCCAATTCTTCGGCCCATTTCATCGACTTCCTCTTGGAAAGGAGTCTGCTTTTGATCGGCATCTTCTAGTTCTTGGGCTATATCTCCTACCTGTGTATCCATTCCTGTTCCTGTAACGACGGCTTTTCCACGCCCCTTCACAATATGGGTGTCCATGAAGACCATGTTGGTGCGGTCAGCTACTGCCGCATCTTCTTCCACAGCTTCAAGATCTTTGGAAACATTATTGCTTTCTCCAGTAAGAGCCGACTCATCAGTGGAGATAGACTCCGTTTCCAATAACCTGGCGTCCGCCGGTACTGAATCTCCCTGTTCTAGGAACACTACGTCTCCAGGCACTAAGTTGGCTGGATCTATCTCCTGCTTCTTTCCGTCACGCATTACGGTCGCGTCAGGAGAAGACATCTTCTTCAATTCCTCAATTGATTTCTCTGCTCTATAGTCTTGGATGAAACCGAAAATACCGTTAGCAAAAAGTATAAGTAAAATTATAGCAGTCTCAGTATAGTTAGGAGAATGACCTGGTAAAAATCCGACTACGACAGACAGGAGGCCTGCAGCAATCAAAAGATAGATTAAGTTATCTTGAAACTGTGAAATAAAGATCTTCAATGGAGATGTAGTATTGTCGGAGGTTATCTCATTCTTACCTTCCTCTTCCAGTCTTTCTTCTGCTTCTTCAGTTGTCAGGCCTTCATCACTTGAATCTAGGTCTGATAAAGTGTCTTCTTTTGACTTGCTATGAAATGGCATTATTGTCCATTTAGAGAAGGTAGTAAAAAAAGGTTGTACTAAATCCCTCACGAGGAGATTACATGCCTAGAAAATCTCTGTGTTGGAGAAAAATTTCTTTTTGATAAAGTTTTGTATCAACTTCTGTTTAGTATAAGGGAGTCGGTTCCTGAATCTAATGGATATTAGTTTTTCTTCTAGGCCTTCTGTTTTGTTTTGGCTCAATGGTTATCGGAACTTAATCTAGTTTTTTCTACTCTCTTAGGCCTCAAATTCTTCGTTGTTCGGTTTTAACGAACTTCTTTTTATATTTACAGGATTAAGATTCGTTATGGCTAGTGAGAAGAACGAAAAAGCATATGGATTAGTTAAACAAATTGGAAATGATCTCAATGAATTAGGCCTAAATGAATCAGAGGTCTCCCTCGATGTAGAGATGTATTCTGAACAAGGTACTATAGTACTAGACTATGAGATTGAATCAATGGGATGGGTGGAAGATTCTCTAAATAAAGGGCCTGTCTCTAGAACAGGGTCATACTCTTTCACGCCTAGAGAGGATATGGTTCCGGATGAAGAACATATCAGAGAGCTTCTTGATTCCAGCTTTCTAGAAGCGGCTTTAAGCTTGGATGATGAAGTGATCAGAGAATCTCTTTCCCCGGAATATGACGCATTCTAAAATCTATTTATTATTTTATTATAATTGAGGCCTTGAGATAGAAATCAGGTAAAAGTGGACTCGCAGGGATTTGAACCCTGGGCCTTCCCCTTGCAAGGGGGACGTTCTGCCAGACTGAACTACGAGCCCT
>JAWOFP010000033.1:0-4924 GCA_046497485.1 Candidatus Nanohaloarchaea archaeon | reverse complement strand
GTGGAACGCCTTATAAAAACAATCCCTGAGTTTTCCTAACTACTGTAAACTTCATCGAAACGTTGTTCTTGCCAGTCCATAGCATTCAAGTACTGATCAACAGTACCACCTTTCTCCAAGTGCTCCAATACAACATCCCCCATAGAACTTGAAACAGCATACAAATTGTTTTCCTCATCCATACGATAAATAACAGCACCGGCATCATTCAACTCCTCAACACCTTCAGGCCTCTCATCAAAGTCTAACTCCATACTATCATCAGAAAGCTGAGAAAGCAGATCCTCATGCTCCTTCGATACCTCAAACAACTCACTATACTCATCCTCACTCAAAATACTCATGAAACAGAAAAACGAACTCAACTTTGAAATCAATAACTCCTACTCAAACAGAAATCTTCTTTATATCAAAACCCTTTGTAATTTGTACCTCAGTGGCAGAGAGTTGTGATAAACCACTGAGTAAATGGAATATAACATGGCGAAAACTAAGGATATGCTCCGTGAATAGAATCTCTGTTACAGTTATGATTATGCAAGCAATCTTTGTCCAGCCACTGAGTATGTAATGGATTCGTACCCCCTCCCCATGGGGGCACATATTAACCACAATATAATTTTCGATTTTTTTGTTCTGTTCCCAATGAATTATAGAGAAATCTTCTCCTCAATCAAATCCTCAATACTACCCTCCAGCTTAGAGGCCTCTACAATCCTGATAGGGCCTTTCTGATCCTTAAATTCGGCTACATCTCTATCATCTTCAAAGTCCTGGACCACTAACAGGCCTGACTTCTCTCCTCCAAACACTCCTGGCTTATTCAGGAAGTCATCCTCATCCCTCAAGAACGCAAGATATTCCAGGGATTCTTTGATCCCTCTCTTAATCCTTTTCTCATTTGTCGAATTCTTTACTTCCGTAATGAAGTACTCTCTATCATCTGAGTTCTTATCGATAATTTCCACGAGAATAACATCAGGCCTTCCTGTTACATTCCGCTGTTCTTGGCTAAAGTAATCCTTAATTATTTCACGTGACTTCAACTCTACTTTCTCGGGCCTGGAGTACTTCCTGTTTTCGACATCATCTTCAGGATCAAACTTGAATTTGATTCCTTTTTCACTAGCTGAAGAATCGTGATAAACATCTATCTTTTTCTCCTCGTTTTCAAATGTGGCAATCCTCTGGCTGCCTGTTTCAATAGTTTCCAGAGTAAAATTCTCTGATTCAGAATCATCGATTGTAGAGATAAACTTGAAGAGAACATAGAGCTCGAGTAATGTCTCTTCATCATCCGGAGTGACAGCTGTCTCCTGAAGCATATCCTCTAATGCATCCTCTTTACCGTTGAAAATATTTCTTCTTTCATCTATTAATTCAGCAGCATCCTGATAGATAGATTGCCTTGAGTTCTCAGCAGTATGCAACATCCTATCTGTAGGTTCGTAGCTTTCAGGATTCTTTATCCTCTTTACATGCACGTCTCTTTCAAAGATCCTCTCCATCTCATCAACAAGATCACGATTGTTCTTCCACCTTTCATTGACCCATTCATAATCTTCTTCAAGATATTTTCCGGCCTCCTGCAACGTGTGATAAATAATTGAAAGCAGTTTCTTCAAGACAATATTCTCGTCGATATCATAATGCTCAGTCCTATTCTCTGTTACGAAAAGAGATCTATCTCCAGGATTCTCAGAGTACCTCTTCTGAATAGTAGAACTCCAGTTAATCCTTCCATCAACAGAACCTCTCTGAGTTCTCGATTTATTTCTTGTCTGTGTCTTGATACTTCTGATCCTATGCGGCAGTTCTCTGACGAAGTCAACCACTTCCGGCTTCAGAATAAAATGTAGATCCATCAAAAGCTCGTAATCCGTAAATCTTTCATCTAATTCATCATACTTCAGTTCAGCAGCTAATTCATCTTCCGGAAACTCTCCATGCATCACATACGATATGATGTCGCTACTGAGGCCTTCAATCAATTCAGTTTTCTTCATCAAAGCTTACCTGTAACATATCTCTAGCCACTTCTCTCAAACGATCTCCACTCACATATTCAGATTTTGCAAGCTCCCGGACAATATCCCCATTATTCCTAACTCCTTCAAGCTGTGGGAAAACAAAGTTAACAACTGCATTAGTCTCAGCCTTGTCACTGTCACTTCTAGCCACGAAACCAAGCATATCCTGTGCAATAGCAGGTCCAAGCTTCCTGCCATTCTGAGAATTAGTTCTCTCCCAAATATCCGCAACAGCATCAAGATCACTATCGTCAGCATCAATACCCCAATGCTTATTGTATTCCTTGATATGATCATCCAGTTTACTGTCAGGAGCATCTACACGGATAAAAGCAAAACGCCTCATAAACGCATAACTCATCTCATAAAGCGAAGTCTTGTCATACGAGTTCATAGTCGCCAATATTCTCCAGCTTTCAGGCATCACATACTGATGCTCATCAGGACTCTCTGGCGCATTATCATTTCCTCCCGGTATCACCTCAATCTCCTCATCGTTTTCAGCAGTGTAAGGAAGCTGAATCTCCTGTCCAGAGAGAAGAGTAAACAACTGTCCAAAGGCCTTATCGATATCAGACCTATTAATCTCGTCAATAACTAAAACTTCGTTCTCCTGCGAATTATCCTGCTTGAACCTCTTCAGCACCTGACCAGCATTAAACTCTAGATTACCATCATCACCGTTCTTCTCAGGCATAAATCCTCCAACAGTATCAAAAGTAGACCAGTCAGCAGTAGCAGTAGTCATCTGATAATCTGTGATATTGTCATCTTCATCCCTCAATTCAGATGCAACGGCTTCCGCAATCTCAGTCTTACCAGTACCTGGAGGCCCCGTAAAGATAATATGCTTGCCTGAATTCAGAGAACTTTCAATCTGAGAAACAATCTCTTCATCCTGATTATCTGGGAAGTAGAGGCCTTTATTTTCAAGTAGACTTTTTGGTAGACTAGTTCTAAGTTTTTCCGTAGTGTCGATACTAATGCTGTAATCAGTGGAGTCATCACTTACAGACATTAGAGCTGGCGAATCATCTTCATAATTAATGAATGTTGTTTCAGGGCTTGCTGTGCCTGTTTTCTTCTCCTTGAGAAATTCTTTGACACTACCAAATTTTTCCTGTATTGACTTTATTCCCGTATCCCTGTAACTCTGGAATCCCTGGCATACATTATTGTCTGAGTATCCTGCTAGTTCATTTATTTCATCTTGTGAAATATTCAGTTTGAAAGGCTCCTTCAAGTAAATAATATGTTTCCAAGGATCCTCGTCATCGTCAGGCCAGAGATTTCTGCCTAATTCGGTATTAGTCTCAGTATCAATAATCTCAGCGCCATAAATATACCGTCCATCACGGTAGAAAAGTAAGAAATCTCCTGATTTGACTTTATTCCAGCTATTCTTTGTTCCTTCACGGTTACCCCAGACAGAAACAACATCGTGATCGAAACTACGATCAGAGAACTCATTAACAGTTTCAGTAGGCACTCTTCGAATAACAGTATCTCTCAGATGAGCATATGCAGCCTCATTACTGCAAGGTGCTAGGAAAAGATCGGAGTCGTGTCTCATATTTATCTGTTGTTATAGTTTTGTTAAAAACTGTCGTCTCTTCCAGAAACTTTTTGAGTGTTAGAGTCGTTTATTGATATTATGCCTGAGTTAAATTCTATTGATCTTTTCTGTGGTGCTGGAGGCACTTCTACAGGCCTAATCTCTGCAAATTATAATGTAGAGGTAGGAGTTGATCTTGATGAAAAAGCAATAAAGTCGTTTGATTATAACCATAAAGATACAGAAGCACTGCAGGAAGACATAAGCGATCTCGATGTAGGATCTTTTGATGAGTATCGTAACAATCTATTTCTTTTAAATGCCTCACCTCCATGTCAATCATTCAGCAACGCCAATAGGCACAGCGGAGAGGAAAGTGAGAAAGATTATCTGTATAGAGAGGTTGTTAGATTTGCAGAGCATCTTCAGCCCAAATATGTGCTAATGGAGAATGTTCGGGGAATGAATAAAATACTCGGAGATGTAAAGAGAGACTTTAGTGAAGCAGGCTATGAAATAGATAGTGTTCTAGTCAATTCCAAAAACTTTGGAGTGCCTCAGAACCGAGATCGACTGATCTTTCTAGGTATAAGAAAAGATCTAGCCCGTATAGATCCTCAGATGCTCCTAAATAAATTAAAAATGGAAGTAAGCTCTCGAAAGAACTCGGAGGAGGTTCCCTTGGAGAAAGTTTTCTGGGGTCTAAGAGAATTGGAGCCAAAATCCGAGAAGCTAAAGACAGAAAAGGAATCCAAGAAAACCGGGTTCACTGAAGACGAGATTCAAGAGGAGGGAAATCCAAACGACTATGTTAGAAAAATTAACAGAGGGAAAATTCCTAAGAAAGTTTACAACCACAAGGCAAGATATCATAACGAGAGAGACCAAAAGATCTACGAACTTCTCCCCCAAGGAGAGAACGCAGAACACGAATCAATACAGGATATTCTTCCATACAAACTTGGAAGCTTCAAGGACAAGTACTACAAGCTACATCCGGAAGAGGTTTCCAAGACAATTACAGCTCACATGTCAAGAGACTGCAACAGCTACATCCACCCAGAGGAAGATAGAGGCCTTACCCCAAGAGAGGCCGCCAGAATTCAGAGTTTTCCAGATGACTACCGCTTCCATGGTCCATTCACAGAGTGGTACAGACAGATAGGAAATGCAGTACCGCCATTAATGGCAAAGGAAATTGGCGAGGCTATCAAGAACCACCATGAAAAACACATTTCCTGATTATTTCTTCATTAATCCAGTTATTCTGAAATAGTGGCTTTATTTATTCAATAGGAGAAATTATAAAAAATTTATTACGAAATAGTATTTCTATGAC
>JAWOFP010000009.1:0-41648 GCA_046497485.1 Candidatus Nanohaloarchaea archaeon | reverse complement strand
GTACCGGATAGGATAAGAGAACTGGAAGAAGAGTATGGAAAGAATGATGAGCGTGTAGCCTTCCAGATAGCAAGGGAAATAGCCGAAGGAAGATTCCACGAATTCGATGAGAGAGAAAGAGCATGTGACGCAGGCCTAAGAGTAGGGGTCAGTTACATGACAGGAGGAATCACCACTGCGCCTCTAGAAGGTATAGGAGAAGTTAAAATTAGGGAAAATAATGATGGAAGCAAATACTTAGCAGTATACTACTCAGGGCCTATCCGTTCTGCGGGCGGAACTGCATCCGCTATGAGCGTATTAATCGCAGACTATGTGAGGATGGGTGTAGATCTTGACAAGTTCAAGCCTTCTGATACAGTTATTGACCGGTATGCGACCGAAGTAGAAGATTATTACAATAGAGTTACGGCTAAGCAGTATAATCCGACAAGAGAGGAGACTAAAAAGATTGCGGAGAATGTTCCTGTCGAAGTTACAGGCTCACCGACTGAAGATCTCGATGTTTCCAATTATAAGGACTTAGATAGAGTTAAGACCAACAAAATCAGAGGAGGTATGTGTCTAGTCTACTTAGACGGCCTACCATTGAAGGCTCCTAAGATCAAGAAGAGAATAGAGAAATGGGGTAGCGACTTCGGACTGGAACACTGGGAATGGATCAAGGACTATCTCAAACTTCAGAAAGAGATCCACAGTTCAGGAGATGATGACGAAGAAAGCGAAGATGAGGAAGAGCATAAGTATACTGCTAGTGACAAATACCTGGGATCGTTAACTGCTGGAAGGCCTGTATTCGGGCATCCAGGTAAAAAAGGAGGCTTCAGGCTAAGATACGGTCATTCCAGAACCAATGGTTTAGCAGCGGTTTCCTTCCATCCTGCGACTATGGAGATAAGCCAGAGATTTATCGCAATTGGAACACAGCTAAAAGTTGAGTATCCTGGTAAAGCCACAGTTGGAAGCCCTTGTGATAGTATAGAGCCTCCAGTTGTAAGGCTTGAAAGCGGAGAAGTCGAAAGAGTAGATACTAGAGAACGAGCAAAAGAAATCGAAGACCAAGTCGATGAAATACTCTTCATGGGTGACATGCTTGTTACTTACGGAGAATTCATAGAAAACGGAAAGAGACTACTTCCTTCCCCTTATGTCAGCGAATGGTGGGATCTAGAACTTGAAAAGGCATTGGATGAGAAAGATATGGAGCTGGGTAAAGACTTTTCAGACAGAGATCCGTCACCTAGAGAAGCTGAAAAGATTTCAAGAGCTTTAGATATCAGATTCCATCCAAGATGGACACATTTCTGGAGCGATGTCGAACCTGAAAACTTCAAACAGCTTTATAGGAAGTTAAGGGGAGAGAGCTTCAAGAGCGAGAAAGCCAAGAAAGCACTGGAACAAGCCTACATACCTCACAACGACCAGATGGAAGTTGAAGGAAATGATAGAGAGGCCTTAGAAATACTTCTAGACCTAGAAAATGATCACTCAGATAAATTAGATAATATAGAAAATTCGGACGATATTAAGGAGTTTATAGAACATGTTTCAGGCCTTAAGATCGGCGATCAGTCCACTCATTACATGGGTGCGAGAATGGGTAGGCCTGAGAAAGCAGAGAAGAGGACTTTGACTGGTAAGCCTCAGATGCTGTTCCCGTGTGGAAAGGAAGAAGGAGGCCGTATGAGGAACTTGACAGCAGCCTATAATCAGACGATGCATGGAGAAAAAGGAGTTGTGGAAGAGGACATAATCCATAACAAATGCACAGAGTGCGGAGAAGTAACTCATTATGCTTTCTGTCGTGAATGCGATGCCCCGGCTGATCCGATCTGGTTCTGCAGTAGCTGTTTCAATCAGTACGATGAGGAGCCTGAGGAATGCGATAGCTGCGGTAATGAAAGGTTCCAAAGGTATAAAGAGACCAAAATTGATGTAAGATCGATGATGGACGACGCACTAGAAAACCTAGGGATGAACAAGCCTCCAGAACTACTTAAATCATTCAGAGGAATGACATCAAAGCATAAGCATGTAGAGCCTATTGAAAAAGGCCTTCTAAGAGAAAAACATGACCTATATGTTAACAAAGACGCAACTGTCCGCTACGACGCATTAGACATCCCGATCACCCATTTTAAGCCAAGAGAAATTAATGCACCGGTTGAAAGACTGAAAGAACTTGGTTATGAAGAGGATGTAGACGGAAATCCGCTAGAATCAGATGACCAGGTAGTGGCCTTGAAACCTCAAGACATTATAATCCCGGAATCAGATAAATCTTTAGCAGCCTCAGATTACTTCGTAAAGGTAGCTAACTTCATCGACGAACTAATGGATAAATTCTACAACGTCGAACCATACTATAACTTCGAGTCCAAAGAAGATTTAATAGGAGAACTAGTAATAGGTCTAGCACCCCACACATCAGGAGGAACAGTAGGGCGTATAATAGGATTTACCAGAGCCAAAGGAATGTACGCACACCCATACTGGCACGCAGCAAAGAGAAGAAATTGTCTTCCTGGAGATGTAGCTGTCAAGCCTACAGGATTAACACTGGAGCAGATTTTTGAACAAGGATCTAACCCAAAAGAGGCCGATAGTAGCGGAACAATTGAAAAAGATATAGATATTGAGGTTCTATCTTTCGATGAAGATGCTAAATCCGCTTCTAATCTTGTAATTTCTAAAGCGGTTAAAGCGTATAGAATGGAAGCGCCTAATTTTAAATTGAGAGTGAAGACTGTAGAAGGAAAACAACTGGATATCTTTCCAGACCATAAGATGGAAACTTCTAAGGGCAAAAAGAGAGGAAGAAGCTTAGAAAAAGGAGATATGCTGATTGTAGACAATGAAGGGTATGATCAACTTGAAGAAATCAAGGAAATAGAAACTGTTAGTTCTGATGAAGAATTTATGTACGACATAGAAGTTAAAGAAACCCATAATTTCATGACGACAAACAGAATACTTTCATCAAACTGTGATGGAGACGAGGACGCTATCTTATTGCTGATGGATGGGCTTCTAAACTTCTCAAGAGACTTCTTACCGAACATGGTGGGCGCTAGAACCATGGATGCCGCACTAATCCTTTCAAACGTTCTTAATCCTGATGAGATTGATGATGAGGCCTGGGCGATTGAGACAGTCAGTGAGTATCCTCTCCAGTTTTATGAGGAGACTCAGGAGTATAAGAAGCCCTGGGAGATTGATTGCGAGATTGAGATTGGCGAGGATATTGTGCATAGTGATGAGCCGTTTACTCATGGTTTTACGCATGAGACTACGAATATTGATGATGGTCCTGATCAGTCTGAGTATGTTACTTTGGATGAGATGAGCGAGAAGACTCGTGCACAGCTCAAATTGGGCGAGAAGATTTCTGCTGTAGATGAGAATAATGTAGCGGAGCTGCTGCTTCAGAAACACTTTTTGCCGGATATTAGAGGGAATTTAAGGAGTTTCTCGAAACAGAAGATGCGTTGTGTTGACTGTAATGAGAAGTTCAGGCGTGTGCCTATGACTAGTCAGACTATTGCTCCGACTGGTAAGACTACGGCTCAGTGCCCTGAGTGCGGAGGAAAGGTATTACTGACGATTTCTGAAGGGACTATCAAGAAGTATATGCAGCCTTCTAAGGATATTATTGAGGAGTATGAGATTACTCCTTATTTGAGGCAGCAGGTACTGATGATGAATCGGTCGCTTCAAAGCTTATTTGGGAAGGATCAGAGACAGTCAGGTCTCAGCCAGTTCACATGAACCTTCTCTGTCATATGCATATTTATGCAGGTATTTCTTCCTAGTTATTTCTCTGTAAGACTGGTTTTATAACAGAGAATATATTTTATAGGTATGAGCTTATTTGATGATCGCAGTCATGCAGGTAGAGAAGTATCAAATTTTCTTAAAGGTAAAGCAGAAGTCGATCTGGTTGTTATACCTTATGCTGAGGCCTTGGATATAGGCCTGGAGATTGCAAAGGAGCAGAATGCTGATGTTGAGGTTCTTTTATCGGACTTTATTTCAGCTGAGGATATACCGTACGCTGATGTAGGAGCGGTCGTTGAAGACGGTACTATCTGGGTGGAAGATCGGCTTGTTGATGAGTTAGGTGTTGAAAGGTCTTACATTGAGGAGTCTGCTGAACTGACTTCAAGTTCTTTAGGCGGTAGCTCGATAGGCCTGAATCAGAAAACAAGTCTGAAACCGAAAGGAAGCGCAGTTATAGCCAGTGAAGGACTTGGGAGCGGTTTTAGAGAAGCAGCGGTTGCGGGGTCTTTGCTCAAAAAAGGTTTCGAGGAAATTCATCTTGCTGCGCCTTTCAAGTCGAGAAATGTGATGGCAGACATTGAAAAAGTGGTCGATGAGGTTTTTTATCTTAAAGAAATTCCTTTCCTGAGTTCTCCAGACAGCTGCTATGAGCAAAACCAAAAAGGCTTAGAGATAGAATATTATAATATACAATTGATAAGATAAACATGTTATATTCCATATACATCGTTATAATACTCCTATATAACATATAATTATGGAAAAGGATTATTTTGGCACCGTAGACATCAAGTACTATAGAAATGAATGCTCGGTTCTAGCCTTAGATGAGTACAAAAAGGATCAGGGCCAGGACGAGTTTTCGAGGAAACAGGTGTGGTTCTATGTTTACGGAGATGAAGAGATAGAGAAAGAATTTCATAAAAGTCTCAAGTCTCTTCTGAAATCCCGGTTCATAGATGATGAAATTGACTGGGATTTGATGACATTATATCCTACGCATGTCCAAGGTGAGGTAAATCAGCATATGCAAATGCTTTTGAAGAGCTTAGCATCGGAACTTGGCATCAAATATGATCAGGTAGTAGAGAGGACTAAGACTATTCGGGAAAATCATGAGCTTGATACCGAGAAAGCTAAGACCTTGAATCTGGAAGGATCTATAGGAGTAGAGGGTGTTGAAGGAAAAAATGTTATACTGGTTGATAATATTTCGTTAAGCGGGATGTCATTGCTTCATGGTGCTGAAAAGCTCATAGACGGCGGAGCAGAGCATGTTTTCGGAGTCTGTGTTGGAATGGGGGAAGAGTTCCCTAACAAAGAATTGATAAATCGCGATAAAAAAGCAAGCGAGCTAATCAAATGACAGAATCAAATGAGTTGCAAAGCTTCTATTTGAAAGAGAAGCCGGTGATGGCATTGGTTACAATAAGGAGAGCCCGCGATGAAATCTACTGTAGCATGATTTCGAAGAAGATAGATACTACATATGCTCACACTGTGAAGACGATTTCAAGGATGGAAGAAGACGGTTTTGTAAGAAGTAAGAAAAAAGGCCGGAAAAAGATTCTGGAGCTAACACCTAAGGGTAGAGAGTTTTCTGACAAGTTTTTAGATTTAATAGAGGCCTTTAGAGAAGAAAACCGGAACTAAGTAAATTTTCATATATTTTTTACTGTATATATACGGTTATTTGCCTATTTCTAGCTGTAATAATTGGTTATAAGGAGGATGCACATGTTTAGGTATGGAGGTAAACCTGAGATAGATTCTGGATGCCTGAAAAACTTGTAGAGTCTTATCTACACCTTAAAACCTTAAATTTCCACAATTTGAAGGAGGTGGACAGCATTAAACCGAATTTTCAAGACTTTGAGGTAGAACTCGAAGCACTTCAGACCACATCTACGGAAAAAGATCGTGTTGAAAAGCACATTGAAACTAAGACAGATATCAATCAGAAAGAGATTGAACCAATTCAAAACCGCATTTAACAAAACAAGAGGTGATTACACAATGAATAAACATATACTGGCTTCGCTTATCATTATAGGCCTGGTAGGAATAGGATTAGGAAGTACTACTATGGCTATGTTCAATGATACGGAGACCAGTCAAGGCAATCAATTTACGGCCGGAGAACTTGATCTCAAAGTTGATTGGGAAGAGAGTTATAACGGCGAACATGTAGAGACACAAAATTTGACAAACGATCCTGGAGCGATCTTCGACTTTGAAGACTTAAAGCCAGGAGACCATGGTGAAGCAACAATCAGTCTTCACCTAGAAGACAATCCCGGATGGATCTGGATGAATTTAAACCAGACATCTAACTGGGACAACGCATGTACAGAGCCTGAAAGGAAAGCTGAAGGACAATGTGGAAGTGAAGGAGAGCTTGACGAAGAGCTTGAATTCGTTATCTGGGCGGACGATGGAGACAATGTCCTACAGGATGACGAAAATGTGATCTTCGAGGGAACAGCACAGGAACTTGAAGAACAGAGCACAGCAGAAGGCCTACTTCTTGACGGAGACACATCAACGAATGAGACAGAACCATTCGCAGGAGAAGAGACAGGATATATAGGAATGAAATGGAACCTGCCATTAGAGACAGGAAACCACATTCAGGGAGACTCAGTTAGCTACGATGTAGAGTTCTACACAGAGCAGAGAAGACATAATGACAACCCGGATAACCCATGGGACTCTGAGAACGACACAGAAGAACCTGAGGAACCTGTAAACGAGACACCTGAAAACGAATTTTACCAGGTTGATTTCGTAGAAGGAGAACCACAGGAAGACCTTAGCGAAGAAAGTTACTCTGAAGCACAGAGAATGCAAAGGTACGCACACGGAGGACCTGACAACCCTGTAGATAACGAGTCAGAATCCGACCAAGTCTTCTCAGCATCAGGAGGAGAGGACTGCGTAGACAGTAACGCATTCACTACAGATCTCGATGAAGACACAATGAGCGTAGAATTTGATGTACACAACGACTCAAGCTGTGAAGACATCGAACTATCTCTAGTATCCTACGAGAAACCTTACGCAGGATGGATAGAAGATAGAGCTGACGAACAAGAGATTTTCGACAGCGAAACAGAAACATTCAGTCCAGGATCACACTGCATGACAGTAGATATACCTGATGTCAACGACGGAGAATCAGACAACCCGGGTAGCTGTGAAGACGAAGCAGAAGATCCAAACGAATCTGAAGGAGACAACGGAGACGACAACGGCGAGACAGTATGTGAAGAACCACAGAACTCAAGCATGGAACACACCGCAGACGAGATCGGACAGGCAATGTACGGATATGACTTTGAAGATCTCAGCAGCGAGACCAGATGTGAAGTTGAAGAACTATTCAACAACCAGCCTTTCGCTGAAGGCCTAGAACTAGGAGATCTTATGACTAGAGACGAGATCTCTCAGGATAAGTTCGAAATGGATTACGATGAAATAAGCTCTGACTCGAAATCAGAAGTAGATCAGGCTTACAACGACCAGTTCATGGATGAAGAAACAGAACCATCAGACACTCTATCATTCAGCGATCAGAATGTAACTGAAGAAGGAACAGTAGAAGTCAACGATGTAACAACTAACCAGGCCTCGACAGTATTCGTAACTTACGAATCTGAAGACGGCTTAGTGAACGCTGGAGCACACGGCGCCAGCAACATCGAAGACTTTGATGGAATGGAAATCGAGCTTGAAGGACCGGAAAGATCCGGAGACTACACAGCACACATTATTCCAACGGAGAACATCAGTTCTTCGTACAGTCTAGGAGACACACTATCTGACTCAACAGCCTCAGCATCTCTGTTCGCAGAGACCGCAAACATCACAGGCCTAGAATCAGAATCTGGACAATAAAGTCCCAGCGATCAAGCTGAGACTTTAAACTCATTTAACGCCATTTTGGAGAGGGAGGAGGCCTCCCCTCCTTCTTTCTCTCCTTATTTCTTCTTTACAGAAGCAGTGAAGGATATATGTTACAATGTAACAATCCATAACCCTTTTCCAAAACAATTTTTTGATATGACTCAAGACAAAAAACTTCCTTCGGCTATTCTGGTTTTAGCCCTTCTTGCGTTCACATTGGTAGGAATAGGGTTATACAGCACAGATAATATTGTCGAAGGCCTGACTGGCAGCTTCACCGACGCACATCAGACAGAAGAGCCTTCTATTGAAGAGATTTACTGGGAGTTTGGGGAAAATAAAACAGCGTATGGAAGTATGGTAAGGCAGAACTTCTCTGAGGGAAGACATAATGTTACGCTAGTGGTAGAAAAATCTAATGGAGAAGTTGAAAGACATCGTGGAGAGGCAGTAATCGAATAATGAATTACAGATCAGGCCTGTTCTGGATAATTGTTCTGGTAATTCTTTCGCCGTTTATCGCTTATGGTTTAGGCCAGTATATACCGGTTTATGATGGTTTTATAGTTACTTCAGGTTCGATGGAGCCGGAGATTGAGACAGGTTCACTGCTTTTCACTAGGCCTGTAGCCGCTGAAAGAGTAATAGTCGGAGACACTATTACCTTCCAAGAAGACGGCGAATATACCACGCACAAGGTAATTAGAAAAAATAATACGGATGAGGGGATAACCTTTGTGACACAAGGAGTGAATAATGAAGCCCCTGATCCAGGTACAGTTACAGCGGGAGAATTAACAGGGGTAAAATTATTTTCAATACCGTTCTTAGGTTATGCTACGGCCTGGGCAGGCACAACAAACGGATTCATGGCTTTGATAATTGTGCCAGGAGTACTGCTTATCTTAATAGAGATCAAAGAAGTTTATTCGCAGATTAAAGCTTCTGAAGAGGCCTAAATAAAGATATCCCTTGCTATGGTGTAAATCTTTGCATGTATTTTTCTGTATGAGTTATTATCTATAGAGGGAGTAAAGTATATATTCAGTAACAGATATGAGTAAGAAAGGAGCCAGATTCCCTCTAGCTGAGAGAGGCATATTACCAATAAAAAAGGCGTTGGATAACCACCCGCACTCAGATTACACAGATGGAAATTTATCCATAGGTGAGTCTCTACGGGAGGCCTTTAATTATGCGTTGTATGAAAAAGGCGTTATTGAGCACGGAAACCCTGTTGATGAGGATATTAATCATCCAACAACTTTTCTAAAAGACTCCGAATGGGAAGATCTTCCTTATACATCTAAAGAAAGTTATGTTAGAAAATTTGAGAATATTAGAGAAGTGGCGGAGGATTTAGAGGGGGCGACACCTCTTACGGATACCGATATAGAAAAAGTTAGAGAAGATTTGGAGACAATAAAACAGCTTGATAAAGCAGTTCCAGAACCTTACGGTCCGGAAGAATATTTAGAGATAATAGACGAGCTAAGTCAAGGTCTATCCGATCGCTATAATACTTCTGATTACTATGCCGGAGAGCTGCTAGAGGCGCTCGACATAATACCGGATCTAGGTGAAGCTGCTGATACAGTATATAGTGGTCCTAGTACGGGTGTAGGCACGGATGGAGGTCTTGAGAGTTCGTTAAAGGAGCCTGACTCATTTTTAGATGCTGGATTAAACTACTCAATGATAATCCCTCACGGTATAGAGCTTGACTACAATCCTGCAATCGAATTAGCTCTGGAGAACAAGCAAGAAGCAGTAGACAGCTACGAAGAAGAGTTAATAGATTTCTTAAAAGAAGCTGAGTCTGCGAACGCAGGTTACAACTATGTATTACTTAGCTCGCATTATGTCAACACATTTTTTACGCCCAAATATGTGAAAAAAGATGAATTATTTGAAGATATGGACTCTGAAGATGGAATGAGTATTGAAGAGGTTTTAGAATTTTATAGAGAGAAAGAGATTACTAAGATCAAGTCTTTTGCTCCAAAACTTGCTGATTTATCGGTGCCTAGGGTTTCAGAAGAGTTAATGGATGAATCTGAGAGACGCGATTTAGAGAACTTTATTTACGGGTTTGGAGGCCTAGATGGGTCTGAAGATTGGGAAAATGAAGAGTTTGTATCGGAGGAATTAAATCTTTCTCTTGATATAGCAAGGCCCGGACCATTTGCGGTCGGTGCTCATCCGACTTTGATAGAGCGCAATGAAGTGTTGATGGATCACTTCAGAGAGGAGCAAGGTCTGACAACTAAAGAGGAGATTAGGAATGATTTGGAGAGGGTATTGGATAAAGATATTACTAGGCATGATGTAGATGGCTTTTTGGGGCAAAACGCCTTATCTAGTTTATATCCTGGAGAAGCTCTTGAAGAGTTTTACGACCCAATGATAGAAGCTGCTGAGTCGGAAGACAATTTTATCTTCGAGATAAATGGCAAAGGTGTTGAGAGACAGCATCCGTCTGTTTTCTGGGAAATGTTGGATGAGTACACTTTTGGTTCGGACTCTCATAGGTCTGGCGAACAGCCAAGCAGAAGCGATGAATTCAGCGATAGAAATATTTCTGGTGAAACAGTCTTTTTAGCAGATAAATGGATTTCACAGTTAAAGGAAGAACTTTAAGTTCGCTAATAGATGTTTTCTAGGTAAGTTGGCGGTAATAATGCGATAAAATGCATTGTTAGAACTAAAATAAACTCTTTATAGTTATTAGCCATATGGTGATTATGGCGAATAACAGTAAAGGCGAAAACAGCTTACTGACATTTCTAATAGGTTTGATAGCAGGAGGCCTAGGAATATATGCAGGAGCATGGATAACTCTTGGACAAGCCAGTATTTCAACAGCTATAGTTGCGGCATTTATTGGAGCAGTTGTCTGGGCATTAGCAAGCTTCTTTTTCGGATGGATTCCATTAATTGGAGCAACAGTAACATTTATAGCATGGTTAGGTGCTATTAACTGGCTTTATCCGGGCGGATGGATTACGGCCTTACAGATAGCAGTCTTCGCGTGGTTAGCATCACTTCTAGTATCTTTTGTTCTGGAAAGAGCAGGATATACAGATGTCGAAGCCATAGGAGTTCCAGGAAACTAGATAAGGCCTTAAATTTTCTTTAATTTCTTCTTAGAACTCTATTTTTCAGATATATCTGGTTTTTCAGATCTAAATGCACAAGATTAATTAGGTTTCATCTCTTACTCATTTATTATGGAAGACAAAGTTGAGATTCAGGAAGTCATGACGGACGGCGTAATAGCAATTGAAAAAGACAAGAAGATAAGAGAGGCCGCTGACCTGCTTGAAGAAGAATATATTAGAGGTCTTGTAGTTGTGGACGGAGGAGACGCGGTAGGAATAATAGTATGCCGCGATATAGTATACCAGGTAGTATCAGAATGCCTCAATCCTGATAAGGTAACTGTCGAAGATGTGATGAGCACAGATCTGATCGTAGCGGAAGCAGACGAATACTTGGATGAGGTAGCGATGGCTATGGCCAAGAACAACATCTCCAGAGTACCTGTAGTCGATGGAGAAATGCTTGTCGGAATCGTGACACAGAGCGATATTCTGCGTGCATGGCCTGGATTCGCCGAAATCATGGAAGAAGAGATCGAGATGGACGCTGAAGCTGATCCAAGGCCTGAATCTCAGAGCGGTAACTGTGAGGAATGCGAGAACTACAGTGAAGATCTGAAGAACATTGGAGGCCTTCTTCTCTGCGAGGAATGCCGTTCGTAAAAACCCATTCCTTTTATTTTACTTCTAAACTATGTATCTAGTATGAAGATAGTTGAGGAGGTTGAAAGAAGACGGCAAACTATAGTCGTCGAAGACGCAGAATCTGCTTATTCGGAGCTTAGAGACCTTCTTGACTCAAAGATGAGTTTTGACCATGTGGCTGAAGAAAAATATTTCAACGATGTAGATGAAGGAAAGATCAGAGCCAAGATTGTAACTGAAGAAGGTTTTGACAAGTTTACAGCTGAAAATTTAGAGATTCATGTTACAATAACTCCAGCGAAAAACGAAGTAGACTTTCAAATAAAGTCAAAACTTGTCACAGAATATCCTGAGAAATTTGCATACCAGAAAACTATCTGGTATTACGCCTACAGAAGTCTGTTCGACAAATTTCTTTACGGAGGGGTTAGACACGGATACGAACACGCGGTTGAAGAGAAACTTGAAACCTTGATGGAAAGAATTAGAGAGACATTGGAGGCCTAAAAAATGGTTAAATTTGAGGACGGCCATTTTTACAAACAGGATCACTTTTTCGTAAAGGAAGATCCAAACAGAATCTATAGAGGCCTGAAAGACCTGCTTGTAAACGAATTTGATGTTGATAGAATTGAAGAGATGCGTAATGAATTCAGCGTCTCCAGCCCTAAGGATAAGACGCGCCTCTACGCTTACAAGGAGAAGAGCCCTCACACATTAATTGAATATAATTTAGAGTTCCGTGCAAAAAGCCCTAAAATGATTTACAAACAGGATAGAGACGACGATATACTTAAGGCTCGTGTCACAACTTCAGCAACAGTTATAAGCCATTATCCTGGAAGAAATCAGCTTTCCTGGGAGCCTAAAGCACCTATGAGAAAGCCTTTCAGAGATCCAAAAGGAGGAGGCCTGATGGCGGAACACGAATCTCGTTTCCAGAGAAGCAAGTTTTACAAAGTTCTAGTCGGAATATGGCACAACAAGTTCTACCATAGAGAAATTGAAAGATATGAAGAAGAATCTGAAGAAGTGTGTTTGAGAATCCATGACTTGATGAGAGAGAAATTCGGGGTCGAAAAATCCATTGGACAAAGCGGCAGATCGGAGTACAGCCCAACATGGTGAGTAAAAAATGAGTGAAGACTTAGGATTTCTAGAAAAGAATATCCTGCCGTGGTTTAGAACTCCGGAGACTTACAAGAGCGACTATGAAAAAGAAGAATTCGAGGAGAGAGACAATATCTGGAGCGACTTCCATTTATTTGACGGCCACTGGGTCCGTGTCAGCAACAAAGTAGAATGGTATGAAAGCCCAAATGTCCCTAAAATCTACTCAGAGCACAAATATGTTTTCAGGAACATCGATATGGGCAGGCCTTATGAAAAATTCTATTTCGAGAACCTAGATTCGGGAGACTTCGCCGCAGATATGGAGAACTCTGATGATCTTCCCAGCGGGAAGGGAGAGTTTAAGCTAGAGCCATCTATCGAGACCAAGTATCCTCCTTCTGGCGACAATGATTTCTGTATGGTTGAGTACAATGTCGATGCACGAATAAAATACAGTATTCCGGGAGGAGTCAAGATGCTGCCGAGATTCCTTGCTTATCCATTGAACCGTTTCTTCAAATGGGCTTATCTGGAAATGATAGCAGAAGAACAGATAGAGCATGATGGGGAGTTCGCCCGCCAGAAACTGATCGAATACATGGAGTACATAAGGAAGTATCATGGGGAAGAACCATTACAGAGCAAGACGCGGGAAGCAGCTTTCAAGCCTGCGGTTGATGAAGGAGTTTTCTTCCAATAAAGAATTTTTAGGCGTCAAATTATTTTCTTATGCTAGTTTAGATCTTGAATGTGTCTAAAACTATGTTTGCATAAATTTAAATTACATAGAACAAAATTTTATTTATGTATTTAGGAAAAGGCCAGTCTGCGATTGAGTATTTGATGACTTATGGCTGGATGCTGCTTGTAGTTGCAATTACAGGTTCAGCTATTTTTGCGATAGTACAGAATCAAAGCATCCAATCAATTAGTGGTTTTGATGGGGATGACCTGACTATAGAAGATTTTGGAACAACTAATGATAGTAATTTGCAGTTATTGATCAGAAATTCTGCCTCAGATAATGCGGAGATCAATTCAGTAAATATCTCTCTAGGCGAGTCCTGGACTCAATGGTCTGGAGATAAAGTTATTTCGGTAGGAGAGTCTCAAGATTTGGTTCTGGCTAATGTTACTGAAGGCGACTCTGCCAATAATTTAGATGTTTCCATTAATTATGATTCTGGCGGGTTGGAAAATTTGAGCGTATCAGGTGAAATTTCGGGCAGGTTTGAAATTACCGAATCAGGTTCTTCTACAGGAGATACTCAATCCTTGCCGGATCCAATGAGTAGCTCGGAATTGGTGGTGACAGAGCAATGAAATTAAGAAGCAAGCTTATATTAGGGTTAATAATATCAATATCGCTAACAACTTCAGCATCGGCTTTTGAAGGAGGAGATGGATCTTCTTCTAATCCATATGAAATTTCTACCTGTCAACAACTCCAGAATATGAATCCAGAATATGGGTCTGAGGGAGGCCTTACTGATGAGTATGAATTAGTTGATAATATTGATTGCTCAGATACGATAAACTGGAATTCGGGTTATGAGGAAGAAATAGGAAACTTTGCTGGTTTGGACGCAGGATACACATTTGAGACAGCTAATGCTCCAATAGACCAAGTAATTCTTGCTAGAGATTCTGATGATCGTTCTGAAGTTGATGTTGATATTGTAGATGCAGAAAGTGGAACTTTAGAGCTTCAAAATGATACTTCCGCCGAATTATATATAAGGTATAATACAACAGGAGAAGAGCATTATTTAGGCTTCAACCCTATAGGCCAAAATCACGATAATCATAAATTTAAGGGCGATTTAAACGGGAACTATCATACTATTGATGGTTTATATATCGACCGAAACGGCACTTATACTGGGCTAATGGGTGACGTGGATGATTCTTTTTCGGATATAGAGAATATTGGTTTGACAAATGCAAATATTTCGGGAAATGATAGAGTTGGGGGTCTAGTAGGTCATCTTTGGGAAGGCGAAGTAAAGTCTAGTTTTGTTGAGGGGGTTGTTTCGGGAGAGGCTGATGTTGGAGGGTTGGTGGGTGAAAATGGCGGTGACTTGAGCTCTAGTTTTTCTGAGGGGGTTGTTTCGGGAGAGACTAATGTTGGAGGATTAGTAGGTGAAAATCGTTTTGGGCAGATTTCCTCCAGCTTCAGTTCAGGTAATGTATTTGCTGATGCTTATCCTGGAGGTTTAGTTGGGGATAACTATTCTGGAAGTATATCATCAAGTTACTGGGATTTGGAATCTTTCGGAGAGATAGGTAGCGGAGGAGGAAAACCTTTGAATACCTCAGATATGCACGGAGAATCGGCAATCTGTCACATGCACCGATTGGACTTTGAAAATAAATGGGTTGCCATCTCTGGAGATTATCCTAATTTAGAAGGTTTTAATCAAAGTAGTGGGGTTTCAACAAATGATTGTACTCCTATCGCAGATTTTACTTTCTCTGACGAGATTTTTCTGCCAGAACAGTCGATAGAGTTTGATGGTTCTTCAAGCGTAGATCCAGAGGGATCGATTGATAGCTACACCTGGAAATTTGGGGATGGAGAAGCTAGCAGCGGTGAGACAGCGTCTCATAGTTTTTCTAGCCCTGGTACATACGAGATCAATTTAACTATAAGCGATGGAAACAATAATGGTTCTGTAACCGAAAAAGTAACTATCTTTTCATCAGGAGACGGCTCATCAACAAATCCGTATCCAATAAGCACATGTTATGAATTACAGGCTATGCAGAACAATTTATCAGCATATTATGAATTGAGTAATGATGTCGAATGTACTGATACAGAAAGCTGGAATTATGCAATTGGAATGGACACCTACTTGGGTTTTAATCCTGTAGGCCCTAACTATGATAATCAATTTTTAGGAGGGTTTCAAGGCAATAATTATACGATCAATGGTCTGTATATTAACCGTTATAGAAGCAGCGAAGTCGGTATGTTTGGATATTTGGGCGGAGATTCTTCTGTAAAGAATGTGGCATTAAATAAAATTAATGTAACTGGGGCAAGCTCAGTCGGAGGATTAATAGGATATAATGAGGGCGAAACAATTTCTTCAGTTTCTACAGGGGGTATTGTTTCCAGCAAATATTCCGGAGATACAGGAGGTTTAATTGGATATGTTGGTTTTGATTATGGCGATTCTATATCTAATAGTCGTTCGACCGCAAACGTATCGGGAGCAGGTTACAGTGTAGGAGGCCTAATAGGAGGTTCCTGTTGCGGAACATCTATTTCTAATACATCTGCCACAGGAGATGTTTATGGAGAGAGCGGGGTGGGAGGCCTAATCGGATATAAGGACTATGGTTCTGTTTCTGATAGTTATGCTGTCGGGGATGTAACAGGGGCAGAAGATGCTACAGGAGGCCTAATAGGAGAAAATTTTGGTTCTGTTTCTAGTAGTTATGCTGCTGGAGATGTAAATAGTCCTGAATGGGCTGGCGGTTTAATAGGCAATGTTGAGGGTTCTGTGTCTAATAGCTATGCTACGGGCGATGTAAATGGCTCAAGAACTGTAGGGGGTCTAGTTGGGCATAAGGGCTATGGATCTATATCTGATAGTTATTCTACCGGTAAAGTCAGCGGGGAAAGAAATGTAAGCGGTTTAATTGGTGAAAATGAGGGGAGCATTACTTCAAGCTACTGGGATATAAATTCGTCAGAGCAGACTAATGGCGGTAATTTAAATTCTACAGGTTTATTTACTGGAGAGATGCAAGGTATGTCGGCTAAAGATAATATGGGGGATATGAATTTTAACTCGAACTGGAGCGTAGTAGAATCTGGCGATTCAGAGAGTATCTGTAATAACTATCCTATTCTAAAAAATGTGAATCAATCTGCCCAGCTAGAACAGCAGAACTGCGTTCCTTTAGCATATTTTGACTTTTCTCCAAGTAGTCCTAGAGTCGGGGGCTCTGTAACTTTCGACGCTTCTTCAAGTAATGACCTCGATGGAAGCGTCTCTAGTGTTAAATGGGATTGGGATAAGGACGGGTTATTTGAGGAGAACGGAGAAACTACATCTCGCTCTTTTCCCAGCCCAGGTAACTATAGTATTGCTATGCAGGCCAAAGATGACGCAGGAGCTCAAAATCTTACTGTGCAGGATATAGAGGTAGTAGATACAAATACTATATCTATTGATTGGGCCAGCTATAGCAGTTCTGCTGATATTGAAGGATTTAATATATATTATGGTGTTGGCGCGATTAAGGAGTCTAATGTGGTTGATATGCCGTCGTCAGAAGTAAATGAGCAGATTTCCGATAGTAGCTGGGGTTCTGGAGACCAAATATGTGTTGAAGTTAGACCATATAATGTTGCTGGAGAAGCTGACAGCGACGAAGTATGTGCAACCATAAATTAAGATCTATGTATGGTTTTGTCAAATGTATTAAGAGTTCTCCTTTAATGTTTTCTTGGCTACCTGTTAAGTCAGTAGGCAGGACCTTCGAGGGACTGGAATGACTGTCTATGTTGCCAGGTAGCCTCTATTTTTACTATTTATGACAGAGATCTATGTGAAAGTCGAGACGGGTCAGGACAAATTTGATTTAGAGACTGGCCACATGTTGAAGGCCTCGTTGACGGAAGAAGCAGAGAATAATAGAGCGAACACTGAACTGGTTGAACGGCTTTCAGATATATTAGATACTAATGTTGGATTGATTGAAGGTCATAAGAGGCCTAGAAAAAAGTTAAAGGTTAAACTTACTGAAGATGAGTTAGAGGAGAAGGTGGAACAATGGCAAAAGCAGCGATGAAGCAAGCAAATTATGTAATTGAAGCAGAATTAAAGACTTCTGGAAGAGTCGAAAAAAGCGATGTGGTGGGTGCGATTTTCGGCCAGACAGAAGGCCTTCTGGGCGAAGAAATGAATTTGAAGGAGCTCAGAAAGAAAGGGAAAGTCTCCAGAATGAATGTCGAATTAGATGGTAAAGAAGGAAAGATCAAGATTCCGACTTCTATGAATGCTACAGATACTTCTCTACTAGCGGCTTCACTAGAGACAATTGAGAAGGTAGGGCCTTCGAACGCTGATATCAAAGTTAATGAGATAAGAGATCAGAGGGTATCAAAGAGAGACTACATTGTCAAGAGAGCTAAACAGTTACTTACACAGATAGAAGAAGATTCTCCAGACAGAAAGGCCTTAGAAGAAGATTTAAAAGCCGAAATTAGACAGGAACAGGTCACAGAGTTCAGAGGCTTCCCTGCAGGGCCTGATGTAGATATCTCTGATGAAGTTGTGATTGTAGAAGGGGAATCAGATGTGAAGAACCTGTTAAAACACGGAGTCAAGAATGCCTTGGCGGTCGGGGGAACATCAGTTCCGACAGGAATCGAAAAAATAGCGGAAGAAAAAGATGTCACAGCCTTCTTGGACGGTGATCGGGGCGGCGACCTGATAATGAAGGAGCTCAAAGAAAAAAGTATTCCAAGATACTACACTAAAGCGCCAGAAAACAAAGAGGTAGAAGATCTTTCATCAAAAGAAGTTCATGAGGCCTTGAGAGATAAGAAACCGGTGAAGTATGCGAAAGTTGAAGAAGTAGATGAAGACAGGCCTGATTTTGATAAGCAGTTTGAAGAGCTTGTCGGTACAAGAGCAGCTATGACTATCGAAGAAGACGGAGAAGTGGTTGAGAGGGTCCCGGCCGAAAACATTGGAAACTTGGAAGAAGAGGCCTGGGCACTAGTTCTCGACGGCGAAGTAGATTCAAGCAAGGTAAGTAAAGCTGAAGAGCTTGATATGGACTATATTGCAGGTATGAAGCGTTCCGATAACGCGAACTCCAGCGAACTCCAGATTATTACCAGAAAGCAGAAGAAAGAGGCCTAAAAGCTTATGATTGAGACATTTGTTTCGCTTTGGAACGGTTCAAGCATCTATGTCCAGTTATTCAGGTTTTTCGTAGTTTTGATGATTGGAACATCTTTAACAAGAATTGTACTTGTTCCTACAGTCAAGAGATTTTATCCCAAAGACGATGAGAAAGCCCTCCATTCTCTGGAAAATCTAACTGTTATATTTGGGCTTTTCATTGCTTTTACATTGGCTTTACAGGCTGGAAGCTTTGGAGGCCTAGTAGGGTTGATAACGGCGTTAGGCGCGGCAGTCACAGTCGCAGTAGGATTCGGTATGAGGGACCAAGTATCTAACTTAGTAGCGGGTCTGCTGATCCACTTGGATAATCCGTTTATCAAGAATGATTACATCAAGGTAGATGAGACTGAAGGAGTTGTGCAGGATATTTCTCTAAGGGCTACTACTCTTAATGGCGGAAATAACAAGAAGCAGATAGTGCCTAATGCAATGCTGACAACAGGAGTGGTTAAAAATTATACAAAGTCGAATAAGACAAAGGCTTCGATAGAGACGAAAGTCAATTTAAAAAATGCTGAAGAGGCCTCGAATTTTTTGATGGAGTCGATAAATGAAAGCGAGGAGACTCTAGAATCTCCTAAACCGGAGATATCTTTCAAGAAGATAGAAAATAACGAGCTTGATATGGATGCAACATTTTGGGTTAAGAAATCCAGTGAAGTTAAGAGAGCTAGAAGCGATGTGCTGAAGAGATACACTGGCAGGATGAAAGAATCAGGCCTGTTAGATGAAGAACCTGAAAAAGAAGAGTAGGTTCGGCCTTTTCCGAACAACTTCGCCTGGTTTAAAAGCTGCAAGGATTTCTATAATTGGTATGAAACGAGCAGTTATATTTCTGACAGCTATTGGATTGATGACAGGCCTCGCCACAGCAGTCGTAGGCCACAATAACTCTGACGGAAGCGATGTAGGCACAACATCAGGCAGCTCTGCAGGCGCCACCACCGGAGTTAATGAGAACGGCACGCAGTACAGTGCCAAAGTGGAGATGGCTGGCAGAAACCCGAATCAGACAGACAATCAAGTTAGAGATACTAATTATGAGAATCATCAGAGAGTCGAATTTAACGGCACAATAACAGCGGGAACGCCGTGTCATGTAATAGATCACGAACTCAATAAGGAGGGGGGAGACACATACACTTTGAATATTCAGACGGAGAGAGCTGAACTCGACAATCAGGCCTGCGCAGAAGTAGTTACAGGAATCAACTATGAGGCAGAATTTGAGGCCGACTCAGGATTCCAGTTAGAGGTTCAACACGACGGCGAAAAAATTGAAACACTGGAAGACAGGGTAGTAGAAAAAGAGCCGGAACCATCTCTAATTCAGAAAATACTCAACTTCCTAGGCCTATAGAATGATGTCCTTAGCAATTTGAGAAACCTTTGAACGATGAGTTTCAGGACAGTACACATTCAAGTTTACCAGCTGCCATTCGGCCTCAGTTAGAGCATCTGGGATCGGGCTTAAATCTGCCATAGGCCTTATCTCTCCTTCTTTTTTTACTCTCACATTTAGATCTGTCGAGCCAGGTACGGAAGGAAGATCAACTATAACCTGGTTTCGTTCAAGACCTGCTTCTTCCGAGATCTCTGTTTCAAGCTTTTGCTCGGACTTTTCAGAAAACTCCTTTAGAGTTTCTCTGCTTAAAGAGTCTGAATCAAGCGATAAAGCCTTCTTGTACAGTTTTCGGTTCGAAACTTTCGTATAAAGGCCTGATTCATTTTCAAATCTTCTGAGTTCTGTATGTGCTTCGTAGTCGTCCATCTTCATCATGTGTTTGACTTTATTTTCTTCCACATAGTTTTCCAAAGCTCTTTCAAGCATTTTTTCCGCTATCTTACACGCGTTGTGGAGGTAGACGGATTTCAGCATATGGAATCGTGCAGTAAGCAGAGATTCCAGGGCTTGTACTCCTTTGTAGTCAAATACCAGTCTTCTAGAGTCTATTTCTGCTAGTCTGATGATTGTTGCTGCATCGATCTGTCCGTATTCGACACCTGTTGCATGAGCATCTCTCTGAAGATAGTCCATTCTATCTGCATCAATATCGCCGGCAACTACTCTGCCGATCTCCAGTTCTCCGTTTATTATTTTCTTTACTCTTCCAGAATCTACTGAAAACTCATCTTCCAGTTCATCAACTACTTTACAGGAAAGCTCTTCGTGAGAAAAACCGTTTTTCTCCGCTACAACTTCCGAAGCATGAGAGAAAGGCCCGTGTCCGGAGTCATGTAACAGGCCTGCTATTCTCAGTTCTTTTCTTCTATCTCCGTTAATTCCGAGTGAGTCAGCAAATCTTCCGGCTGTGTGCATTACGCCTAGAGAGTGCTGAAAACGGGTATGTGTGGCGGAAGGATACACAAGCGATGAGAGGCCTAGCTGCTGGATTCTCCTAAGTCTCTGCAGTTCAGGCCTATCGACAATTGCTTCCTCCTCGTAGTCTAGCTCTATATATCCGTGAAGAGCGTCCTGGATGTGAATGCTCATAACTGTAAGTTTTGGGTTATCAGTTAAATGGTCTGAGAATTTGAGACAAAAACATCGGATATAACAGCCTTATATCTATGAGATGATCTGTAAAGAATCATTTAACTATCCGACCACACATAGTTACCATGAGTTCTGCGATCATCGACCTGGATAATGTCAGGAAGATCTATGAGATGGGAGATACCACAGTAGAGGCCCTGAAAGGCTCAAATGTCGAGATCCAGGAAGGAGAGTTTGTCGCAGTTATGGGTCCTTCTGGATCAGGAAAATCTACTTTGATGAACATGATTGGAGCTTTAGATACTCCTAGCTCTGGAGAAGTCCATGTCGGGGATGAAGCCATCTCAAAGCTCGGAGAGGATGAGTTAGCGCTTTTGAGATCAAAGAAAATCGGTTTTATTTTCCAGCAATTTAATCTAATTCCAAGTATGAACGCGACAGAAAATGTGGCGTTACCTATGCTTTTTAGAGGAGTAAGCAAAAAAGAAAGAACTGAAAGTGCCGAAGAAATACTTACACGAGTAGGCCTGGGAGAAAGACTGCATCACATGCCTTCAGAGCTTTCAGGAGGACAAAGACAGAGAGTTTCGATCGCGAGATCGTTGGCGAACGACCCTGATATTATTTTGGCGGATGAGCCGACTGGAAACTTAGATTCTGAGACTGGAGAAAATATAATGGATTTACTGACTGAATTGAATGAAGAGGGAAAGACGATTATCATGGTTACACACGACGAGAACGACGCAGAGTACGCAGACCGAATAATTAAAATTGTGGACGGGAAAACAGGAGTAGAGGAAGAATGAAACGCTTAATCGGAATACTGATAATTTTAACAATTTTTTCAGGCCTCGCATCAGCGCAAGGCCCTACAACAAACCTAGAAATGGAAGTACTACAGACAGAACCTGTGCCGTTACAGGCAGGAGAGTACGCAGATGTATGGATCCGTGTAACAAATACTGGGAACGCTGAGGCCTCAAATCCGACATTTGAGGTAGTGGACGAGTTTCCTTATCAAGCTACAGATAAAAGCGAGTGGAGTCCGAGAGGAGGCCTCCAACCTGGAGAAAGCTACGATATGAGGGTCCAGGTAAAAGTCAATGAAAACGCAGTATTTGGCAACAATAGTCTGAAAATTAGGAAATCCAGCAATAATGAAACTTTCATCACCGAACAGATCCCATTAGAAGTCAGAACTGATGACCGTTCTCTGGTTGTAAGCGACCTAAGCTTCCCTGACAGGGTTGAGCCAGGTAGCTCATCTAAAATGAATATTACTTTAGAGAATCAGGCGAACTCTAACTTCAGAAACATTGATGTAAGCCTGAATGTAGATGAGCTTCCAGTAGCGCCTCAGGAAACCTCCAGAAAAAGAATCAGCTCTGTAGGCCCTGAAGAATCTGAGACTGCTTCCTTTACTTTGAATGTGGATCAGGATGCGGAAAACCAGCTCTACCAGCTGCCGATCGAAATTACTTATCAGAACCAGGCTGGCCAAGAATTTACCACGACTCAAACTACGGGCGTCAGTGTCGGAGGGTATCCGAACATCGATGTCGCGATCGATGAGTCAGATATCAGAAGCGCGGGAAGAGGAACAGTAACACTTAGAATCTTGAACCGTGGAGAAGGCCAGGCACGATTCGCGGAAGTAGGCCTACAAGAATCAGATCAGTACGAGATTCTCTCACAGGACTCTATCTATCTCGGAACAATGATTGCGGATGACTACCAGACTGCGGAATTTGATCTCTATGTAGAAGAAGGAGAAACTCTCGAACTGCCAGTCACTGTCGATTACAGGACTGGGGAAGGAGATCAAACCGAGAGCTTTACGGTGGAAAGAGAAATGTATTCCAGCAGCGAGCTTCAGAGATACACTGGGGGGAATGGAGGCCTGCCAATCGTTCCGATCGTAGTTGTTCTAGCTTTGGTTGGCGGAGTCTACTTCTGGAGAAAGAGAAGAAAAAAGGAGTAAGATCCGATGATCCTTGACCTAGCAGAGCTCAGTGGAAAAAATCTTTTCAGAAGAGGTAAGCGATCCTGGCTCACAATCATAGGAATAATAATAGGTATCACAGCTATCGTCACGCTTTTTTCACTAGGTCAAGGCCTGGAAGACTCCGTAACACAACAGTTCGAGGATTTAGGAGCTAATGTTATCTATGTTTTGCCGGGTTCAGGCCTTGGAGGGCTTGCAGGCGGCGGACCTGATCAGGCTGGAGAAGGTTTAGGCGACGATGACTTAGATGCCGTCAGAAATTCTAGAGGGGTAGGTGTGGCGGGTCCGGTGATAAACGCCCAAACAGCAGGAGAGTTCCAAGGTGAAGAGCAGCGAGTTCCTTTAATAGGTGTTCCAACTGATGAATCTCAGGATATAGTCATGAGGGCTAACAACATCGAAGTAGAGACGGGCAGAAACATCAGGAGCGTGGACCAGCTTTCAGGCCTCGCAGGACATAACTTGAATCAGGGAAGTATATACGAAAACGAAGTAGGCCTGAGATCTCAGATAACAATTAATGAAAATAAGATCAGAGTTGTAGGCCTTCTAGCGGAGTCAGGAGATCCTGAATACGATCGTTCTCTTGTGATGCCGATCGAGTCGGTTAGAGATATCTTGGATGCGGACGACAGGATTGATTATATTTTGGCTGAGCCTTCGTCAGGCTCTACGCCTGAAGAGACCTCAGAAAATATCGAAGAATCTTTGAGAAGAGAGCGAAATGTTCAGGAAGGAGAGGAAGACTTCACGGTCTCGACCGCTGACGACATACTTGAATCATTTCTAGGAATTCTAGATGTTGTTCAGTATGTGATTCTGGGAATAGTTTCCATCGCTTTATTTGTCGGAGGCCTAGGAATCATGAACACGATGTATATGTCTGTCTCTGAGAGAACAAAGGAGATTGGAATAATGAAGGCAATGGGTGCGACTAAAAAACAGATACTAACCGTATACCTCATAGAATCCGGAGTTTTAGGCCTTATAGGAGGGACAATAGGAATTGGTATAGGCCTAGGGCTCACAGAGATTTCATTCTTTATAATCAGAGAGTTCGTCGGCACGCCGCTTTATCCAAGCTTTTCATGGACTTTGATAGGAGGAACGCTAGCTGTTTCGTTCTTCCTCGGAGTTTTCTCCGGTTTCCTTCCTGCAAGAAAAGCTGCGAACCTTGAACCTGTGGAGGCGATCAGACAGAAATGATACTAGGCCTATCAAAGCTAGCGATTAGAAACACTCTGCGACGAGGAAAGAAGTCTTGGATTACGGTTATAGGAGTCTTCATAGGGATTGCAGCCGTAGTTTCTCTAGTTTCGCTCGGTCAAGGATTAGAGGTTGCGATCACTCAAGAGTTCCAGGACCTAGGGTCGAATCAGGTTATAGTTCAGGGAGAAATAAGTGACTCGGATATAGAAGTTATTGAAAGGGCTCGAGGAGTAGATTCTGCGACCGGCATCTACCAGAGAACCGGGCAGGTAACTTACCGCGGAGAGACACAGTCATTGACGATAGCAGGAGCAGACTTACAGGAGTTCGATACTGCTTTTTCAGGCCTTCCACTTACTTTGGAGGACGGTAGAAAACTGAGGAATGTGGATAAAACTAGCGCGATGTTGAGTACTGAAGCAGGTAGTTTATACGAAGACGATCCAGGGATCAGAAGCCAGTTAACTATTCGGGAAGAGACTTTCAGAGTTCAAGGAACTTACAGCTCGGGCCAGCCCCAGTTCCAGAACAGCATGATAATCAGCCTAGAAAGAGCAAGAAATATCTGGGATGCAGACGATGACTTATCGCAGATAGTGGCGATAGTTGATCCAGGATTCACACAGGACGAAGTTAGGGAGAATATAGAGGAAGAGATGAGGGAGGATAGAAACGTCGATGAAGGGGATGAAGACTTCGATGTGACCACTCCACAAGATGTATTGGAGGCCTTAACCAGTATTTTAGGCGTTGTTCAGGGAATTGTCGTAGGCCTTGCAAGCATCGCATTGCTGGTTGGCGGGATTGGGATCATGAACACGATGTATATGTCAATCAATGAAAGAACTCAGGAAATTGGAGTTCTAAAAGCGATTGGCGCTTCAAAGAGACAGATAAGAATGCTTTTCTTGATAGAATCAGGCCTCATAGGGCTTATAGGAGGGATTATAGGGGTCTTAATTGGAATCGGGATAAGTGAGATAGTCGTCTATGCGGCCTCAGAGTTCAGTCCTGTAGCAATCGCAAGAGGATATTCTCCAGGATTAATTATAGGTGCGCTTGGATTTGCCACATTACTAGGTCTTATTTCAGGTTATCTTCCTTCTAGAAGAGCTTCCAACTTGGATCCTGCTGACGCCCTGAGGTATGAATAATTTAAAATCTATCTTAGAAGTCTGAGTTATGAACAAAGGCCTGATGATTCTACCTTTTGCAAGTGTACTAGAGTTTTTCGGAGTTCTAACCCTGTTAACAAATGAGTCTTCATTTTTGCCTGTAATAGATTTAGGTTTTCAGATCCCGGTATTCCTAGTTTCCGCCAATATTCAGGGGGTCTCAGCATTTATTATGGGGTCTATGGCGACATTCTATGCGGTAACAAACATGGATCAGGCCTAGAGCTATAGGCGCTGATAGTCGCACTAATGATGGATGTCCTAGATATTTTCTCAGATCTGTGAGCGGATGAAGGTTAAATTACTAAAATATAATTTTTGGTTATGGCCTTTGAGGATTTTTTCAGAGACACCAAGATCAACATGTATCTTGCCTGGATAATAACCGCTCTGATTGTCTCAGCACTTTTTGAAAGCATACTAAACTTCGATATTCTATGGATTGCCTTTACCGGGGCTATGACTGCTTTAATTGCTTTACCGATTTACAGTTTCAGAAATCCAAGAGTGATGCCGCCTTGGGAAGTACTAGGCCTAGCAGCAATACCGGTGATAGTCAGGACCTTACAGATATCATTCCTATCGAATCAGGTCGCTACTTACTTTGCGATGGCGGCTATGGCACTGATTATAGCAGTAGAGCTTCAAGTATTTACTTCAGTCGAGTTCAATCATACATTCTCGATAATGTTTACAGTAACGGCTACGCTCGCAGTAGCAGGCCTATGGGCAATACTAAGATATAATCTGGATATTCATACGGGAACCGGTTTCCTGACAACAAATGAGGACTTAATGTATGAATTCATCAATGCGACAGCCGCAGGCCTACTAGCAGGAGTAGTATTCGACCTCTACTTTACAAGAAGAGATAAAATCTTCAGAAAAATAATTAGAATGGTGATAAAGAGATGAAATACTCTCAGAAAAATAAAGCCCGAACCGCGAGATTAATGCAGACACTATTAGCTATACTCTTTGCTTCAGGCCTCTATAACGGAAGTACAAAAGTAATAACTAACGCAGGCCTTGGACTGGTTGTAACTTTTGCACCCGCTTTGTTGAATAGAAGATATGATGTAACTGTGAATCCTTTCCTATCGCTCTGGATTGCTTCAGCTGTGTTCTTCCACGCACTTGGGAGCTTCGGGTTCTACGGGTCGGTATGGTGGTGGGATCACATGACACACGCACTCTCCGCCTCTCTACTTGCCGGAGCCGGCTACACAGTCATAAGAGCAGTAGACCTTCACTCAGACGAAATCTACCTGCCTGACAAATTCATGTTCGTATTCATCCTCCTGACAGTAATAGCATTCGGAGTAGTATGGGAACTATTCGAATTCGGGCTCGACATAATCGCGGACATAACACAGACATCAATGCCGCTCGCCCAACACGGACTAGAAGACACAATGAAAGACATGATGTTCAACTCACTAGGAGCGCTCATAGTCGCAACACTAGGACAGGCCTACCTATCAGAAAGATCAGAAGAAATCCTAGAAAAAATAAAGGCCTCAAGAAAGCAGATAGAAGAAAAAATTGGCTAGCCCCGTCCGGGATTTGAACCCGGGACCTGTTCCTTACGAGGGAACCGCTCTAGCCAGGCTGAGCCAACGAGGCCTAGTATTTGAGTTTTGTATAGGTGAATGTTATGTATTGAGTGTTAGTCTGCGAATCTTGAGACTATCTGATCTTTCTGTGGAGGGTTTAGCAGGCCTTCGTTTCCTAGTTCTTTGAGTTCTTCAGTTTCTGGTTTGTATCCTGTCTCGTCGAGTACTTTGTTTGCTAGGTGGTTCCAGCTCATTTCCTGGTAGTCCTGTCGATTATGGTTTAGGCCTGAAATGCCGTATTTTTTGTCTAGGTTTTCCCAGTTTTCTCCAGTTGTGAGTGTTGCATCTACTTCTGCTCTTAAATCAATTTGAGAAGTGTCTGCCTCGTATTCTGGGAGTAGACAGTATTCGAAAAATTGTATTTGTTGGGCCTTTGACTGCTTAGCCATCTGAATTTATTTTGTCAGATAAATTTTATTTACTAATTTATCTTGATAGAAGGGAAGTCATGAATCTTGATATAAGGCTGTTATATCTGTGGTTTTATCAACTACTCTAGCGAATAAAGGGTTATGAATATAATTCAGAAGAAGCTCATGGAATACAATCATGGTTATTTCATGGCTATAGGCCTTACAGTCTTTATGATTGGATTCTTCCTCCAATTACTAGTAGATCCAACTGTTCTGCATCCTGCCTCATTTCAGATCCTGACAGTTCTAGGAGCTTTGATTCTAGGCTGGGGAACTGGTAGGTGCGATCAGTGCGCAATGCCGGAGAAAGAATAAAGGCCTAGTTATTTAATTAAAGAACTGAAAACTTGGTTTATGGAGCATACTATCGGAGAGCTTGCAGGAGAAGTCCACAGTTTTCTAGAGGAAGTTGAAGAGGCCTCTTTAAGCCAGATTTCACGCGAAGTAGAAGGAAGTCAGTCAAAAGTGAATATGGCGCTAGGCTGGTTAGCCCGTGAAGGAAAGCTAGAGTTCACAGATTTGGGTAGAGGCACAGGCGCTCGCCTAAGATAAATTTTTTATTGCCGGAATACCTCAATTTCAGGCCATTCGTCAAGAGCTAGCTTAGATCTAAAACTTACTTTATGTATATATCTAGATGTTTCTCCAAATATTTCTCCAATTTCTCCCATTGTGAGATCTGTGTTATAGTTCACCGAAATTATGGCTTCTTCATACATCTTTTCGACTTCCTCGATATAGGACTCCTGAATATTTTCTCTCTCGAATGAGTCGGGTAATTTCTTCATTGACTCTATATCGCAGATATCGCTGGGCTTAAGCATGCCATCAAGAAACTCATCATCTTCTTTGAAGTAGTTGAAGTTCTCAACTACAGGGTCAGTCATAACTGCGTCTTCATCGACTATCCTGTCAAGCAGATAAATTAGATCGCCTAACTCGCATTGGTCCGAGGCCTCAAGTCTTTCATCTAATCTTTCATCAAAGCGGTCTTGGTATATGACTGTGTGATGCCCTGAATAAATCCCTGTATCGGATAAGTCTTCTGTCCTCACAACTGTTTCAGGCACCAGGTTTTCAGGTAGATAGGTTCCTATTCTCTTCATCTGATCGGTCCTCAGGCCTTGTTTCAAGACTTTCACTACTTCATTATTTTTCCTGTATATGTCTCGGTAGAAGGATTCGGATATTTTCTCTCCCTGATTTATTATTTCGGCGGCCTCAAAACTTGGTTCGTCTACAATTTCGGAGTCTTTCATAGAGGCCTTAAAATTAGTTTCTGAAGCTTAAGAATCGAAACCTTTGTAATTAAAGATATACAAGATTATGTATGAGTCTGAAAGAAGGAGCGGAGACTGTAATCAATCAATGCTTGAATATCCAGAAAGATGAACAAGTTTTAATTCTGAACGATGGAAATGACCAAGATTTACTGGATGCATTGATGGAACAGGCCCAGGATAAAGCCCAGTTAGTTGCTTACAAGGAATACGATGAGCCGGAGAACCATGGTGAGGAGCCGCCTGAGGAAGTCGCTGATGCGATGAAAGATTTTGATGTCGTGATTGCTCCTACAAAGAAATCGATTTCTCATACAGATGCTAGAACCGAGGCCTGTGAAGCAGGGGCTCGAGTAGCAACAATGCCAGGAATCAATAAAGAGATCTGGAACACAAGTCTACAGGCGGACTACGATCAGGTTGCATATATTTCAGAGAAAGTCTACGAACTTCTAGAGAATACGGATAAGGTAAGGATTACAACTCCTTCAGGCACAGATCTAGAGCTTGAAATCAATATTGATTATTTCCACACTGATACAGGCCTGATCCATGATTCGGGTGAGTTTGGTAATCTTCCTGCTGGAGAGGCTGACGGCGGCGCAGTAAACGCCAATGGAACCTTAGTTGTCGATCATTTTCCTTTTGCGCCGCAAGGCACTGAAATTGAGATAAAGGATAATAAAGCTGTAGCTGTTAGACATCCTGACAGCGAGGAATCGGAGCTTTTAGAGGCCTTCGAGAATATTGAAGGTGCGAGGACTGTGGCAGAGTTCGGTTTCGGGACTAATAAAGAAGCAACCTTGATTGGGAATGTCTTACAGGATGAAAAGGTTTTAGGTACGATACACATAGCTTTTGGAGATAATACTTCCTACATTACGGATGAAGGTGCTAATCCATGTAAAATTCACTGGGATACAATCTCAGAAGATCCTACAGTCTTTTTCGATGATGAAAAAGTATTGGATGAAGGTGATCCAGTGTTCCTTGACCGGGCATGAAATTTAAACAAGGAAACATAATCCAAGGTTAGAACTCTAAAAAGTGGTTAAAATATGAGCTTATTCAACTCCTCGGAACTCGAACAGTCAGTATCTGAAGGCATTTCAGAGATACAAGAAAGTTCAGATATTGATGTCTCCAACGATGAGATCGATAGACTGAAGCGAGAGATGCAAGATTTGAAGCAGAAGCACTCCGAGCTATCGGAATCGCTGGATTCTGAATCAGAGGAAAGCGAGGGCCCATCTAACTCTGAGGAGATTCTTTCAAGGCTTGAAGCATTAGAGGAGAGAGTTGAAGAGTTACAGAACCAAGAAGTTGAGAGGCCTGAACAGGAGATGAATATTCAGGCTGAAGATATTGAAGACGAACGCCTCCAAAGTTTGGAGGAGAAGATTCAGGACGCAGAAGTTCTCAGAGAAAGATTCGATACTTTAGAGGCTGAGCTCGAGACTAAGATAAGTCAGAAACAGGCCTTAGAAGAAGAGATGGAAGACTTGGAGCAGAAGCTTCAGGATAAAATTGAGGAGAATGAGGCCTTAGAAAATCGAATGGATTCTATGGAGTCTAGACTTGAAGAAGTCCATGAAATGGCAGAGACTGCAGCCGTCGAGGAAAAAGTCGATAAGTCACGGTTTAACGATAAGATTGAGGAGTTCGAGCGCAAGTTCAACGAAGGCCATCCTGCACTAGAGAAAAAGATTAAAGATATTCAGATTGAGGAAAAAGTCGATAGATCAGAGCTACATACTAAGATTGCAGAGTTCAAGGATGAACTAGAACAGTTAGTTGAAGAGAAGGCAAACAATATTGAGGAAGAAACTCCAGACAAGAGCGAAGTCGGCAGCCTATGGGCTTCACTAGAAATGCTGGAGGATAAGATTGAGACAGTTGATTCCAACAAGCCGAGCGAAGCAGAGTTTGAGGACAAGCTTGAGAACATGGGAGACAAAGTTCAGTCTGTACAAAATGAATTTAACGGGCTGGAGCAGAGCATCGATAACTTAGAAGCCAAAGATATTGTAGAGGAACAGAGCTTCAATGAAAGAATGGAGGATATCAGGAGAGAGATCAATCAGGATGTAGAGGGTCTCAAAGACAAGATGTCGTCCAAATATGCGACAAGCAAAGAAATCAGGGCCTTATGGGAGGCCTTAGAAGCTCTTGAAGATCGCCAAGATGATGTAGAAGAAGTAATTGCAGAGATCGATAAGGAAGGAGTCTCAGAGTTTGGAAGGCTCAAGGACACGATGAAGTACCTAGAGCATAAAGTCGATGATCTAGATGATGTCGAGCAGAAGGTAGAAGAGCTGAAGACCTTGGAAGAAAGACTCTCAGACGTCGAAATGGTTATCCAGGGGATGGACGAGCAAAATGTAACTGAAGATGAGTTCGAGGACTTAATGCATGATGTGCGGGAGCTATCGGAATTTGTGAAGGAGCTTCATAGAAAAGTCAATTAATTTTTAATACTAACCTTTCTAATAAAGTTACATGAGTATGGCAGCTGGAAACTCAGTCTGTAATTTTTCTATGTCAGCAGCTGCTATGAAGTTTACTAATACCATTTTTACCTGGATCAAACTGATTAAATAATTTGATCCCGGGACCGCTTTTCTACACAGGGTATTTCTTTCATGGTTCTGGAACAACTCAAAGCTGGCGCTTCACGGCACATGCTCAAGGACGACGGAAGCAGAGAGCTTGCCTTCATACTATGCCTTCCGCTTGTAGACGGCGTATTCGCTACTTTACTAGTTACAGGTGCGGTAAGCACATTCAGCCAGATGATAAATGTGGCGGTCACCATCTTCGCAGGAGCAGGAGCATTAGCAGTACTTTACTCTGAATCAGAGACGCGAGATGAAGCAGTTCAAATGGTGAACAATGTAATACCTGTCGTACTCACAGGTGCATTACTAGTGGCATTGGTCGCACCTATATTCCAATCTCTTTTCGCTACAGGCCTACTAAAGTATGCAGCTGCGCTCGCAGTCATAAGCATAAGCTTACAATTAGCTGATATAGATATAGGAGATAGACTGCCTCCAACAGCGATAATACTGACAGGCCTACTACTTTCATATCAAGGAATGAATGGTTTCAGCCTAACATTGAGCTATGTCCAGCCTGCTTTAGTTACAGTCGCACTGGCGTCCATAGGCCTCTACATGGCGACTGTTCTCAAAAAATATAGCATGAACTTGACATATGTCAGGTATGGTGGCTCGCTAGTTTTACTCTTGATAGGCCTGTCATTATTGGGTCTAAATATTCCTCAGGAAGCAGGTCCTCTACTCTTCGGAGTATCTATCCTCATATCTTTGAGGCGTTAGAAGGTCCGGATTTCCATATTCATTCCGGAATTAAAATTATTCATTAAGTGAGCGACTAGTCTTTCTCTCAGAGGCCTGAAAATTAGCAAGAATCCTAGGATATCGGTTATGAATCCTGGAGTCAATAGTAAGGCTCCGCATAGTACTATGATTAGGCCTTCTGCCATATTTCTTGAGATTTCTCCTGCGGTAACTGACTGCTGTAATTTCAGCAGGACATGACGGCCTTCTCTTCTGATAAGTTCTGCACCTATAAGCCCTGTGACCAGGACTAAAGCTATTACTTGCCAGAATCCTAGGATTGATGAGGCCTCTATCAGGACATACATATCGATGAAAGGCATCACCAGTAAAAGCACGATCAGGTACCGCAACATAATTGAATATTGTTGGATGATTCTTTTTACATGGTAGATGAGAGATCGGAGATCGGAGATGAGTACAAGTGGGATCTGGAAGATATGTACTCTTCCGAGGAAGAATGGAGTAAAGAGTTCAAACAGGTAAAAGGCCAGGTAGAGGATTTCGATAAGTTTGAAGGAACTACGGCAGATTCGCCTGAAAGACTGAATGATGTACTGGAAGAACGGTTTGGGCTGGATAGAAGGATTGAGAACTTGAAAAAGTATGCTTTCATGCTCCGAGACCAGGATACAAGAGAGCAAAAGCCTAGAGAGCTTGTGTCAAAGATCAAGGCCTTGAACACAGAGTTTGAGAAATCAATAAGTTTTATTGAGCCGGAAATTGTCCAGAATAAAAGCAGAGTAGAAAATTGGTTGGAAGAAGGAAAAGTTGATGAATACAGCTTCTATCTGAATGACTTGTTCAGAATGAAGCAACATAAGCTGACTTATCAAGAGTCAAGGATTCTTGCATCGCTTGGAGATGTGACTGATGCGGCGCACGAAACCTACTCGATTTTAACCAATGCAGATCTTACTTTTCCAGAAGTTGAAAGGCCTGAAGGAGACAAAGTAGAACTCACGCAAGGAAACTTCACTAAGTTCATGAAGCATCAGGACAGAGAGTTCAGGGAAAAAGTATTCCAAGAAATGTACGGGACCTTCTCAAACTATCGAAATACTATCACGACTACGCTGGAGAAAAATGTGAACAAGAATGTTAGAGAGGCTGAAATCAAAGACTTTGATTCTGCGCGTCAGGCCTCAACCAAGCCGGATAAAATCTCTGAATCAGTTAATGATAACTTAATCGAAGCTGTCAGAGAAAACTTGGATCTTTTCCAAAGACACCTGGAATTAAAGGAAAAGACTCTAGGCCTAGAGGAGTTAGAGATGCATGATATCTACATGCCGGTCGCTGATTCAGAAAGCCCTGAAATAGAGTATGAAGACGCCAAAGAACATATACTCGAAGCTTTGAAGCCTTTGGGAGAAGACTATGTGGAACAGGTTAGGGAAGGTCTTGAAAACGGATGGGTTGATGTCTACGAAAACAAAGGAAAGAGGTCAGGAGCTTATTCCGGAGGAAGCTACGACTCCAAACCTTACATCCTGTTGAACTATCAGAACGATGTCTCCTCAATGTTCACACTGGCTCACGAGTTGGGACATTCAATGCACTCAAAGCTAAGCAGTGAAAACCAGGCCTATCACGAAAGCGGCTATACTATTTTCCAAGCTGAAGTTGCTTCAACTACAAATGAGGCCTTACTCACTAAACACTTACTGGAGACAGTAGAAGACAAAGAATTCAGAATGCATGTACTGAGTTATGCATTGGAGAAGTTTAGAGGCACAGTTTTCCGCCAGACAATGTTCTCAGAGTTCGAAAAATGGATTCACGAAGAGATAGAAAGTGGAGAAGCCTTAAGCCCTGATAAACTGGATGAAAAATATCTTGAACTAAAGAAAAACTACTATCAGAGAGCAGAGGTAGGAAACACTATATCTAGAGAATGGATGCGGATACCGCATTTCTACTACAACTTCTATGTCTACAAGTATGCGACAGGCCTTTCAGCCGGCACCGTGCTATCCCAGAAAATACTGGAAGAAGGACCGGAAGACTACCTAGATTTCCTAGAGAAAGGAGGGAGCCAGTACAGCCTTGAATCATTAAAGGAAGCTGGAGCAGACTTAACCACTTCAAGGCCTGTAGAAAAAGCAATGGAAGAGTATGAAATGTATTTGGAGAAAGCAGAAGAGGAGATAAGCTAGATCAGCCAGTCTCCGTCTTCAAATACTTTCTCTCCATCACAGAAGATCTTTCCTCCATCCTCATTTTCTCTTAAATCCTTTACAATATCCCAATGAATAGCGGAATTGTTCTTCTCCTCGTTTTCAGGGACGGATTCTTCGTATGCGTTTCCTAGAGCAAGATGGACTGTACCTCCTATTTTCTCATCGAGGCCTAGGTCATTCATGAATCGGTCGATCTGCATATTTGTTCCTATTCCGAACTCCCCAAGGTATTTGGCGCCTTCATCCGTGTTTAACTGCGCCTCTAAATATTCCTCGTTTTTTGAAGCAGAGAACTCCGCTACTTTCCCGTCCTCGAACTCTAGAACTACGTCTTCAACCTGGTTTCCGCTCTTTACGCCAGGATAGGTGAAACTGACTTTACCGTTTACTGATTTCTTTAAAGGTGCGTAGAAGACCTCGCCGTCCGGAATATTATGATTCCCAGTACTGGAGATCCCTTCCCTCTCCTCTAAACTGAATTCTAGATCTGTGCCTTCCGAGACTATTCTAACTTTATCTGCTTGATCGAAACAGGCCTTAATTTTTTCGTTTCTAGACGCCATCTCATCCCAGTTTACTTCTGTAACTGCATCAAGCAAGAAATCTTCGTATTCCTGTGTCGGTAGGTCTGCGTTCTGCGCAGAAGCATCTGTTGGATAACGCGTTAGAACCCATCTGTCTTCGTGAATTATATCCGACAGTTCTTGTGTCTCTTTTTTCCTCAAAGTTATCTTTTCTGGGTCTAACCCGTTTAACTCTCTTTCGTTGTCACGGCCGCTTATCATTATGAAAGCATCCATCTCCTCCAGCTCTTTCTTTTTAGCCTCGGACACATTTTCCATCTGCTTTTTTGAGCCGTGTTTGATCCAGTCGTAATCGAGGCCTGAACGCCCGATCTGAGAATCGTAGATAAAGTGTTCGTGAGGATAGGCTCCTCTCTCAATTATCAGTTTTCTGACTTCATCGAAGAGAGGCTTCACATCTATTGACTCTGCTTTAAGGTAAATGTTTTCGCCCTCTTCCACTTCTACTGAGTGGTCTACAAGGGTTTCGGCGAATTCTCTAATTTTTTGATCTCTGGTCTTGTTCATAGAAGAAGTATTTGTTGTTTAGATATTTAGGCCTTGACTGAAAGGTTGAACTAAAAAATATATATCCTTAATAGTTCTGTATGAAAGACCTCCTGAGAGAACTCTGTGAGACTCCTGCTGTTTCGGGCGATGAAAGCGCTGTAAGAGAAGTAATTGAAAATGAGTTAGAAGATTATGCAGATAGTATAGAAACTGATAATTTCGGTAATTTAATCGCTAGGAGAGGTTCTGGAGATAAGACTTTGATGATTGATGCCCACATGGATCAAGTCGGTATGGGTGTCAGAAGGATAACAGAGGAAGGTTTTATCCGGGTTTCAAAGATTGGGGGTGCGTATCCTATCTCGATAGTCAATCAGAGAGTAATTGTACACAGTTCTGAAGGAGAAGAGCTTACAGGAGTTATTGGCGGAAAGCCTTCTCACCTAGTTAAGAACAGCGAGGAAGGAGACCTACCACAGATGAAGAAGGCCTTCGTCGATATCGGGGCAGATGATAGACAAGATGTTCTAGACCGTGGTGTTCGTGTAGGGGACTACATTACTTTTGACAGAGATTTCAAAGAAATGATTAATGGTTATGTGACAGGCCCGGCAATGGATAATAGAATTGGCTGTGCTATTGCGATTGAGGCCTTCAAGAACTTTGACGAAGACTATGAGCTGGTTGCTGTGTTCTCTGCACAGGAGGAAGTGGGCAGGAAAGGTGCAAAAACATCGGCTTTCGATGTAAGGCCTGATGCGGCCGTTGTGCTGGAGACAGCTAGAGCAGGGGATACTCCTAACATGGACTTGGATGACTCTGACGAGTTCACAGGCGACGGCTTTGGACTCACCATGGTAGAGGCCTCAGGCCGTGGCGTAATTACTCCGGAAAGTGTTCGTAACTGGCTGATTGAGAGCGCGGAAAACGACTTCAACTACCACAGAAAGCTTTACAACACTGGTAAGACTAACGCCGGAGAGATCAGCGTAAGCCGTTCAGGAGTCCCAACAGGAGTAGTAGTTATACCGACTAGACACTTGCATACGGCGATAGAAGTTCTGAAAATGTCGGATGCAGAAGGAGCAGTAGATTTCATGGGAGAGGCCTTTGAGAGTTTTGAAGACCATTTCTAGATTAGGCCTCAGTAATTTAATCTTCTACCTATAATTTTTGACTTATGAGCGATGAATCTTTGAAGAAACTGAAGGACAAGTCCAAGAAAATCACAAATATTGAGGAGGCCTCAGAAATCCTGCACTGGGACCAGGAAGTTATGATGCCGGAGAAAGGTGTGGAAGCCCGGCAGCAACAGCTTTCAGTTCTTTCAGGCCTCAGCCACCAAATACTTGTTTCAAGTGAGTTGGGTCAGATTCTTCAAGAAGTTGAGTCTGAATCCTTGGATCAAGGAGATGAAAGCACTTACAGAGAGATCAAGAGAGAGCACGATAGGTCCTCAAGTGTCAATCAAGAACTGATTGAGGAGATCTCATCTAAGTCTTCTCAAACCTTAGATAAATGGAAGAAGGCAAGAAAAGAAGGAAATTTTGACATAGTTAAAGAAGATCTTGAAGAACTAATTGAATTAAAGAGAGAGTACGCCAGACAAATCGATCCAGATGAAGAGCCTTACAAAGTACTATTCAAGGACTACGAACCGTATATTGAGTTCGAGAACATGCAGAAAGTTATGGAGGCCTTAAGAGATGAATTAACAGATTTATTCGACAGAATTAAAGGTTCAGATGTCAGGCCTGAAAACTGCTTCGAAAAAGAGGTCTCAAAAGAAAGGCAATTAGAATTGAATAAAGAGATTCTGAGTGATTTAGGTTACGACTGGGATCGAGGAAGACTTGATACTTCAGAACACCCGTTCACGGTAGGAAATCAGCACGATGCTAGAATTACAACACGGTTTAACACAAATGATATCTCAAAATCAATTCTGCCGACTATCCACGAATTTGGACACGCTCTATACGAATTAGGCCTTCCAAAAGAATATTATGGTCTTCCAGCAGGTAGTTCAAGAGATCTCTCAATCCATGAGTCTCAGTCAAGGCTCTGGGAAAATCATGTAGCAAGATCTAGGGATTTCTGGAATCACTTTACGCCTAAGCTTCAGGAAATTGAGGCCTTTGAAGATAGTTCTGAGGAAGAGTTTTGGAAATCTATCAACAGGGTGAAAGAAGAGAATCTGATTCGTGTAGAAGCAGATGAGGTAACTTATCATCTACATATCTATTTAAGATACAGTCTGGAGAGAAGACTGGTGAATGGAGAGATAGAAGTGGAAGATCTTCCGGAGAAATGGAACGATAAAATGGAAGAGCTGCTTGGAATGAGGCCTGAAAACGATGTTGAAGGAGTCCTACAGGATATCCACTGGTATCAGGGTAGTATAGGTTACTTCACGACTTACTCGCTTGGAAGTGTGCTTTCAGCTCAAATCTATCAAGCAATGGAAGAAGAAATAGAAAGTCTGGATGAAAAAATAAGTGAAGGAGAGTTTGAAGAACTTAAAAACTGGTTAAAGGAAAACATCCATAGTAAAGGAAGCTTGTACAAAACTGAAGACTTGATTGAACAAGCTACTGGAGAAAAATTAAACCCCGATTACTTCCTAGAGTACATAGAGAGTAAATACGGGGAAATCTACAACTTATAGGCCTCAAAAATCTTTTTCCTATTCTATTTTCTGTGCAACTATCTGTAAATCACCTTGGTAAATATCGACATGGCCTGTAACTGTTACTTGGTCTGAAATATTTCTTGATTCGAAATCTGCAACGCTTATAGTATGCGACGAGTTTTCAAGCGTGAAAAACGCGGCATTACCCGTCTGAAAATGATCTCGTACATTTCCTGATATCTGGACAGTGTTCCCCATCCAGGTCTCATCTATCTGATCTATACCGACTTTATCTGGTTGAATATAGGAATGCGAGATATGGATAACTCCAAGGCCTATAATAGAGAGAACTATGCAGGCTCTGTAAATATCCTTTTCTCTAATATTACTCATAGATTTTTCACATACATTTTCCTGTAGTTGGCGCCGTTAGAAGTCATCTCCGACTCATAAAATACAAGTTCTGAGGCCTGAAAGCTTCCTATAAGTTTCCCATTGTATTCTTGCATTATCTCGTGCACATGTTTTTTCTCCAATGCTCTCAACTCATCCACTCTATTCAATGTTACATGAGGCCTGAAATTGTGGTCGTTGTCGGATTCTACTTCGTGATCCGAGGCATTTCTGAATAAATCTTCTATATTCTCTGATTCTATCCCTGCCCAGAGCACTCTGACAAACTTCTTACTGGGAAATGCGCCAAGGCCTTTAATCCGAATGTTTAAAGGCTCTGTCTCTATTGACTCCAAGTAGGTTTTGATCTCAGCAATCTCCAACTCATCTAAGTCTTCAAAGAATTCGAATGTGATATGCATTTTCTCCTGCGGTACAGGCCTTCCAATATCTAATTTTTCTTGGATTCTCCTAAGTTTCTTGGTTTGTTCTTCTAGTAAGGGTATTGCGGTGAATGCCCGCGTCATACATTCTTTTAACTGTCCCTCACTAATATTTGTTTGTTAACAGGTGTAAACTTGAATAATGGCTAATCCACGCGCAAAGGAGATCACGGGAAGAACAGTTGTATCAGAAGAACACGGTAAAAAATTCGGCAAAGTCCAAGACATGTCATTTGTCGCAGGATCAGGAGAACTGATGAACCTGCTCGTAACCAATACTACGAAGCACTTAGATGATTCAGAGCTTCAGGAAGATAAGAAAGGTCGTAATATCATCCCGTTCAGCGCAGTTAAGTCCGTAGGAGACTTTGTAATAGTCTCAGAAGACGACATCATGTAGATCCTGTTAATGGATTTACCTGATTACAGCGAATTTCTACCTAATCTTAGAAGGGCTGAGAACGCCCTTGAAATTATTTTAGATGAAGAAGACTATTCTCAGAAAAACTTTCAATACTATTTAGAAGATAAAGCATTTTCAGGCCTTTGGACAACAGATAATAGAAAAAATGAAATAACTGTGTATCATATTTCTGACTCTAATCGGGTATCCATAGAAGGTAATTCTGCATCAAGATTTGGGGTTGCATCGGAAAGCATAGGCACAGTTCATGTCAGTACGATAGAAAGCATGATGAGTGCGCAGTATGGGATTATTGACGCGCTGGAACCTGCTGACTTCGATAAAGAACCAAGAAAATAAGAAAAAATGCAGATATGTGTAAACTCTATCCGTCGATTATTCCTTCGTCCTTGACTTTGAAGACGGCTTCTCCTTCAGGCATGTAAGGACTGTCTACTAGACGGGCGATTCTCTTGTCTTTCTTACTTTTTCTCAAGTAAAGCCTTACTGCTGAGTTGTGTGCCACAATGTGGCCTCCTATAGCCTTTGTAGGATCCCCAAACATCTGATCTGGGTTAGACATGACTTGGTTGGTTACAAGTACAGCCAGGTTGTGTGCATTAGCTAATCTCAACAATGTGTTCATGTGCTTGTTCAGCTTTTGCTGTCGAGGTGCTAGCTCTCCACGACCTACATAATCTGATCGGAACTGTGCGGTCAGTGAATCTACTACAATCAGGCCTATATCATTGTTCTGGCAGATCTCCTGTGCTTCATCTGCTAGAAGCATCTGATGGTCTGAGTTGAATGCTCTCGCTACATGAATGTTCTCTAAAGTTTCCTCAACATCTTGGCCGTTTGCTTCCGCCATCTGCTCAATTCTTGTAGGCGTAAAAGTATCTTCGGTGTCGATGTAGATTGCTTCTCGTCCAAGGCCTCCTTCTTCCTCTGGAAGCTGGACATTACAAGCTAGCTGGTGTGAGATCTGGGTCTTTGCAGATCCATACTCTCCGTATACTTCTGTAATAGCCTGAGTCTCGATTCCGCCACCTAGAATCTCATCAAAGTTTTCGCTGCTTGTCTTGATTCTCTTCATCTGTTTTCTTTTATCGAAACGGTCTTTTCCGCTTTCAAATCCGATGTCAAGATGTTTTCGGGATTCTGTGATGATGCTTTGAGCCTTCTTGTCTCCAAGATCTGCGATCTCAGATAGCTCTCCGGAACTCATGGTTGCGATACTCATCAGCTCTTCATAACCTGCATCTCTAAGCTTTTCAGCCGTCTTCCCTCCTACTCCTTTAATGTCTTCTAATTCAACGTCGTCTGACATATCAAAAAACTCCCTCCTTGTTATTCATAATATAATTTTTAGGCCTCAAGAATTTCAAGCATTTCCTCAATCTTGTTCTCCATTTTTGACTCATTCATTTCATTTACCAGTATCTCTACTGCTCCGAAGTAGTCGTTGTAACGGGTTCTTCCTTCGACTTCTACTTCTTTACCTTTTACTTCTTCGGCTGCGTCTTCAACTGCGTCAGTATCCATCTCTTTTTCCTGTTCCTCGGTCAGGCCTAACATGTCTCGTGCCTGTTCACCGAAGAATACAGCTCGAATATTTTCTGTTCCGTCGTCTACAACTGCGGATACTGCAAGTCTTCCCTCTGGATCATCTACTTCTGTTCCGTCATCTGTAACATAGTTTCCATCGTCGTCTTCCCTGACTGTATCTCCGGAATCAGGATCAACTCTGTAAAATGGGTTGGATGTGTAGACGGCCATTATCATTCCGTTTATTTTGAAGCTGTTCCCTTCACCTGCTACCTCTGAGATAGCCACTTCGGAAGTAGACTGAAGCTCTATATCGTCGAAGTCTTCCTTTTCGTCTTCATCAACCATTTTAACCTGTGCGGAATCACCAAGTCTTAACTCTGCTCTACCTTGGTCATCTTCTACAGTGTAGCATCCTGACATTTCAATTACATCCCCTTCATCAACATTCTGAGCGATTTCAGTCTGTTCGTCCCATAAAGTAACTCTTATAGTTCCTGTATCGTCGCCAAGGACTAAGTTCTGGACTTTTCCGTCTTCCTCGTCGTCATCTCTCTCAAAAGTATTCATCTGGGAAACATTGAGGACTTTTCCTTTGATGATAACTTTACGCATCTCAGGAACAATATTCTCAATTTTTAGGTCGGCTGCGCTTGACTCTGAAAGATCTACGCCGTGCTCTTTAGCGACTAAATGAACAGCGCCTTCTTCACTTACAAGGCCTTCAAACTCCTCCATTTTTTCCTCCACTTTTTCCTCTAATTCATCTTTTTCAAGCTCGGAGGCCTCCACAACCTTCTCGATTAAGTCCTCAGTATCCATAATAAAAAACTGGACTGGAAACCTTAAATCAACTTTCACTTCTCCAAGTCTAGGCCTAGTTGAGAGTTAAAAAATATGGATTTTAATCTCTCATTGGATATTGAAGTAAGAAT
>JAWOFP010000034.1:0-43755 GCA_046497485.1 Candidatus Nanohaloarchaea archaeon | reverse complement strand
TTTTTTCCTGGCCTTTAGTGAATCCTATCATTACGGCGCCGACCAGTCTATCATTTTTGAAGAAGAGTCTACGATACTCATCCTCTGAATACTTTTTCTCTACCGGTTCGCCGGTCCAGTCCCCGATCGCTAAGAACTGTACATCGAAATGACCTACTCCATAGGTGTTGATGAAGTTGAAAGGCCTATCATTTCCCAGTATGTTGTCTGCTGCATACTCTCCCATCGCCTCACTATGATCCCAAGATCCTTTCACAGTTCTCTCCTCTAAAACCGGGGAGTAGTATTCTACCATGTTACCTGCCGCAAAAACATCTTCATCAGAAGCCTGGAGATTCTCATCAACTTTAATCATTGAGGCCTCATTCTTCTCAACATCAACTATCTCTGAGTTAGGTGTCTGTCCAATTGCTAAAGCAACTGCATCAACCTCAAACTCTCTGCTTTCTGTTACAACTTTCTCAATTTTTTCTTCTCCTTCAAAACTTGAGGCCTCTGTTTCAGTAATTACATTGACGCCTTTTTCCTCTAGTTTTCTGTGAATTATTTCTGCTCCTTTCTTTGAGATGCCGCGATGCCACCATCTATCATCTCGAATCAGGTAATAGGTCTCGCAGTCGTTTTCTGCGTAAGCTACGGCTAAGTCGATTCCCAGTAGGCCTCCGCCAATTACTGCTGCGGTTTCAGAATTTTCAGCCGAGTCCTTAATCTCTTCTGCGTCTTTCATCGTCCACATATAATGTAGGTTCTCATAATCCTCATCCAACGGGTATTCTCGAGGTGATCCGCCTGTCGCCACCAGTAATTTATCGTAAGAATATTCCTCACCATCTTCTGAGATAACACTGTTATACTCATCTTTTACTTCCTCAATCCTAGTCTCCAAATAAAGATCAATACCCTTTTTCTCATACCAATCCTCATCATGCATCTGAGTATACTGGGCAGGTAAAGTACCTTTCATGAAAGTCTTCAACATAATCCGGTTGTACAAGGCCTGAGACTCATCCGTAAAAACCTTTATAGAGGCCTTTTCGTCTTCTTTTCTAATCCTTTCTGCAGCCGTCGCGCCTGCTACTCCGTCACCGATCACTATGTAATCCATAAGCTAACTCACTTTCCAAAAGGTTTAGTTCCTTTCCTATTTAGTAATGGTTTAAAAAACTCACCATCAACTGTTAGAATACAGCGGAGCTAGTGTAGTCTGGCCCATCATACCACCCTGTCAACCACATCACCTCGTTGTGTTGTGCGCGGAGCGGTGGTAACGCGGGTTCAAATCCCGCGCTCCGCGTCTATACTTATTCTAACGCGTCAAAAGAATGTAATTTTTCTTTAAAACTCGCGATATTGCTTCTTCGGATTTCTAGGGCTTATTTTTCTCTGAAATATCTCTGCTTCGTCACCTGAAATCCACAGTTTGTGCATAGTTCTCCAATGCTCTTGTTCTGGTTCTTCTTTATAATTTGTATGTTCTATAATAAAATCTTCTAATATCTTGGAAAAATTATTTCGCAGACTTACGCTTATTGTCCCATAGATAAATCTTCTAAACTTTTTCTCTCGATGACCGTCAGTATCTAAAAGACCTCTAATAAAACCTCTTTGAAAATCTTCGCAGAAATCTTTATCTTCTTTCAGCCTAATGCTTTCTGTTTTATCTGTGCCCCAGTCAAGGTTTTCTTTTAACAATTTGTAAAGAGGTTTAGATGAGTAATCAAATTCTACGCGCCCTTTATGAGGATATTTATAGATTCGAGGCCTTCTTTCAAGTTTCTCTTCAAGAAAATCGGCAAGAACTTCCCAATACTTTTCGTGATAATTGAAATAAAATCTTATCCTGTACTGCTGGTTTTTCTCTTTGTAGAAGTTTCCGTCGCCTGCGAATATTCCACATAGCTCTCCTTTGATTTCTTCGTCTTCTGGGATTTTTAAGGCCTTTTCTTTCTGTTTTTGTCCTACTTCTTTTTTGAAGTGATAATAAACTGTTGATTTCGGTAGTTCTAGTGTTTCTTTAATTTTATTAACTGATTCTCCTTTTTTAGCTAGCTTTTTTATCTTCTGGATTTGTTCTGGGCTAGCCATATTGTATTAAGTGTTTTTAATGTTTTTAATGGTTTTTACTGCTTATTTATGAGTCTTTTTAGTGTTTGATCGCCTCTATGGAATTATCTTCCAAAATATAACGGCGTTATATTAATTTGGTTTAACCGCGATTGAAAATATAATTAATTTCGTGAGCCAGCTAGGCATCTGTGTAAAGAGTTGGTCAAGCCATTATCTGATTCGGATTTTTTGATTTTTACAGGCTTTCTGCGTGATGTGAGTTCCTTGACTGTGTTGATTCTGAGATCTCTATGAACTCGGCTTTTTTCTGGGCTTCTTTCACGTTGTCTGCTCCGCAGTAACTTATCCCTGAACGGAGGCCTCCTTCAAGGTTTGATATGATGTTTTTTAGATGGCCTTTGTATTTTACTTTGGTTTCTACTCCTTCAGGTACTCTATCGGAGTATTTTTCGTCTCTTTTTTCTCTTTCAGCTCTTTTTTCTGCTGCTTCCTTTGAGGCCATGCCTCTGTAGACTTTGTATTTTTCTCCTTCGATCTCCATAATTTCTCCTGGAGTTTCCTTTGTGCCTGCGAACATTCCTCCGATTTGCCCTGCTGAAGCCCCTGCAGCTACTGCCTTTACAAGGTCTCCAGGCTTTCTGATCCCTCCGTCAGCGATTATTGGTATGTCGACTGCTTCAGCACAGTTCTTTACAGCTGTAAACTGTGGAACTCCTGCGCCTGTCATCTCTCTTGTTATGCATGATGAACCTGGGCCTATACCTACTTTTACGGCGTCGGCGCCCGCCTCTTCCAGATCCTTGGCGCCGGCTGCAGTTCCTATATTTCCTGCGATAACTGTGGCTTCAGTTTCAGAATAATATTCTAGCTCTTCAAGCAGGCTTTCGTGGTGGCCGTGAGCTATATCAATTACAAGGGCGTCAACTTCTGCATCTAAAAGTGCTTTAGCCCTTTCTCTATCTTTCAGGCCTATTGCTGCGGATACTTTCAAGTCTTTTTTCTTAACTTCTTCTACCTGCGATGCCTGTTCCTCGATGGGCATAAATCGGTGTATGCATCCTAGGCCTCCTAGCTTAGCGATTTCTTCCGCAAATCTTTTCTCCGTGACGGTGTCCATTGCAGCTGAGATAATAGGGACTTCAAGTTTCAGGCCTGCTATTTCTGTAGAGGTATCTACGTTTTCTAGGCTTGTTACACTGGTTTTTTGAGGCTTGATCAGAATGTCGTCGTAAGAAATTCCTTTTTCCAAAGTATCCCTCGATGAAATTGGCTAGTTGTGGTTAAAAATCTTATGAGCTTAAAGGCATTAAAGCTGTCATTACAACTTTCTTATATGAGCGAGTTAGGTCTTGAGGGAGAAAGAAGTTCTGAAATTTTAATTACGATTGACGGCAGATCGGGTGCCGGGAAAGGTACTTTGGCTGAGCATATCTCGGAGTTTCTGGGTATTGAGCATTATTCTGCAGGAGATTTTTTCCGGAATATCGCAAAGGAAAGAGGCCTGACGGTCGGAGAGCTTTCTGAGAAGGCGGATAAGGAGACTGATTTAGAGGTGGATAGAAGAACTTTTCAGAAAGGATTGAATGAAGACTGTGTAATCGAGTCGCGGATTTCCTGCCATGTTATGGGTGATTACTCGGACCTTAGGATTAGGTTGAAAGCCGATTTGGGGGAACGGTCTAGCAGGGTAGCGGAGAGGGAAGAGATTTCTGAGGAAGAGGCTCGAAGCCGTATAATTAAACGGGATAGAGATAATAAGGAGCGTTACAGAGACTACTACGGGATTGACATGGATGATTTAACTATCTACGATCTAATAATTGATAACACAGAATTAAGTATAGGGGAGACTAACAAGTTGATAGAGAAGGCCTTGGAGGTTCACTTCGATGTTTGAGATACTTGAACACTCAGCGGATGAAAAGTTTCACGCGGAAGGAGAGTCAAAAGAGGAAGCGTTCTCCGAAGCAGTAAAGGCCTTCGCTGAAATCGTAGGCGGCGACACTCATGGACAGTATCACCACAAGATAGAGGTAGAGTCAGAGAATTTGGAGGCCTTACTATATGATTTCCTAGATGAATTGGTTTTTCTCCAAGACTCGGAAACTGTCGTAATTTCATATGCAGAAGAATTAGAGGTGGAGGAGAAAAGAGATTCTTGGACGATTAAGGCCACTATTGTAGTCGATAATATCACTTCAGATATGAGTCTTCTGGATATTAAATCTCCGACATACAACGAAATGAAGGTCGACTACCAGGATAAAAAATGGATCTTGGAAGCAGTTTTAGATGTCTAGATTTGTTGTTCCGAAATATTCTTAAGAGTATGAATTAAATATGAATTATGGGTTCTAGTTCTAGAAAAGTCGGTGAGAGAGGACAGGTCACAATACCAAAAGAAATTAGAGATAAAGAAAAGATCAGGCCTGGTGACAGAATAGAGTTTGAGGAAAACGAAAAAGGAGAACTAATTATAGAGAAAGAGAAGGACTCAAAAGAAGAGCTGAAAAAGGCCTATAAACAGATGAGCTCAGAGAAGCAAAGAGAAATTTCGGAAGAAATGCTTCAAGCCTCTGAAACAAATTCGATTTAAACATGGAAATAACTAGAGGAGATCTTATTCTAGTAGATCTTGAGCCTAAGAAAGGTTCTGAACAAGGTAAAACGCGTCCATGCATAGTGATACAGAACGATGTTGGAAACGCTCACGCACCTACAATAATAGTAGCAGCCCTCTCTTCAAGTTATAGTGAAGTATATCCTACTGATGTTGAAATTAGAGCTGAAGAAGAGGAAGTAAATAGAGATACAAAAGCGATGCTGAACCAGATATTCACGATAGATAAGCAAAAAAGGATAAAGAAAAAATTTGGGGAAATTGCTGGAGAGAAGATGAATGAAATAGATGAAGCCATAGAAATAAGCCTAGGCCTCTCACAAGACCTAAAATAAAAGACTCATTTTGAAATTGGACTTATGGAGATAGAAAAAGTTGAGGAGAATACTTACAGTATTTTGGAAGAGGGAATGAATGTTCCGGCTAAAATTTATGCTTCTGAGGATTTATTGGAGACGATTAAGGAGGATGCTACATTGGAGCAGGCCTGTAATATGGCGAAATTGCCAGGTGTGGAAAAGCATGTTTGTGTGATGCCTGACGGCCATCAAGGTTATGGGTTCCCTATCGGAGGAGTCGCAGCTTTCAACGCAGAAAACGGGCTTATAAGCCCTGGAGGCATAGGCTTCGATATTAATTGCTTATCTAGGGATTCGAACGTCCTTCTTGAATTCGGAAGAAGCAAATCCATTGCTGAATTGAAGAAGAACTTTGCTGATGAAAAAGCTGTAGTTGCAGGAGAGAAGGCAATTGAATCAGATATCGTTCTTTTCACTGAAAACGAAGATAAACAAGTTTTTAACGTAGAGACTGAGACTGGAGAGTCTATTAAAGCAACTAAAGATCATCCGTTCCTAACGCCTAATGGCATGAAAGAAGTGGAAGACCTAAATAAAGGAGAACAAGTATATGTTCAGCCTTTTGAAGGGGTAGAGGATGAAGAACCTGAAGAATTTACTCTTCTCACTGAAAAAGACTTTGAGGGAGAGAATCCTCAGCTTATTGAGGCTTTGAAACAAAGAGACTTACTTCCTTTGAAATCTACTGACGAAGAATTTAATCTGCTCTTGAAACTCGTAGGATTTCATACAGGAGATGGATCATTCAATAATCACAGTGAAACAACATTTTATGCTGACAAGGAGGACTTAGAAAGTATAGCAGAAGATATCCGCAGAATAGGGTTTAAGCCGTCTCCAATTTATGAAAGAAAAAGAACTCATCAAGTAAGACTGGAGCCCTTCGAAAGAACCGAAACGTCTATAAAATCAACTTCCAATGCATTCCAAAAACTACTTGTAAAACTTGGTGCGCCTAAAGGAAAGAAAACAGCTCAAGAATTTACTGTACCTGAATACGTGCATAGATTGACAGGATGGCAAAAAGCACTTTATCTCTCAGCGTTCTTTGGAGCAGAGATGAGCTCGCCTAAAGCCCAGCATGCAAAAGACTTTTATTGTCCAAAAATCTCCCAAAACAAGTCCAAAAATATTGGAGAGAGCGGCAAACAATTCATGAGCGGCATAAAACAGCTTTTACAGGATCTCAATATAAACACGAATAATATTGAGGCATTCGAAACTCATGAAAACCAAGATGGAGAGGTAATGAGGCACAGGCTTGGTATAAAGAACGACTTAGAAAATTTAATTAATTTCTACACCCGGATAGGCTATCGCTATAATTTAGAAAAAAGGATAAAGTCTGTGAGAGTAGTTCAATATCTTAAAACCAAGAAAAAAGCAATTGAAAGAAGGAAAAATATCTCAAAACAAGCTGTACAGCTGTATGAAGGAGGTATGGCTCCGAAAGACATAAAACAGAGATTTGAGATAAATGACAGGTTTATAGAAAGAAGTGTATATGGCGGTCGGAAAACTAGTCCAAGGCCTCCTAAGGATTTTCCTAGCTTTGAAGAATTTGCAAAAAACATTGAAGTAAAGGATAATCTTGCTGTTAAGACTACGATCAAAGAAATTGAGGCTGATGGTGTAGAAACGGTGTATGATATTGGTGTAAAGCATGAAGCTCATAATTTTAATGCAAACCAGTTTATCGTATCTAATTGCGGGGTTAGAGTGCTTAAAACTGGTTTAACAGCGGGTGACATTGATGGGATGGAGGAGCAATTGGCTAACATTCTTTATTCGAAGGTTCCGTGTGGGCTCGGTAAAGGAGGGTACATCGATATCGATGAAGAAGATTTAGAGGAAATTCTGGAAAAAGGAATGGATTGGATGCTGGAAAACGGTCACGCAGAAAAAGAAGACTTGGAACACTGTGAGGAAAACGGCCGACTACCGGGGAACTCGGACAAGGTGCCGGAGAAAGCTAAGACTCGAGGCCTAAAACAACTAGGATCTTTAGGCAGCGGAAACCATTTCCTAGAAGTCCAGGTAGTTGATGAAGTGTTCTCAGAGGAGAAGGCTGAGGCCTTCGGGCTAGAAGAGGATCAAGTCTTGGTAATGATTCATTCAGGTTCTAGAGGTTTAGGCCATCAGACCTGCTCAGACTATGTGAGGGAGTTTGAGAAAGCTTACCCAGATATCGCTGAAAGTATTCCGGAAAAGAACTTGATCTATGCCCCTATAGACTCGCAGGAAGCACAGGATTACAAAGGGGCGATGTATGCAGCGGCAAACTTTGCATGGTGCAACCGCCAGGCTATCACTCAAGCTGTGAGAGAGTCACTTGGAACTTTATTTGGCGGTCCTGATGTAGGCCTGGTTTACGATGTCTGTCACAACATTGCGAAAGAGGAAACTCACGAAGTAAATGGTAAACAGAAGGATGTTATTGTTCATAGAAAAGGTGCGACACGAGCCTTTCCGCCAGGACATGAAAAAGTTCCGGAGACCTACAGAGAGTCTGGCCAACCTGTATTGATTCCTGGTACTATGGGGACTTCAAGCTATATTCTTTCCGGTGGAGAAAAAAGCATGAGTCTTTCATTCGGTTCAACTGCTCATGGTGCCGGCCGGTTAAAGTCTAGGAGCCAGTCCAAGCAGGATTACTGGGGTAAAGATATTCAGAATGACTTGAAACGGGAAGGTATCCATGTTAAAGCAGCATCAGGCTCAACAATCGCGGAGGAAGCGCCTGGCAGCTACAAGGATGTGGATGAAGTCATAGAAGTCAGCGACTCTCTAGGAATCGGTAAAAAGGTGGCTAAAATGAGGCCTGTAGTGAATATTAAGGGCTGAAGTTTTCCTTTCTATCGAAGAGTTTTAATTCAGAGCTTAACAAAACAAAGTTAAGGATTATTCAATGGAGACAGGACAGTACGAAATAGATACAGAAATGCTAGGATACTGGATATTAGGTCTTTCAACAGTTCTAGTAGTCTCCGGGCTATATATCGCCGATTTCTCCCCTGATTTTCTGACTGGGGGAGATGAAGAACCTGATTTAGAGGTCGAGTTCGATAAAAGGCCTCTGGAACCGAATGAATTAACGACTTTAACCGTTAGTTTAGATGGGGAAAATGTTCAAGGCGCTACTGTCAGACTCGACAACTTGAATGTGGGAGAAACTAACAGGAATGGAAAACTAATGGTCAGAGGCCTGGAAAATGATTTCCCGGTGAATGTCAGCTATGACGGATACTATACTACAGATGAGATAAGTGTTGAGGAAGATGCGAGCGAGACTAGAGAGGCCTCAGATGATTCCGATCAGGGAGACTCAAATCAGGATGATTCAGGGGGTTCTGATGATTCAGATGGTTCCGATGAGAGCTCTGAAGATTCAAATAATGATTCAGAAGACTCAGATGATCAAGATGACTCACAGGATTCCGACGATGGCTCAGATGATGAAAAAGGGTTCACAGGTTTTAGACTTGACAGCAGTCCTGTAGCAGAAGAAACAAATAGACTAACTCTTTTAGAAAACGGTGAAGCTCTAGGGAACCAACAGGTCCAGTTAAATGGAGATAATTTAGGAGAGACAACTACTGCAGGAGGCCTAACATTCCAAGTTCCAAACACTCAAGAAATGACTTTGAAGGCCTCAACTATAGAGGAAACCTTCCAAGTAGAAGGATATGAAGAAAGAGAATCCGGGTCGACTGGAGATATAACTCCTGTAATGGAGCGTTCAGGAATGGAGTACGCAGGAGAAACAGTTACTTTTGATGCCTCAGGTACAGAAAGCCAAAACGAAATCGCAAGCTATAACTGGACTTTCGATCATGAAAACTTTAACGACACTCTTCAAGGAGAAACAGTTGATTACACGATTCCAGAGGAAGGCGCCTATGACATAGTGCTCGAAGTAAAAGATGCAAATGGGTTTACTGAGACAGATACAGACTTCATGAGAGCAGATCCAGAATACTCGGGACCTGAGATAATACTAGCAAGTCCGTCAGATGGCGATACAGTTACAGCAGAGCATGAGTTCGAGTTCCAAGTAGACAACGCCAGAACAGGACAGGAAGCACATGTCGTAGTAAACGGAGATAGGGAGGCCTCGGTGCCGCTAGAACCCGGACTTAATATCAGAGAAGATACTGGTGTAACAGCTCCGATCCCTCAGGCCGGAGTTCAAGAGTACTGGATTGAAGTCGAAGACTCAACCAACACTTGGGAATCAAGCAAGAGAGAAATAGAAAACACTAGAGCCTACGGAAACATAGGAGCCTTCAGTATAGACAATCCTTCCGACAACGCGGAGGCCTCAAGCCCTGTAAACTTCGAATTCAGTCTAGATTTGGAGACTAATGTAAATCTCAGGATATCAGGCGAAGGCATAAATGGGGAAGAACAGTTCAGCAATCAGACATCTATCTCGGCTGACCAAAACAGCTATACATTTAATCAAGATTTAAACGCAACAGAATACAACTGGCAGGCCTCAATAAATGTTCCAAGTACTTCAGAAAGTGAATATTCGAGTGATAGAACTCTGACAGTGCAGTAAGCATTCAGAATCTCCAACAGTTCCGACTACTGAAACAAACTGCACTGAAGAAATTTCCAAGGATTGTACAAGACGCTGTAATTGGAGAGTGTGGCAAGAAATTCTGCATCCAAAACTATTGGCTGCCCCAAGGAAGGTAAACTATAGTTCCATTTAATTCTTCGCTGGACAGTGTAGAATTTACCTTCTGTACATCTTTGACCATTCTCCCTATCCTGTATCTTTCTCGGAACTTGATTATTCCATAATGCTTAAATTCTTCTTCAAGACCTGACACAAAATCTTTATCAATTGTTAAAACTGCTCTTTCGTCCTCTACAGCTTTTTCAAAAACTTCTACATCGCTTCCTCCTTTCATCAACCCATTTACAGAAATAACATCGATATTAGTTTTATCAAGCTGATCAACTACAGCATTAGGAATATTCTCATCTGCTAAAAGCTTTAACGCCATTTTAATCAAGCCTCTACATCAGAGTCTGCTGGAAAATCACTCATATTATTGTAATAATACTTTAAAGCATCCAAAACCTGTGGAACACTCAAATCATACTCTGACGCAATTCTCTCAATACTCCAATCCCACTCACGGTAAGCCCCTACAACATCATCAACCTGGACACGAGTACCTTCAACCCTAGGCTTCCCGCCCACAACTCCTTCAGACTCAACAATACTAGTCATAACAAACAATTTGACTAAAGAATTAAATCTCTTACCCAACAAGATTGCCGTCAACAAAAATTCCAAAATATAAAAACAAAGAATCCACAAACATGATCAATGGAGCTTAAAACAGAAAAGCATCATATTGCAGCAGGCATAGGCCTTCTAATCCTTATCGGGTTCGCTATCACAAACGCGGTAGGACAGGTTTCTCCACAACAGAGCGGAGAATACAATCTCAATGTTACTACAGATCCAGTTACGAACGTGAAAGAAACGGAAGCTACTTTTCAAGCAACAGTAGACCAACTGGACGCTGATTTCGATGCGGCATTAGTTTATTGGAATTATTCTCAAGATAATTCATTAAGTCAAAGAGGTCCGGCAAATATTGCATTTAATGAAGAACAGCTTCAATCTCTAACGTCAGGATTGTCTCCCGATACTGGATATAGTGTTGAAGCTTATGCAGAACCCGTAATATGGGGGGATACCACTTTAGAAGAAAATTTGGATGAAAAATTGTCAAGAGGCGGTATTGGCATAAAGTTGTTTAATGCTGTTTCAGGAAATTTAGACACTATAGATTTTAATAACTTTTATGCATCCACGAGCCAAGAAGGTAGAGAGGCTCTTGTCTCAGAATTTGAGTCTAACAATGGAGAGTTACCTACTTCGGCTTCAATTGATTTAGGACGGAGTTATAATGAAATTTCTTCCACCACGCTTTCTATAGATGCGGACAATATAGAATTTAGTTCAAATGGAAGTTATATGTATATCGAAAATAGCGGAATTTATCAGTACAGGCTTTCTACTCCATGGGATATAAATACTGCAGGAGAGAGGGTAGATACTACTGAAAATGGTAGAGATTATGCGTTTATGCCTAACGGATCTGGTTATTATGAAATCTACATTAATTATGACGATGAAACTGAGATTACGTATCACAGTTTAAGTACGCCTTGGGATTTAACAACGGCAAATTATGAATATCAAGAAGTATTAAGCAAGGAATATTCCAATATCGATTTTAGCCCAGATGGTTCTAAAATGATATTAGCCAGATATGGGGATGAGGTTTCTCTGTATGAGCTATCAGAACCCTGGGATATTAATACGGCTTCATTTGTTTCATCTAAGACTTCAGGCCTTACTGAAGATATCAATTCAATACATGTCAGCAAAGATGGCTCAAAACTGATACTTGTTGATTCAGCAGGAGGAGCAACTATGAATGAGTATGAGATGTCCGCTCCGTGGGACGTTAGCACGGCTACACAGATTGATAGCATAACTCCTCCTAGCAGGGCTGATGGCCTAACATTTAGCCCTGATGGATCTAAAATGGCAACTAGTTCATACGATGGATATGTGGCTACATATGATTTCAACTAAATACTTCTGCTAATACATTTTTATTTAACGATAAAAATATTCTATTTAGTGTTCAAGAAACTCTACAGTGGAAGGAAGCATGTTTTGACTTTAGTTTTTAGAGCTTTGGTTCTATCGCTGACCTTAGTTGTGTTAAGTGCTGGAGGCTTAGCTGTAGATGTCTTTACTGAGCCGGGAGGAAATGTTTCGTTCACTACTCAGGATTACCAGGTTTATACTACTGGAACGGATGGAGTGGGCGATAAATCCTTGAATTTCACAGGGAATACTACAGGCCTAAGTTCTGTTGATGATCCTGTTGAGGCCTGGTTTAAGTATCGGGAAGCAGGGACGAGTGATTCTTGGCAGCAGGTTGATGCTGGAACAGTTGAAGATTCAGAAGCTTTTAGCCGTGTAGTTACAGGTCTTGATCCTGGTACTGAGTACGAATTTGAGGCTTTTACTAAAGACTACGGAGGCGGGATCGATTCAGATACAACAAGTACTTATAGTGTTTCAACTGAGGGTGTTGATATCGGGGTCGATTGGCTGAGATTCAGAGGAGATATTCAGAATGTTGCAGGTTTTACGGATACTATAGATGATATGATTCAGTTGCAGTTTCAGTATAGAGAGGCTGGGGCACCTAGTTGGACTACTGCCAATGCAGATTTGAAGGATAGTGACGGCATATTTGAAGAGCGTGTTGAAGGCCTTAGTCCGAATACAGAGTATGAGTTCAGGGCTAAGTCGGAGGACGGTTATCAAGGCAGCATCTTGACAAAATACACTACTCAGTTGTTTACGCAGTCTGGAGGACAGCAGTCTTTCACAACTCAGGATTACAGTGTTTTGACAACCGGAACAGATGGAGTAGGTGATAGGTCGTTAAACTTTACAGGGGAAGCTTCAAGTCTATCTAATTTAGAGGACCCGATCAATGCATGGTTTAATTACAGGGAAACAGGAGGGAGTTGGCAGCAGGTTGATGCAGGAACTATCGATAGCTCGGAAACATTCAATCGGGTTGTCACAGGTCTTAACCCTGATACAGATTACGAGTTTGAAGCCTGTACAAAGGATTACTGTGGAAGCGTAAATTCTGATACTACCAGCAGGTATAATATTTCAACTACTGGAGCAGATATCGGTGTTGACTGGTTTAGATTTAATGGAGAAATCACTGATGTATCACAGTTTACTGGAGATATTAATGATCAAATCCAGCTGCAGTTCCAGTATAAAGAAACAGGCGCATCAACATGGAATACTGTAAATGCTGATAAGCGTTCAGTAGACGGATTTTATAAAGAAAGAGTTGAGGGTTTGAATCCTGATACTGAGTACGAATTTAGAGCAAAATCGGAGGATGGAGAGGTAGGCAGTAAAATAACTAAGTCAACAACACAGCTCTTCACTGAGTCTGGAGGCGTCGTTAGTTTTGCAACAGGGCCTTACTTTGCTGTTACTGTTCAGGATGTCAATGAGCCTGTGATTGAGGGCAATGATGTTGAGGTTGAGGCCTTGATTGAGAATACGGGCGCTGATGGAAGCACCACATTGGATCTAAGTATTCCGGGTCTCGGTTCCAACTCTACTTCTCTGACTTTGGATGGAGGAAGCGCCACTACTGAGACCTTGAGTATTTCTACGAGTGAGGGCGATTCAGGAGAGTATACTGCAAACTTTTCCAGTGGCAGCGATTACGCGACTCAGGTCCTCAATGTCTCTACACTAAATCCTCCGGTTAATCCTTTACCGAAGAATGATTCTGAGCCGGTAGGCCTTGACTGGGATTTGAGTGCGGAAAGTAATTCTTCAGGTATTGAGACAGGCCTCGAGTTCTATATTGTGAATGAGTCCGGGAGCGATCTTGCTTTAGGCGGCAATCTTTCCTCTCCAAATGAAAGGATCAATGTAAGCCTAGAAAGTCAGAATCTTGATCCAGGCACAGAGTATGAATGGTACTCTAACTCTACCTACAATGGACAAAGTGCTCAAAGCCAGGTCTGGAACTTTACAACGGTTGAGAGGCCTCAAGTGTCTTTGGCGGAGCCTCATGATGAGTCTGTCGATCCTAATCCTGTCTTGAATGTAACTGTTGATGGTAACAGCCCGATTAATGTGACGGTTGGAGAATCTACTGGAATCGACTTTAAGACTTCTAACAATGTTAATCCTGGAGATACTGTTCAGGTCGATACTTCAGGAATCAGTGATTTCGGAAATGGTTCTGTTGAGAGATGGAATGTCTCATTGGAGGCCTATGGTGCTGAAAGGGATAACAGCGATAATTTCTACAACTTTACTGTTGCAGATATAAACGGCGTGGATTACAATCTTCAGGATATATCAAGCGGCGATAACTTGAATCCTGGAAACTTTGGAGACCTGAAAGTATATGGGGAGAATGCGATTGCGTTCCAGGTTGATTCTGATCCTGATGGAGAGAAAGATATGGGATTTGAGTTTAATGTTTCAAACGGGACTGAAACTCGACAGTTTACGAGAGGAAATGTTGATGATGGAGAAGTTATTTCTCTAAATCTTTCGAAAATCGGGATTGTAAATGAGAACTCCAAAGGTTACAGTGCTGAGGCCTATTATCTTTCAGGAACTGAACCTTTAGACAGCAGCGAGTTTGTTTCAAATACTATCGACTTCTCAACTCATGTAGCAGAAGTTGAGTTCACTCATCCCGGAGACAATGTCGATGAGTTCCGGGTGCTTTACAATGCTACATCTAACTCTAGTTACAGTCAGGTGGCTTCGGTGCCGATTGAAGATTTAAGCTCTGATCAAAATGATCTCTATCAAATTGGAGTCGCTAATCCAGGCTTGAAAGATAATTCTCAAAGTGATTGTTACCAGGTTGAGGCCTGGAACAGGTTTGGGGGAGAAAAAGCAGGTTATCAGGACGGAGGCGATCAATGCCTTGGAGGTTCGAACCCATGAATAGGAAAGGGCAGTCTGCGATCGAGTACTTGACGACCTATGGCTGGATGCTGATAACGGTCTCGATTGTTTCAGGTGTCGCCTACTCTAGTTTTGGAACTGCTTGTGTTGAGTCGAGTTCAGGTTTTGTAGGTGAAAGCGTCCAGATCCAGGATTTCGGCCTTACTACGGGTAGTGAGTTAGCAATTGCTCTTGAGAACAGGAGATCTGATAATGTAGAGATTCAGGAAGTCGTAATTGAGAACAGCTCTATTGCGGTGACGGATGGCGATCTAGATCCGGGAGGAGTTTCTTCTGTAACAGTTACAGGATTTGAGGAATCCAGCGGCTGCAATAGTTTTGATATAGAACTAGTTTACAGTATTGAAGGCCTCGATGACCAAAGCGCCACAGGAACTGTTACAGGGCCTTTCAGTGTCGGCGGCGAAGCCCCAATAGCCCCAGATAACTTGTTTGTAGATTACTCAGGTTAGTCCATGTGGTGGCCTACCGGAATATATTTATCAATTAATTAATCAGAATAATTTATGGCTGAAGAAAATATTGTTTCCACTGAAGGACATTTCGGAGGCAAGCATAGGATTAAAGGCACTAGGATCCGTGTTGTGGATGTAGTGGAGGCCTATCAAGAACTAGGATGGGATATTGAAGAGATTTCTAAAGAATATGGTATTGAACCTCAGCAGGTTCTTGATGCATTAAGATTTTTCTATGATAACAAGAAAACTGTGCGTGAGGAGCTCAGATCCAAGGTAGAGGCAAATGCCTGATCACAAGTTGTTAGCGGATGAACATATCTCAAAGACTGTTGTCAAAAGACTAGAGGCCTATGGTATAGATGTCGTACATATTCAAGATCTTGATATGAAAGGTGTTGGCGACATGAAGTTGGTTGAATATGCTCAAGAGCACGACCGTTCTATACTTACAAGGGATGATGATTTCAGAAAATTAAGTGAGGAGAATCAAGTTGGCGTTATTCTTCAAACTAAACGCCAGAGTAAAAAACGGACAGCATCAGATGTTATTAAGGTACTTAATTCAATATCTGTAGACCAACTGAAAAATGAGATAGTCTATATTCCTTGGAGATAGTGCTGATATCTGTGTTTAAAAATCTTGTCTTTCATTAACTTATTTACCAGCAGTCACACTAGTGTGGCGAGGTGCAATTTAATTATGGATAATAAAGCAGATCCTACAAACCCGATTTTAATTGAAACCATCGAATCCCTAGAGGAAGCAGACGCTTCTTTCTGGAACGATGTAGCACAAAATCTTGGAAAAGTAAATCGTAGAAGGCCTGAAGTCAACCTTTCTGACATTGAAAGGAATACTGAAGAAGGCGACACAGTTGTCGTTCCCGGGAAAGTTTTAGGCTCTGGACGACTATCGAAAGAAGTCAATGTAGCAGCATTCAAGGCTTCTAACAATGCCCAGAACCAGATCGAAGAATCCGGAGACTTCATGTTTATCGAGGATTTATTTGAGGAAAATCCTGAAGCAGAAGGCCTCAAAATGGTGAAATAAATAATGACAAAGATAATTGATGGATCAGGAAAGATTCTCGGAAGACTCGCTTCCCATATCGCATCCGAAGTAAGAGACGGCGAGGAAGTCAGAGTTGTAAACAGTGAGGGAATCGTGATCTCTGGCGACCAAGATAAGATTTTCGCGGATTACAAGCAGAAATACGATAGAGGTCGGAGAGACACAGGTCCTTATTTCCCAAAGAGAAGTGATAAGATTTTCAAGAGGACTGTCCGTGGAATGCTTCCAAAGGAGAAAAAGTCTGGAAGAGAGCAGCACGCCCTTGTAAAGACTTACCTTGGAGTTCCTCGAGAGTTCGCAGATGAAGAAATTGAAGAGATTAATGTGAAGGAAGGAGATGAATTGATGAACAGGAACTATGTAAAACTTGGAGATGTAGCTAAACATATAGGAGGTAAAAACTAATGGCAGTACACACTTCAGGAAAGAGAAAGACGGCGAAGGCCAGAGCAACAGTAAAAGACGGTGATGGGACAATCAGAGTGGGTTCCAGGCCTCTAGATGTACTGCAGGACTCAACACGGAGAATGATTGAAGAACCATTGAGAATAGCTGGAGAAGAAGTCTACGGAGATCTTCAGATCCAGGTAGAGATGGAAGGCGGTGGAAAGAACGGTCAGGCAGAAGCAGCACGCATGGCTGTAGCCAGAGCATTGGTAGAGCACACCGGAGACGATGACTTGGAAGCAGAGTTCCGAGATTACGATAGGAACATGCTTGTAGAAGATCCAAGAAGAACTGAGACCAGAAAACCTTCACAGTCGAGCAAGGGAGCTCGACACAAACAGCAGAAATCCTACAGGTGAATCAGTTATGCAGTTCCCTGTAAGATGCCCAAGCTGTGGAAAGGTACTCAGCGACAAATACGAAGAATTTGAGGAAAGAACAGATGACGATGAAGACGCAGGCGAAGTACTAGACGACCTAGGAGTCGAAAAGTACTGCTGCCGAACAGTATTCCTCACACATGTCGAATCAATCGACGAAGTCGGAAAGTACCAACTGGTCTAAAAACAAGGCCTACATTTTCCCTCATTTATTTCCTATTTTATTTCTATTCTATTTCTAAAGTAGAATATTTTTGTATTGTGCTGAAATCTCTATCTTTTGTTACTACTTTTTCTGAGTTTTTAATCGCTATACCTGCTATTTTGCAGTCTTCTGGAGACATTTTTTCTTTGTTGTCTGCAAGCACGCCATCTATTCTTCCAGCTATCCTTGCAGATTTTTCATCGAGAGAAAAAATAGTTAGGGAACTTATCACATTCATTACTTTCTCTTTTTCCTCTTCAGATTTATTGGACCTATTGATTCCTGACCAAAGTTCAAATAAAGTTATAGCGGTGGTCGAGACAGGACTAGAGGAATTCTCAAGTTTATCTAACTTATTTAAGGCCTCTTTGTCTCCATTCATTACATCTATAATGAAGTTTGTATCTAGAATCATAGGCTATCAGCTACTTTATCTAATCTTTTTAGACTTTCTTCTCTATTTTCGCTGATTTTTTCTTTCATTAGATCGGCCTCTTCGTCCGATATTATGCCTGCTATCTCCTTTAATGAACGCTCATTTGTCACTTTTTTCACAACATCGCTGAAGCTCTCTCCTTCATCTTTAAGGTTCTTTAACCGATTATATGCGTCCTCATCCAGAGATATATTTTTGGTAGACATACATACACAGTGTGCACGAAACTTTAAATTTTCTTTGATACAATATCAAACTTTATTCGTCAAAGAAGCCTGATAATCCCATTCTCGACCATTCTGATATTTGGCGCTAAGTTATCGCATTCTGCTAGTTCTTTTCTAGAAAACCATTTTAATTTCTCAAATTTATCTTCTTGAATTTCAGGCCTTCCTTCTTTGATTGAGGAGATATATCCATTCCATTCAAAGATCTCATCGTTGTGCTGGAACTCTCCAGTGTAGAAAGGCCTCTCTAACTCTATTTCTACTCCTATTTCTTCTTTGGCTTCTCTAACTGCGGTCTGTGTAGGAGATTCATTTTCTTCTACTTTTCCGCCTGGAACTTCCCAGTGTTCTTCATTTTTCTTGTAGAGCAGTAGTATCTTGGAGTCTTCTATTATGATGTTTCCAGCTAATTGGATCATATGAATGTGAATAGTAGAATCATGATTATTAATCCTGCCGCGTTTCCGAGAATAAATTCTCTCCAGCCCGAACTTTCGAGTTCTTCCGCTTCCTCAAAGGCTTCTTCGACGAACTCTGTCAGAACCAGGTATATCATTGCTCCTGCCGCAAATCCATATCCGATTGGTAGAACTGTCTGGGCCTGTGTTACAAAGTAGTATGCGATGACTGCTCCGATAGGCTGTGGTACGCTTGAGAATACTGCGGCGCCTACAGTCTTCCAGTTAGAAACTCCATTGGCTTTGAAAGGGATTGCAATTGCTACACCTTCCGGAATATTGTGGATTGATATTGCGATTGTCATAGTGATCGCGATCGCCGGTATTCCGAGGCCTAGTGCTCCTGCGGTTCCTAAGCCTAGTTCTGCGAATGATACGCCTATTGCGATTCCTTCTGGAAAGCTGTGAACTGTTAAAATTCCGAGGATTAACACCATTTTCTTGAAGTCGGCTTCCTCGAAAGTTCCTGGATCTAACTCTACTTCATCGATTAATCTCTGTGCTCCGATGACTAGTAGAATTCCGGTTAGTAGTCCGAGGCCTACAGCAAAGTATTCGGAACTGTAGAGAGGGTATTCTTGTGCGGCTGCTAATCCTTCAGGTATAAGTCCTAGGAAGGATGCGGAAAGCATTATTCCGGAGGCCAGCCCCCATAAAATGACTAGTCTTTTCTTGCTGAATTCTTTAACGAAGAAGAATGGGATTACGCCGAGGCCTGTAGCTAGATCTGTAATCAGGCCTGCTATAAAGACTAGTAATAGGTTTTCAAGTAGTGCCACAGATAATTTTTGGAGGCCTTACTATTGAATCTTTTTGATTTACTTTCTATCTTTTGTTTCTTCTTTTATCTCCTGATAACCGGGTTCTCTAGGAAAAATTCCGTAGACTCTGATCTGTTCATTGTCTATTATATCGTAAGTTACTCTGTGATTAAGTTTAGAATTTCTATCTTCCTTCTGTAATTTGAGACATTGAACTTCGTCTCCGTCTAGAAGCCTGATGACATAGCTGTTATTAGGTAAAGGATTCTGCTTTAAATTTTCAATCCTCTCAATAATTTCTGATCTAATCTCTGCCTCAATAGATACCAAATCTTTCTTGGCTTCGACTTCAAGCACTATATTCATTACTCGATCCCTAGATCTTCCTTAACTTCTTCAAGCGATAACCATTCCTGTTCTCCTTTTCTTTCACGCTCTCTAACATTCATTATCCTCTGAATCTCTTCAGGCCTTAACTGTGTCTCTTCCCTTAATTTTTCTCTGATGGCTTCTCTGATGAATTCGGATATATTTTGATAGTCGTCTCTCTCCATCCGATTTTCTATCTCTTTCTTTAGTCCTTTAGGCAAATTGACAGATTGAACTGGCATAATCACTATCTAGATAGTGAAATTTAATACTCTTATGGTTCTCTTATGGTTGAAGTTATTTTCTCCGCTATCTTTTCCCCATCTTCTAATTCTTCACGAGTATAGTTCACTTCTATCTCATCGCCGGTATAACGCGGAGTGATGTGGAAATGCATATGCATTACTTCCTGTCCAGCGACTTCTCCATTATTTTGGGAAATATTAAGGCCTTCAGGATTGAAAGCTTCTTCGACCGCCTGGCTAACTTTCACTAAACTGTTCCACATGTAATCCATGCCTGAGGCCTGATCGATGGTTTCGACATGCTTTTTCGGGACTACTAATGTATGGCCTTTTGAAGTCGGATTTGTGTCTAGAAAGGCTATAGTGTTTTCGTCTTCGTAGACTTTGTGTGACGGTATTTCTCCTTCGATTATTTTGCAGAAGATGCAGTCATTCATAATTCTGTAGTTGTAGATGCCGGTTGAAGTAAATTACTGATATAACGGGGTTATATCGAGAGCAATACATCAGAAATATATCGAAAAATTCTTAAAAGTAATACTATGGTATAGAGTTATGGGAGAAACTGATTCTGTGCCTACTAAATTTCCAAGTAGAATGGTTGAAGAAATGAACGAAATAGTAGAAGATGGATGGTATGCTAACCGTTCAGAACTAGTAAGAGATGCAGTTAGACAGAAAATAAGAGAAATGAAGTCAGAACAGTTAGAGGATGCCATAAAGGAAGACGTGAAATGGGGTCTCAACGAATGAAGGCAGTCCTGGACGCAGGACCTATAATACATTTAGAACAGATTAACAAGTTAGAGATTTTAGAAGTTATAGATGAAAGACATATCACTGAAGAAGTGGAGAACGAAGTTGGAGAGGCTATAATCAACAAAACGCGTTTGGATGTAGAAACACTTAATGCCTCAGGTAAAGATAGGGCGAAGCATATTTCATCTAGATATGGTATAGATCTCGGAGAATCCACAGTTATAGCACTATCCAGTCAGATAAACTCAGAATTAATTTTTACAGATGATCTTGATGCTAGAAAGACAGCTAAATCACTGGATTTAGAACCTCATGGAACTCTTGCACTAGTTACGAAAGCATACTCTGAGAATGTTATTGATAAAAATGAGGCTAATCAGGTAGTTGATTCGCTCTATAGAGACTCTAGTCTGTTTATAACTAAAGATTTAGTGAAATGGACGAAAGAACAAATAAATTCGAGCCCGTAATGTTCTCTGATATGAGGGGGTTATTGAAGCAAATTACTGATATAAGGCCGTTATATTTCAGACCCTTTGAATTATATTCGAGGCCTCAAAACTACTTGTAAATGAAAGCCCAGTCTGGAATCGAGTACCTGATAACATATGGATGGGCAGTCATAGCCTTAGGAGTAGTTACAGGCGGTATTTATTCCTATACAGACTCTTCTTCATGTGATGTTGAGACTGATGTGTTCCATCCTGATCTAAGAGTTGAAGAAGCTGGCCTTAACTCTCAGAATCAGCTTCAAATGTTGTTCAGAAGCTCTTCAAATGATCAAATAAGGATTAGAGAAGTAAATATAGGAGGTCAAAGTGGGGTGACACAAGGCTCAAATCTGGTGCTCGAACCGGGAGAAACAGAACAGTACCTGGTTGCGGAAGGGAACGAAAGCAACGGCTGCGCAGAAATGGATATTACAATCGTTCATGACAGAGGCCCTGTCCAAAACCAAAGACTTCAAGGCACAATTAGACTGCCTGTAACGCTAGTAGAAGCAGTAATCAACTATCTTAGCGTTGGAGGGGGCCAAATCTCTGAACTCAGAATCAACGCATCACTAGTACCGAATGAGTCAAAAGGCCTCTGCATAGGAAATAACTGCCCGGAAAACACGGTCGATTCAAATGAATTAGTGGCGCGTTCAGGAGACAACATGACAGGAACGCTTACAACAAGCCAAGTAGAAGTAGAATGCTTCGGAGATAACTGCGCTCAAGGCCCTCAAACACTCCCTGGAAACGTTTCAAGCCAAAACAATACAATGGACGGGAACCTACAGCTTCCATCAATAAACCCTTCATCAGGCCTCACTTTCACAGGCTTTCAAGACTAAATGTTAAATTAAACCCAACACAACAATCATACAACCATAAAACATGAAACTAAAACTAACTGCACTTACAGCCATAATTCTACTAAGTTCAGGCCTCGCAGCCGCAAATATAACATTTAACCATGACCAAAATATAATCTTTCAAACTCCGACAGAGTTCAATGATAATGTTATTCTGAATTCCAATATCCAAGGATTTCCATTGAGTTCGTGTTCAGGCGATCAGGCGGCAACTGGAATAAATGACGATGGAACAGTTCAGTGTAGCTCGATAGATGGCTCAACTTCAGGCCTTTCTGACGTTTTAGAAGTAGATAATACAGCTAATCAATCGATTGATCTTGGTAATAATGATTTGAATGAGGTTGGAAATGTTGAACTAAGACAGCCTCAAGCGGGTGATCCTGTGATGTCTTATAGGATGCAGGAAGGTGATGATTATGGTGCTTATCTTGAGTATGATAGCCAGTTTGATGGAGATACTAATGATAATAGGGTGGTAATAGGTACAGAAAATGATGGAAACGAATATGACGTGATCTCAGCTGAAAGGGACAATGGTCTCATGTTCGCCCACAGGCCTCTAGATATGCAGACTAATCCTATATCTTTTGACAATACTCAAATCAAAATAGGCGACAACATAGATAATCAGGGAGACTCATCGATAGCTATGGGGGACGATGTGTATGTTGGACATCAGAATTCTATTGGTATTGGCAGAAACGTAAGCGTAAATAATAATGTTGATTTTGCAGGATCTGCTGTAGCCATAGGCCACAGCGCACAAACCTCGGCTAATGAAGCGGTGGCAATCGGTTCAGACGCATATGCAGCTAATAAAGACACTATAGCACTGGGAGAAGGTGCTGAAGCCCTGCAAAATGAAGGAGTAGCTATCAGCGCTGCAACCTCAGATGGACAGTTTTCTTTCGCTCTTGGATATGGTGCAGAGACTTCTGCCGATCAGGCCTACGCACTCGGAAAGAATGCCTCAGCTTCAGGGAGCGATGCGTATGCTTTAGGTGAAGACGCAGACGCCTCCAACGCTGACGCATATGCCATTGGAGACGAGGCCTCAGCTTCAGGAAACGATGCATATGCATTAGGAGATACGGCATCAGCATCAGGAACAGGAAGCTTCGCCTTTGGAATGGACGCCATCTCCGATCAAGATTACACCGCCCGGTTTGGAAGTAATGCCACTCCCTATGATGTCGATGTGACTGGCGATCTCAATGTTGATGGAGAATTGACTGGTGTCAGTACTGGCGGAGGTTCTGCTTCAGGCCTTTCAGAGGTTTTAGAGGAAAATAATGTGGCTAATCAGACTATTGAGTTTGAGGATAATATTCAGATTGGTGATGAAGATACTGGTACAGAGTTTGACGCTATAGCTATCGGTAAGAACGCCACGGTAGAGGATAAGATTATGGGTAACACGTTTTCAATTGCTATCGGTGAAGATACCGATGTTAACTCTTACTCTACTGCTGTAGGCTGGTCTGCTGAAGCTGAAGATTATAGCGCTGTTTTCGGTAGGAACTCAAAAGTAGCGTCCTACGCAGCTGCATTCGGTGAGGAAAGCCAGGCTACCAGTAGTCAAGCTTCCGCATTCGGATACTATAGCAAGGCGACAGGTAGCTATGCTTCTGCACTTGGATCATATACAGATGCAACCGCGGAAGGCTCCGTAGCCATAGGATACCATGCCAACGCTCCTAATAGTTATGAGGCCACTTTAGGCAACCTTCAAGGTCAGGAACTGGATTTGAATGTTACAGGTAATGCTACTGTTCATCAGGATGCTGATGTTCAAGGTGATCTAAATGTTGGCGGTGAATTAACCGGTGTCTCTACCGGTGGTGCTCCTGAAGGCCTCAGCGAGACTTTGGCTGCTGGAAATGTTGCGAATCAGAGTATAGAATTTAGTAATGGTATTGAAATTGGAGAAAGCACCACTGAAAGCCCTAATACCGATGACATAGCTATTGGTAATGGTGCTGGGGCTGTGGGCACAAGTAGTAATCCCTCTATAGCTATTGGATCTGGTGTTGAGGCCTTTGACGCTGCAAGAGTTTCTATAGGAGGGAATACAGATGCTCCAGGTTCAGGCGGTACAGGCGGTACAGAAATTGGTATTGACTCTGTTGCAGGGACAGATGCATCGGCATTTGGAAGTAGCGCAGTTTCATCTGGTCAGAGCTCTGTAAGCCTAGGCGCCCTATCTGAGGCCTCTGCTGAGGGATCGGTAGCTATAGGAGAATATGCTAATGCGCCTAATAGTTATGAGGCTACTTTCGGCAACCTGAACGGTGAGGAACTAGATTTGAATGTTACGGGTAATGCCACGATTCATGGAGAGGGAGGCCTTGATATGCCGAGTGGAGTGGTGATTGGTACTGGGGCTGATGTCAGGTCAGAGTTTCAGGATATAGCAATAGGAAAGGACGCAAAAGCTGGTAGCAACGCAAACACTAATTCAGACATTGCAATTGGAAAGGAAGCTACATCAGAAGGCGGTTATTCAGCTGTCTTAGGCTATGATGCTGATAACACAGGATATGCAGCGACAGCATTAGGTTATAAGGCAGATTCATCAGGGACTTCTGCCATCGCACTAGGAAGAGAAACAAAATCATCAGGAGATTTTTCAAATTCAATTGGTTGGAGAGCTGAATCTTCAGGCAGTTTCTCAACTGCAATAGGTGGAGATAGTGACAACTCAGAAACAGGGGCTTCTGCAGGGGGTGAAGGCTCAGTTGCAATCGGTGCAGACTCTGTTTCTAACAGTGATTACACTGCCCGGTTTGGCAGTGATTCTCAGCCTTATGATGTTGATGTGACTGGAAACCTAAGTGTTGATGGTCAGATTGATGAGAAGAATGTTAGAGAGGTTAGTTATAGTAGTGGGCATACTGCTTGGAGTTCAGGCCTTTCAACTGAGGAGGTTAATAGGTTTGGAACTAATAGTACTGAGAGTGTTGAGATTGAAAGATTGGATGTCCAAGTGAAGGGCGGCGGCTCGAACAGTAATTTTGAGGTAGAGGTGTATGATGCTGGTTCGGGTACTGTTTTGGGAAGCACTACTGCTGGTACTCCTATCAATGATGTTGGGAAGGGTTCGGAAGGATCTGATGTAACGGTTAGGGTCACGAACAGTGATGGAAGCGATGTGACTGCGTCGATAACTGTTTCAGGCCAGGTTGTGGAGTAATTATTTTTCCACTATTTTTTTGGCTTGTATGAGAAATTCTTCTGCTATCTCTATTTTTTCTTCAGATTCTTTTTGGCTTATTTTCGTTTCTGTTCCGTAGTCTACATCTTCTCTTATTTGCTGGATTCTTGAAAATTCTCTGAGGAGTTCTTTGTCTATTCTTTCTCTGAAAAGCTTTCCGAGTTCGCTGTTCACTCCTTGATGTGTTCTAGGCTTTGAATCTTCAGTAAGAAGAATGGCTTTGGAGGCGTTGAACATTGAGTAGTATGCTCTTGAGACAGCATCCCCATATTTTTCGTTTTCTAGAAGCAGTTTTGCTGTTGAAAGTCTTTCCTCTGCGTTTCCGATCAAGTTTTCTTCTTCCTTCATATCTCTACACCTTCCTTCTCGACATTTGAGTGGAAGCTCCAGTCGTTCTCTGCTTTCTTCTTAAACTCTTTCTTTTCGAATACGCGAGGTGAGAATTTAAGATTTTTTTCTTCCCTAAATTTATCGGCTATATCGAACATTTTTTCTCTATCATCTTTTTTCTTCCCGTTTACAAGTATTGCTATGTCTATGTCGCTTCCAGGTACATGGTCGTCTCTTGCATATGATCCGTAGAGTATTACTTCTTCTAATCTTTCCCCAAACTCTGCTCTAACATGGTCTGCAAAGTTTTCGATTTCTTCCTGAGACGCCAGTGGCATAATTCCCGTTTTGGGATTAAACTGTAAATATTTGTCGATTATTCCGTCACTATATTTTAAGTCTGAAGACAACTAAATACAGGTTATAGATCTATTGGAGGCCTCAACTATAGATGGATGAAGGACATAAAACGGCTTTAGCATTTCTAGGGATCTTTGCTTTCTTAGGCCTTGCCATATTTTTCCAGGCAGATATTTCTAGTATAGTTGAAGGTCCAAGCGATCAAGCTTCTGAACCTGAAGCAAGTCAAAATGAGAATAATGAATCTGGAACTGTTCAGGCCTCGACTGAGTACACGGATACTTTTGAAGGCGAACTCGGAAGCGAATATGTGTTTGATATCGAGACCGTCAGTATAGAGCGGCAGGACTCAAGGAATGGCCGACTCTATTACAAATCGGCGCTTAACTTTGAATTGACAGAGTTCGGTGAACAAGTTTTACAGGCCTCAAATAATGAAGAAGTTAGAAACCTGGTTCAAGAGAGATTCACAGATTATCCTAAGAGAGAAGGATTTGAAGAAGACCTAATCAATGATGTCGAAGCAGTAAACGATAATAGGATAGAGGATATCCCAGTCCAGGCCTTAACAGGTAACTTGGAATCAATTGAAAATTCAGAGAATGCGGATGCAGAAATAATTGTATCATTCGAAGAAGGAGAAAGGCCTGAAATCAAATGGGGTTCTTTCTCAACAGTATGGAGCATGGATGTAGAATCAGCATCAACATTTGTTCAAGTCCAGAACTGTAGTGATTTGCAATCTATGAGAAATAACTTATCTGAAAATTATCAGTTATCTAATAACATTAATTGCAGTGGTTTTGGCGATTTTGAATCGATAGGAGACAGTGATAACAGGTTTGAAGGCCATTTTAATGGTAGCGGCCATATTATTTCGGGTTTGTCAATAAATGAAGGCTCAGATACAGGATTATTTGGAGGTATTTCAGAGTCTTCTACCGTTGAACGGATTGGACTAAAAAATATTACTGTTTCTGGCGGGCTGTATACAGGGGGCTTGGTTGGCTGGAATAATGGTGAAATCAGGCAGAGTTTTGTTAGAGAGGGTAGCGTTTCGGGTAGTTCTCAACTAGGAGGTTTAACTGGTTTTAATCAGTATGGAGAAGTTTATGATTCTTACAGCATGGTGCAAGTTAATGGTACAGATAATACTAGAATTGGTGGTTTAGTGGGTAGAGGCGGAGGAGCATACAGAAGTTATAGTACGGGGAAAGTTATTGGTTCTGATGGTTATGATTCTGGAGGTTTAATGGGTGATGGGACCGCAACAGATTCATACTGGGATGTGAATTCGTCAAGTCAGTCTGGATCTTCTGGCGGTGAAGGTCTTATGACTTCTGAGATGGTTGGAACGCCTGCTGAAGAAAATCTTCAGGGATTTGATTTTGAGGCGATATGGGATTCTGTTTCTTGTTACCCTCGTTTAGCTTGGGAGAATCAGACAAATAAAGACTTGCCATGGAATGGGTGCGGAGAAGGAAATGTGCCTTATGAAATAGGGAGCTGCGATGATCTTAGAGCTATAAATGAGGAATCTTTGTTTGAAAGTAGCTATAAATTAACGGACTCAATTTCGTGCTCTGGTTCTGATTTCCAGCCTATTGCAGATTCCGACCAGTTTTCGGGGGTTTTTGATGGCGCAGGCCGTTCAATTGAGGATTTATCTATAGATGATGGCAGTTATTCTGCCTTATTTGCAGAGACATCTGATTCTTCGATTGTTAGAGATATTCAATTAAAAAATGCGGATATTAATGGGGGCTATTATTCTGCAACTTTGATAGGATGGAATAGAGGGGAAGTTCATGCTGCTGCGGCTTCAGGAAATGTTGAGGCAGATGAACAAATTGGAGGTTTAATAGGGTTAAATGATGGAGGAATAATTAATAACTCTTATAGCGGAGTAGCTGTGAATGGGTCAAGCGATAGAAGGATAGGGGGTTTAGTCGGCAGACAATTGAATAATGGTGCTGTGGAAAACAGCTATAGTTATGGGAGGGTATATGGCCAAAATAACTATGATTCAGGAGGTTTAGTTGGAGATGGAGGAACTGTAGGAAGTTCTTATTGGGATACGGAGGCCTCAGGCCAGAGCAGTAGTGCAGGCGGTACATCTTTAACAACTGACCAAATGAATGGGAGCTCAGCTTCAAGTAATATGAATGGACTTGATTTCCAGAATACATGGAAGACAGTTCAGGCCTCAGATGAAAAAGCTAAACAGGATGGTTATCCGATTCTCCAATCTTTAGATACTGAAAATCAGCTTGAAGCTCAGAATGTTCTAGAATCTCTAATAGGAAGCATTGTTATATCTAATTCTGAAGGCGTTGTTTCAACAGATGGATTTGGTGTTGTCCAGACAAGGTAATATTTTTTATTTATTTTCTGCTAGATTGCATATAGCTTTTCCCATTAAACAGTTATTATAAACATCTAGGCCTAAGTCCTAAGCATGAACTTAAAGAAAATCAAGCAGAGGGAACTTCTTATCCCTGTAATTATATCATTAATTATAGGCCTTCTAGCAGGTGCTGCAGTTTATCATTTGTCGATGGGAAATGTCAGCGAGTCTGAGGCCTCGAGTATTGTGACTGAGGCCTTTGAAGCTCAAGGATTAGAGGTTGAAGTTGCGAGCGTTGAAAGCGAGTCTCCAAGTATTTACAGGGTTATAATTGAGTCTGGTAACGGGCTTCAGAATGTCTTTGTCAGTAAGGACGGCCAGTATATCTTGAATAATCCTGTGAACGCTAATAATTATACTGAGACGGTTTCAGCCCAGTATGAGTTTAATCAATGCCTTGGCCAGAACAATGTAACAATCATTGGATCCTCTCAGCAGCAAGCAACTCAGCAGCAGTTACAGACTCTAGGTACAGCAGGCCTCGAAAATGTGTATGTTGAAGCAAATCAACAGGTTGCCCAGCAGTTGAACCAGTCTGGAGTCCAGAATTTGCCTGTAACTTCATATAACGGCGAGTTTTATCAGGGAGTTCAGAGTCAAGAGTTTTACTCGGAGCTGACTGGTTGCAGCCTTGAGAATTAAACACTTTCTAGATTTGGGGCTGCGGTAACCTTTTTTAACAGACTCTCTAAAGTTAAGGTATGACGAAAGGACAGTCCGCAATCGAGTACTTAATGACCTATGGATGGATGTTACTTGTTGTGGCGATTGTCGGAGGCCTTATCTTTACACTTGCTCAAGATCAGGATGTCGAGGAAGTCACGGGATGGGCGGGTCAGTCAATCCTATTGGAGGATTTTGGTATTACAAGCGAAGGTAATCTCAGTCTGCAGATAACAAATGCTAGAAGAGGAACTGCAGAAGTGAAGAATGTTACAGTTGAAGATCCTTCTGGACGGCTAAGATTTAGAGACAGCAATTTTTCAGAGGCAGAAGATGATCCCGATGTTCTAGAGTTAGGCTCTCAAGAATCTGCCGAGGTAAGACTGCCGAACTTCTCCAGAAACGATACTGGACAAGACTTCGATGTGGAGATAATTTTCGACAATGAAGGCCTGACAGATCAGGTTTCGAGCGGAGGCTTTGTAGGCGGTATCCGTATGGATGAATAAATTTTCTTTTTTCTATGGTTAGCCGTTTATAAGATTTGGTTATAGTGTTGTATTTACGGCGGTCATAGTGTAGTCCGGCCAATCATCTCGGCCTTTCGAGCCGAAGACCCGGGTTCAAATCCCGGTGACCGCATCAATGATTACGAGACTGCTTTTAGCAGCGACAGGCCTCACATTTTCAACAGCAGTAAAGAGGACCTACTTTAATTCTAGAGAGATAAATACAGAGATCAACAGCAAGACTCTTTCAATGCTTTTTGTAGGCCTTACAACTCTGTTCTACATGACTCAGGCAGTCTTCAGTTTCTGAAGTCTTCGCCTGAATGGTTCTGAAGATAGCTCTGCCACATATAACGCAGACGGGCCCAGGCTTTCTGAACCGGATCATTGACTTGGAAAAACAAATGTTTCCATTCCTCATCGTCAATCTGGACTTTGATGCATGGATTGACTGAGCCTTCCTCCAGTTTCAGGCCTGTAATCTCGGAGAACTCTGCGCCATCTATTATTTTCTCGTCAGGGTACTGGTCCAGTATATTTTCCCATTCGCCCTGTTTCTTCCTGTAGAAGCAGTCTTCCTCTATTGTTACATCTCCTAACTGGGATTTTACTTTAACCATTTCTTTTAGGCCTCAAAGATTGTTTTGAAGCCATCGGTTTTATTTTCAACGCCTTCAAAAACTGGTTTATGGAATTTGACTGGCTATCACTGGATCAGGACGAAGAAGTCCTCTGGATTGGAAAACCTCGTATACAGAAGTTTCTAGGCCTAAGCATAACAGACTATGTTGTGACGACTCAAGGCCTCTACAGAAAGACTGGAATGTTTTCAAGAGATGTGCAGAAGATCGGGTTTGAGAAAGTCCAGAATATCTCATTCACTCAAGGAATTCTCGGAAAACAGCTAGGTTACGGAAGCATTGGGATTTCCACGGCTGGAGGCTCGGGCGTAGAAATGCGTTTCGCAGCTATCGATGACCCAAAAGAAGTCCAGGAGATGATAAACTCGAGAATTAAAGAAGAAAAGTCGGGTTCATCTGATGGTCCAAGTCAGTCAGAGGTACTAGAAGAAATTCTAAAGGAAGTAAAAAAGATTAACGAGAAACTTTAACCAATATATTCTCCATATTCTCTTCTAAAGTCTTCTTCATCCATCTCTTCTCTTACATGGGCTACGAGGCCTGGAGTCCGGGCAATTATGAAGAACCCTTTCCCTAGCTCTGGTTCAAAGCCTAGGTCGCTCATAATTCCTGCGATCGCGCCATCAACATTTAATACCAGATCAACTTTTTCTTCTGCAAATACTTCTTGGATCTCAAGCATTTTTTCAGTAAACTCTCCGTTAAGGCTTAGATTTTCTGCTTTCTCAAGCATTTTCTGAGATCTTGGATCCTCATTTTTGTAGACTTTGTGGCCTAGGCCCGGGATTTTTTTCCCGTTCTCCAGCTTTTCCTTAACTATTTCCTTTGCTGAGGCCTCTGACTGGAGAAGTTCCATGCATTCTTCGATTGCTCCTCCGTGTTTGTCGCCTAAAGCCATGACTCCAGCGGCTACACTTGTGTTCATGTCGTTCCCTCCGCTCTGAACTGTTCTAGCAGCTACAGTAGAAGGATTCCCGACTCCATGATCGATGCAGGAGGAAAGTATAGTCTTGAACATTTCAGACTCTTTATCTTTAGGCCTTTCTCCTTTCAGTATTAGAAAAATTGCGTCGGAGAAATCCATATCCATGACATTCTTAAGAGATTCTCCTCTTACTTCTGCGTTTTTACCTGAAGATGAGATTGATGTTTTCCAGTCTGTCATGGGTTTTCCCCATTCAGTATTTCGGCTGCTTCTTCATATCCTTTTTTGGCGTAGTCTCTCAGGCTCCTTTTCTCCAGTTGTGTAAATATCCTGTTTGAGATCGTTGATTGTGCCGATTCCCTTGATGAATGTACAGGTTCATAATCCACGAACTGTCTAACCAACCCTTCTTTAGGACCATCTATAAAGAACTTTGACCCGTATTCGAACCTCCAGTTTTCCTGTGATGGATCGTCCTCATCGTAAGATAGGCCGCCTTTAACCTTCAACTCTACTGAGTTTTCATTGTAGGTTCTCTCTAAAACTCTATCAGGTTCATTCTGCACATGGTCTATCAATGCCAGGGGAGAGATTCGGAACAGGTCTTTATCCTCAGTCTCTATAGGAGGATGATAGATTTGGTGATTATTCCCTTGTTCTCTCTCTGAGGCAGTCATATAGTTATTCCGGATACAAATTTTTAACTTAATAATGGAAAAATTTAGGCTCTCGAGGCCTCATTCATTTGCTCTGCTGCTCTAGCGAAGATATAGAAAGCCTCTTCATCCCAGTTTTCAGGCCTCCATCGGTTCTGTCTGTACTCAGAGGATTCCAGACCAATGTTTGACGCATCTAGGAACTTGCTGCTTTCAAATCTAGGATTTTGGTGAGGCCTGTCGGTATATACTACAGGTTCATTCTCGGTGTACATCATGCTTTCTGGATCTATTGATGGTATCACGACTCTATCAATCTCGTCTATGTCGAAGAATTCCGAGTTTTCAATAGCGTTTTTGTAAGCCGCCTGTTGGATAGCATAGTTCGGTTTCATGGAACCGGTCTTCAGATCAAGTAGCCAGGTCTCTCCTGATTCATGTTCGTAAAGTAAATCGACTGTACCTCCGTAGGAAAACTTTTCTTCCTTCCATGGAAGGGAAGCGGTATGGACAAACTCTTTCTCTGCAGCTATCACATTTTCCTTTTTAAGGCCTAGTTCTGTTTCCAGTTTTTTGAACTCATCTTCTATCCAGTCTATCTCTTTTTCCGCAAGTTCCCTGCCATTGCGTACGATGCCTGTCCCAGATTTATCATATTCTAGGACATCAAACTCTTTCTCCTCTTTCCAGTCAACTATATCCTGTAACGGGCCTAGATCTCCTTTTTCAGCTTTCAGCTCTTTTAATTTCTGCCAGTACTTTTCAGTGTCTCCTTTAACTTCGTCAGGATTATCTACATAGTTTTCAAATACTGTTTCGTGAGCCAGAGTCCCTCTAAGCCCGGCGTAATCACGGACAATATCTGCATCATACCTTCCATTTTCCCCGTCATAAATGTTTTTCCAGTGAAACAGGCCTCCACCTGTATCTATCTCTCTATGGAAAGGAAAATCCAGTCTTTCCTGTCTAGACCATTCATCATAGCTATTAGGGAATGGGTCGATTATGGTGGTCACGGAATAGGCCTCTTTATCTCCTGATTTATATTTTCTCAATCCTAGCTCATCTTTAGTTCTTTCAACTCCGAGAACCGCTCTTCTGACAGCATCTTCTACATCTACATTGGTTAGACTCTCAGATTTCGAAACTGCATCCATGAAGCTGAGAGGATCGACTCCATGAGGTCTTATGACTCCTGTATTGTTGCTTACCTTCTTCGCTGAGCTTTCATTGATTCCTGTGGCATTATCGGATCCTGCTTCTGCTACTGCTTTTTTGATCGAATTCTGAACTATATCAGGATATAACTCTACAGAATCGAGATCAGAGCGGTAGACCATCTGGATATACTCTCTTGGATCAATACCTTCTCTTTTCAGGCCTGTTTCCTCCTCTAAAAGCTTTGATACTCTTTTTAAGCTATTTTTCATTGAATCGGCGGTATCTTCGAGCAGGGAGTCTATATCGGCTCCAAGCATGTCTTTTGCTTCGTCCTGCTCAATCTGTTCTGAGCGGCCCCATCTAAAATTATTCTCACCGCGTTCGAAAGGATAAATTATCTCAGCTCTATCAGCTTCTGAGGCCAGCAATCCGACACTGGCTTGTAAACGGTCATTTTCATCCGGGCTACCAAGACTAAACATTCTCAAAATACTATCTTCTCTGAGCCCAAGATGATCCTGAAAAAGCGCATCCTCTCGTGAAATGTAAGCGGTTTCAGGCCTGGCTCTACCTCTAGCTGTATAGCTGTCGGCTAGCCAGTTTCCTGCTCTCTCTACTGCCTCGTTCACCGGCATACCATTAACTTTTGGCACTTCTTCAGCAGCTTCTATTCTAAGCGCTAGATCAGATTTTGCAGAATCCTTCAAATTAATGTTGCTTTTGTTTCCTAGAGTATATGCTCTCCATTCTTCCAGCAACCTTGATCTATCATCACGGTTTTTTACAGGATTCATCCCGTTGAACTTTGAATCCTCAACATCTACTATGAAATCTGATAGAGCCGAATAGAACTCAGGATCAAGGCTTTGAGAGGCCTCTCGTATAGGCAAGTTCTCAATTAAATGGTTCAGTACTCTCGTATTTCCAGTACCGGTTAAGGCTTGGAAATCCGCTACAGTTCTGGAATCCAGATGTAGAGGCCTCTTCATATTGAAGGCCTCCATTCATGCAGAATAGGTTTTGAGCAGGCCCCAGCACAGGGGACCCTGATCATTTAGGCAACCTCTTCAGCGCCTCTTACTCTAAAAAATTTTGAATCTCTGGTCAAAAGTATTTCCCCTTATGAAGTCAAAAATTCTGAAAAGTTAAATATGTTTTGTACTGCATAAGTCTCTGCATAGTTTGGACAAAAATTTCTTACAGGCTTAGTTCTTCCAGCTTTTTACCGATCTCATGATGCATGTCCGCGACATGAGCTCCTGCTTCTTCTAGTCTTTTCTTCTTGTAGCTAGGTCTCTCCTCTTCAGCCCGTATAATTGCGCCTGCGTGACCGTATTGCTTTGAAGGCAAGTTCTCGGTAAATCTGCCGGCTATAAATGCGACCACGGGTTTCGACATTTCTTCTTCGATGAACTCCGCAGCCTTCAACTCTGAACGACCACCTAACTCTCCAAATATTACAACCGCTTCGGTCTGATTATCTTCCTCAAAGGCCTTTAAAGCGTCTGTAAAATCGGTTCCTGCAATTATGTCTCCGCCGATACCCATTGCTGTAGAGACTCCAAATCCTGATTGTTTGATTACATGCGCGGTTTCAGTCGTCATACCTCCTGACTTAGAGACTATCCCAATTTTGCCAGGCCTGTACATTTTTTCAGGATCGGATCCGCCTATAGGCCCTAGCTTGGTTTTTCCAGGAGAGATTATCCCTACTGAGGTGGGTCCTACAATTCTAGCGTTTTTTTCCTCTGCTTTTCTATGGATTTCCCAAGTATCTCTTACAGGGATGTGTTCTGTAATTATGTTCAGGAAAGGTATTTCTGCGTCAAGGGCTTCGAATGCCGCGTTTTTTGCAAATTTTGGAGGCACATAGACTACCGAGGCATTGATTTCTGGGTGCTGCTCTAAGGCCTCCTCGACCGTGTCGTAGACAGGTGTGCCATGGACTTCTTGCCCTCCTTTGCCGGGGGTGACGCCCGCCACGACATCGGTCCCGTACTCGAGCATCTCCGGCACCTTTTCACTTGCCTCTCTGCCAGTGATTCCCTGAACCAGTACTTTGGTATCTTCATCAACGTAAATGCTCATAGTTCTTTCCTCACAGATTCATAACTCAAATTATCGATTTTAGGCCTGTAATCCGTAGAACCATAGTTTTTATACTCGGTTACAAGCACAAAATCCATTCCAACTTCTTCTGCTCCAATATCCTTCTTCAAGAAGTTCCCAAAGTAGACAAATCTATCCGCTGACTCTTCTCTTTTACCTAAAAAGGCCTCAAAAATCCGGGAATCAGGTTTCTTAACGCCTACATCAGCGGAAGCCACAAATCCTTCAACTTTTACTCCATGAGACTCAATTATTTCTTTATAACATTCTTTAGCTCCTTCACAGTTATTTGTGATAATACCTATAGGTCCAAAGTCTTCATTTAACTTTCTAAGGAGTTCAAATGTTCCAGATTTTTTGAAATAATCTTTCTTCCATTCTATATAGGCTTTATGAATTTTTTCAGGATCTGCATCTATCTCATGTTTATCGAGCCAGGCCTGAATCCTCTCAACTTTGTAAATATTGAACTGGTCGATCGGGAAGTAAGGAGGATCTTCTATTTCCTCTTCTTTTAATACAGAGTTAACAGCATCGTTAATATTTGCAGTTACTGGAATCAATGTGTCTCCGATATCGAATACAGGTATTTTACTCATTCTTCTATCATCTCCATCAATTTTTCCGAGCTTTCTGTCATCGGAAGATCATTTCTATACAGTATCATATCAAGATCTAACTCCTCTCTAACTTCTCGCAACAGTTCAAAGGCCTCATCTGCCTGTGGACCGTCTCTTCTGATTACAATTGGATAATCTGGTTTCTCTTCTCTTAAGGCCCGAATAAATCCCTTCATAGTCCTCAGTATATTGGTGTTGTTTGCGGTCCCGCCTACATGAAGCAGTCCGTTCAGCTCCTTTGACATTATAACTTTTGAGAGTCTGTAGACTTTCTCTGTTGGCGGGTTTCCGCCGTATTCTGTATAATTTGCGGGTTTTCCGCCTGCTTCAATCAGTGCGTCCATGTTAGTTAAAGATGCGCCTCCGCCAGCCAGCATCATGCCTATGTCCCCCTCTAACTCAGTGTACTTTCCAGCTACACCTCTATGGTCGTCTTCATCTATCTTTTCAGCTTCTATCTCTCTTTCAGTCTTCTCACGTGCAAACTCTGTCCTCTCCGGAAAATCCCATTTATGCCTGAAAGAAGCATCATCCTCTAACTCGATCATCGCATCTACTACAACAAAACTTTCTCCGTCAAAAGCTAGAGGATTGACTTCAAGAAACTCTATATCCTCATTTAGAAAGGCCTTGAACAGCTTTTCTGCGACAGGCCTCAAATCCTCTTCAAGGTTCTTAAAATTGTTTTCTTCTTTTAACTCTATTTTCTGGACTTCTCTATCCTCTATTCCTGACCCGCCGTCTTCTGAGAAAAGCATTACAGGCCTTCTCAGCTCTGTATCCCAGAGAAATGCGATATAGTATTCTTCCTGTATATCTATCTGTTCTTCAATTAAAACTTCGTTAATTTCATGTCCTTGGATCTCTGAATCTTTCATTTCTTCAGCAATTTTTTCTGCTTTTTGCTTTGATTTAGCGAACTTTATGCCGCCGTGTTTTTTCCTATCAGAAGCTAAAACCTGTGCTTTCACTACATATTCCTTTCCATCTTCTTCAGGAACTTTCAGGCCTCTTTTTTCTAATATTTTTTTGGCTTCGTGTTCGTATAGCTTCATGCCGTTACCTGTTTAACTTTGAATCACTCAATGTTTATCATGGTTTACACCCGAACAGGAGATGAAGGCCGAACCGATCTTTCCTCAGGTGAAAGAGTCTCAAAATCCAGTAACAGAATCGAGGCCTACGGGACAGTTGATGAGTTAAACTCTCAGACAGGCCTCTGCGCACATTACACTGATGAAAAATCTGAAGAACTGGAGAAAGTTCAGAATCACTTACATATTTTACAAGCGGAACTGGCGAACAGAGACCCTGATGTAATGGTTTCACAAGAGGAAATTGACTGGCTTGAAGGCCTATGCGATGACTATCAGAATGAATGTCCTCCGCTCAGAGATTTTATACTGGCTGGAGGCTGCGAGTCGGCATCACATCTTCATATGGCGCGTTCAGTCGCCCGGAATACAGAGAGAAGAATTGTAGAACTTGACCAGGATGAAGAATTAAGGCCTCAAGTTTTAGCTTACATTAACCGTTTGAGCGATTTGTTTTTCCTGATGGCGCGGCATGAAAACTTTCTGAAAGATGTAGAAGAGAAAAATCCTCAATACTAATCTAGAATACTTTTCTAAAAAATAACGCCTAGGAGGGATTTATCCCTCACAGGCTTTGCATTCTAGAATGTTCCGGCTGAATTTCTGGGCTGCATTGACACTCTTCTGGTAGTAGAGGCTTTTTACTCCTTTTTTCCAGGCCTGGATGTAGAGCTCGTTGATGTCGCTTAAAGGAACCTCGTCAGGGTCTATCGAGATGTTGATGCTCTGTCCTTGATCAATGTATTTCTGTCTCTGGGCTGCCTGGTTGATTATCGCCATCTGTGGGATCTCTGAGAATGTCTGGAATACTTCTTTCTCCTCATCTGTGAGACAGTCAAGGTGTTGTACGCTTCCGTCTTTCTGTGCGATGCTGTCCCAGATCTCTCTTTCATCCTTACCTCTTTCTTCCAGTATGGCCTCTAGGAACCTGTTTTTCTGCGTTGACTTTAATTTTGCACCGTCTCTTACGAAGTAATTTGCCTTCAATGGTTCTATGCTTGGACTTACCTGGCCGAGGATGACGCTGCTGGATTTGGTCGGTGCTACACTCATTGTGGTGGTGTTCCGTCTGCCGTATCCTTCCAGTACCTCCGGTTCACCAAATTTATCGGCGAGTTCCTCGCTTGCTTCATAGCTTTTCTCCTTGATTGTCTGGAAGATCTGGCTGTTTTTGTTCATAGCCTCCATACTGTTGAACGGAATCATCTCGCTTTGAAGATAGCTGTGCCATCCAAGAACGCCGATTCCTATGGCTCTGTGTCTCTTTGCGAATCTGACAGGCCTCTCCATGAACTGTGTCCCTTCTGCCTCTTCGATGAACTCCTCCATTACAGCATCCAGGAAGTAAGTAAGAGTCTCTACTGCATCAGTATCCTTCCATTCATCGTAGTGTAATGCATTCATGCTGGAAAGACAGCACACAAAAGACTCGTCGGGTGTCGCAGGCAGAGCTATCTCGGTACAGAGATTCGAGGCATTGATTTCATAGTCCTTATCCTTGTAAACCTGTGGTTTACCTTCGTTCATGTTGCCTCTGAAGATGATATACGGAACTCCTATGTTGATACGGGTCTCTACGATTTCGGCCCAAGTCTCTCTTTTCTCTTCATCGCCATCGATCATTTCCTGGAACCATTCATCGCCGATTATGACACCGTAATAAATATCCTGTACAGGGTCGCCTTCAGTCTTGATATTCAGCCATTCATCAAGATCATCGTGTTCTACGTCGATGTACCCTGCGAACTGGCCTCTGCGGGTTTCACCCTGACTAATCACATTGATAGCGGTATCGAAAAGCTCGGTAAAGCTGTAACTTCCATTGCTTTTACCGTTGTTCGTAATCGGTGAGCCTCTAGGCCTTATTTCACCCATATATCCGCTTGTACCTCCTCCAAGCTTTGTCATCTCGCCGACCTCTGCATGGGTGTAGAGGATACTTTCCATGTTGTCTTCCATGTAGCTGCCGAAACAGCTGATCGGAAGGCCTCTGTCAAGTCCGAAGTTCGCCCAAATCGGGCTGGCAAGGCTGTAATATCCCCGGCTCATGTACTCATAGAACTTGTCAGCGAATCCTTCTTCATCTAGGATTTCCTCTGCTCTTTCTGCGATTTCCCTGATTCTTTCCTTCGGATCTGTATCTTCCAGAAGGTATCCTTCTCGGAGGAATTCTTTGCTGTCGTCGTTCAGCCAGTAAAACGGTTTTTGATGCTCTTCGTGTACTTTTTCAAGTGCTTTTTCTGCCTGTTTTGTCTGGTCTAGAACTTGGTCTGTGTCTGTCATTTAAAACATATCTCCTGCTGTGACTGATTTCGTGTTTTTGTTGTAAGTGGTAGACCTCTTGCTGAAGAAGTCGTTGTCCTTCGTCATCATGATGTCTTCATCGAACCAGCGAGTTTCCTCCAGTTTCTCCTCGTCTACATCGAAGATCGGATCGACATCGACATTTTCCAGGCTCTGGTTGAACCTATCCTTGAGGAACTCATCGATGTACTTTCTCGGTAAAAATTCTAATTCTCCTTCGCTGAAGATCCAGTCCAGTATATCCTGTTCAGCTCCATAAGCTCTCATACAGGCCTCCTGAACTTCTTTCTCGAATTCTTCATCGAATAGCTCTGGGTTTTCCTCTCTGATAGTATTGACTAGCTCTACTCCGAAGAGGCCGTGTATCTGTTCTTCCTTGCTGGTTGCCTCTACAGCGTTGGAGATTCCCTTGAACTTTTTCTCGTATTTATCGAAGCTGCTCATTATCAAGAACTGGCTGAAAAGCGATACATGCTCGACAAAGGTACTGAATAGCATCACGCTTTTCACATACTCTCTTCTATCATCACCTTTCGCTCCCTCGAGATAATCGTCAAGGTAATCAATTCTCTTTTTCATGGCGGGTACTTCCGTAACTTCCTCGAAGTCCTCTGAAATCCCTAGAATGTCCAGTAGATGACTGTAGGCATCCATGTGTCTTACCTCGCTTTCGGCAAAGGTCATTCCAACACTTCCAATTTCGGCCTTCGGCATATCCTCGTAGATTTCCGCCCAGAAAGTCTTCACACTGACCTCTATTTGGGAGATCGCCAGCATAGTCTTTCTGATAACGCTTTTCTCGACATCGGATGTATTTACTTTGAAATCTTGGACATCGCCGGAGAAGTTGAACTCGGTGTGTACCCAGTAACTGTTCCTGATCGCATCCTTGTAATCAAGGAAGTCACTGTATTCATATGGTTTCAAACTTTTCCGCTCATTGAATATATCGGTTTCTGCCATGGCCAAATATTTACTGACGCCATTTAAGTATTTAGTGTGTGTGATTCATTACACCCACTACATGTTGTGGTTTATAAGGTTGATTGAACTCTTGAGTTATCACAAAACTGTCAAAAAGATTTCAGCAACTGTTGACACAAACCTTTAATTCCGGCCAAATCACAGATTGTATCATGGAAGGAAAAGTTGCGATTGTCACTGGAGGAGCATCGGGAATAGGAAAAGCTATATGTGAAAAACTGTCTTGGGAAGGTGCAGAAGTAGTCATAGCCGATCTGGATGAGGAAAAAGGCCTCGAACTGGCTGAAGAAATTGATGCGGAATTCAAGCATTGCGATGTTTCAGACAGGGAAAATGTGGAAAATGTAGTTGAAGAGACTGTCGAAAAGTTCGGAAAACTGGATATAATTGTCAACAATGCTGGTATCGGCAGCAACAACAGTATAGAAGAAATGGATGAGGAAGAATGGAAGCAAGTATTATCAGTTGATCTCGATGGCGTAATGTATGGTACAAAAGCTGCAACGCCGCATCTTAAGGAAACTGAAGGCGTTATACTGAATACTGCCTCAATTTATGGATTAGTAGGAGATGTGGGAGCGACAGCTTACAATGCAGCGAAAGGAGGAGTTGTAAACTTCACTCGAAGCGTCGCAGATGACCTCGCACAGTACAACGTAAGAGTTAATTCGATCTGCCCGGGATTTGTCGATACTCCTATGACTCAAGAGGCCCTGGAAGAACAAGAGTTTCATGACCATGTTATAGGAAATACTCCTTTAGGCAGAGTCGCCCAGCCTGAAGAAATTGCTGATGTAGCGGTCTTCCTAGTTTCGGATCAGGCTTCCTATGTGACAGGGGTTAACATGCCTGTTGACGGCGGCTGGACCAGTCACTAACAGGCCTAAATTTTTCTTTATATTTTACATGTATCGGGGTTGCCGTTTCTAGTGATTAGTACAGCGAGTAGTAAGACTCCTCCGAGTCTCAAGCTGTTACCGGCGAAAGGCATCGAAGCTAGTACTCCGCCGAAACCTAGCAGTGATAGAACCCCTACTCCACAGGATGCGCATCCTCCTGCCAGAAATCCAGGTAACGCTCCCAGAGAGCTTAAATTAATTCTATTGGCTTTAAGCTGAATAAGAGTGTTTGTCATCGTTACTCCTACAAGCATAGCGAATAGAAGTGTCAGCCCGATTCCAATTAGGCCTGAAGTTGCGTACATCCCTGAGAACCGGGTTATGAATGCAAGCTGCCAGAACTGAATTCCTGATGAAAGCATCTGCATAGAGTATTCCGGGCTTGCTGAGAAAACAGTAATGAAAAATGTGAAAAGGCCTACCAGGGATGTTGAAAGGGCTCTTTTCTTGCTTGATGCAGCTCCTTTCATTCCCTGAAGGAAGTCTCTTTTCCAGGCCTTGGGATTAATCTTGATTTTAAGGCTCATTTTATCCCTTCATCCACTGATCTCTGTTCTCAAATAATTTATCATGGAATTCCCAGTAACTATCCTGCTCGTGTTCGTAGACGCAGTTAGCGGCCTTATGAGCTAGCGGTCCATTTGGATGCAGCTGTGGAACTGGATAATCCTTTGAGATAAATTCTACTTCTCCCGTATCAACATACTGGTTCTCAAGGCTTTGAGCGATATTCATTGTGTCGATGGGTGTTCTGCTTGAGGCATCAATTCCCTGCCATTCTGCACAGAAAGGACATCCGAACTCATTATACTCAATAACTTTGATTGGAGCATCTTTGTCGCCTTTACTTGGCTCTTCTTCAAGTTCAACTCCTTCAAGACTTGTTAAATTACCTGGATCTTCGCTTCTGACGGTTTCAAAGGCCTGTTCAAATCTTGAAAGAGGCTGCGCTCCGGTGATTTCTACAAAACCTGCCTCTCTGTTTCCAATGAAGAATGTAGGCGTCCCAAAGTTTCCAACGCTTTGGACGGCATTGTTTCTATCTTCCATAGCTTCCTCGTTATCAGAGTCTTGGTAGCATTGCATCACTTTATCCGTATCTAATTCCAGATCGTTTGAAATCTGTCTGAAACTTTCTTCAGGAGTCATATCAGTTGAGGCTTCGGTATTATCTCCTGTATCTTCCGCTGGCGATGCTGTTGGGCTTGATATAGTGGAGCCTCCGGCTATGAACCCTACTAGTCCTCCGATCATAAGACCTACAGCAAGTGAAAGAGCTCCGACCTGTTTTGTGCTGAGTTTCAGTGTTAGTTCATCTTCACTCATTTGAATCTCCTGGGGATTTTCTCTTTTATCTTGTTTTTACTGTCTTTCTTGGTAAAATTCGGAGAAGCCTGTATCATATAGATACTTGGTTTCCAAACGATATTAAAGGCCTGAGTGTCGGTTATGATACATGGTTTCGAGGTCGATACACGATGTCTAAAAAGGAGGATAAAATCCCTGTATGGTGCAGATCTGAGGAATGGTGTGCTCTCAAATCAACTTCCAAAATTTTGGGTCACAAATGGGTGCCTGTAATAACATATCATATCTACGAAAATGAGGAGATCCGTTTCTCAGAACTTCAGGAAGAGATAGGAGGTATCACTAACAAGACTCTAAGCAACAATCTGGACCGGATGCAGGATCAGGGAATAGTTAATAGAAATGTAGAAGATGATAAACCGGTCAAGATAACATATGAGCTTACAGGATTCGGTGAAAAACTTCTGCCTCTGATAGAGGAAATGATTTCCTGGGGGCAGAACAATTTGAAAGAAGGTGAAAGAGATGAGGCCTGGGTAACCTAATTTTTATTGGTCACTCTATATACTTGCTGTAGATTTTTTCAGGAGGGCATAAACCTGTGAAAGAGCTCTGCAATAGGTTGAGACCTGCAAACAGAGTTACCAAATAAAGAAATTCGTTTACAAAGTAGCCTAGTGCTAGGCTTGTGGTAACCACTGTTCCTGCAAGGAATCTCACGAACCCGTTCTTACTGTTTAATGGATTCATTATCTTTCACCTCCTTTCCCCGGATTTGAGCGATCCTCTTTCTTCAAGCAGCCTCTCTACATATCCGAACAGGAAGAACCCAAGGCCTACCGTTGAGATGTAAAGTAAGTTGTTCACTTGGTCATTGATTATCAGCAGCGTCATTATGAGGAATACTGCTGATACTCCTCTAATCACCCATTTCTGTTCATTCATTTTGCTCACCTCGGTCATTCGATTCTCTTTTTCTCCAGTAGACAGCTCCAGCTAGGACAGCTAGGGCGCCTATAAGGCCTAAATAGATCATTGAAGAGCGAGTTCTTTCTTCAAGCGTAACTTTCTGGTGTTCTGTGAATGTATAAACTGATCTGTCTCCTTCTTCGGAGTCGCCTGTCGCTCTCATCTGGATCTTGACTTCGTGGTCTTTCAGTGTCGCAGTCCTATCTGCTGTGATCTCCATAACTGCCTCTGCTGTCTCTCCGCTTTCAATGTCTCCAATGTAGTCGCTTCTTGTATCCAGGGAGAATTGCTGTTCTCTTTCAAGTAAAGTCCTGGCGGTGACAGACTCTGCAGTATGTTCTCCATCATTTCTGATTTTGAGTCTTAACTGTGAAGTCTCTCCTCCCGCCATTACATTCTCAACAGATTCAAGTTCCAGATCAGGCCTTCCTTCTACCCTGATAGGCGTTTGCAGAATCTGGTTGTATTCATTACTGTCTTCATCCTCGTAAACTGTATTGAGATCAATCACATGTCTGCCAGGTTCTATTTCTTCGTCAAGGTTGATGCTCATATCGAATGAAGATGACTCTCCCGGATTCAGCTTACCGATAAAGAATTTCTCATCTTTCGAGTAAGCAGGCCTGATTAAATCAGGTGTTTCAGGACTCAACTCCATATTCTCTATTGGTTTGTTCCCGGAGTTCGTGATTCTCACTTTTGTGTTTGCGTAGTTGTTGCCGGGCCTGAGATTCTTCGGCTCTGTCGATTCGACTGTTGAGGTAAGTTCGACTCCCTCTTTGTCGACATC
>JAWOFP010000053.1:0-16063 GCA_046497485.1 Candidatus Nanohaloarchaea archaeon | reverse complement strand
TTCACATTAACGGGTGGAGGCGTATCCTATTTCTCAGGGGAGGATTAAACGACTCCTGAAAAAATCAGGTTGAAGTATGAAGGCCTGAAAGATGAGTGAGGAGAATTTTCATATCATTGATTTAACTGCGTTGAAGTATGCTGAGGGTGCTTTCCGCCTTGCCTTGTCTAATGTATTTTTCAAGGTTTTCTTAGTGTTCTCTTGTATACCTATTCCGTGTCCGCAGAATATCCTGTCTATATCATAGTTTAACAGATTTTTCGGAGGGTTGAGCCGGTAAAGAGGGTTCAGGCCTAATTTTTCGTTTCTGCCTTTGAAGAAGTCTACTGTTCCTAAGGCGTCAGCTACTATTATAGTACCTGTTTGTTTGTTGTAGAGGCCTGCTTCTCTTCCTGTGAGCGTGTTTACTGTTTCGATTAACTCCCAGCTTGTACCAGGTATCTTGTTTTCAATCGGTTCGGCATCTAGTTTAATCTCTGGCTCAAGCCATTCAGGAACATAGATCGGGCAGCCGTATTTTTCTGCCAGCTGTTCCGAATCTCTTTGGTGACGGTCAAAAAGCACGATTATTCCTTTCACCTCTCCATAATCTTCCAGTTTCTCATCTAGGTTTTCTGCATCCAATGGGTCAACAAGAAAGACTCCATTGTCTTCGAAGGCGTGACTGGTCCTGACCATATCCTCCTCAGGCCTGGCTATCCAGCCAAAACCATTTTCCCATTCATCAATAAACTCTGCATCAACTTTCTCCTCAACCTTCATTGGCATGACAGTAATCCTCTCTAGTTAGATTATAGTTTTTCATTAGTTTTGAATCTTGAACTCGGTACCTGTGAGTTCCTCGCTTTTCTTCCAGAGTTTTTCCGCGGTTTTCTCATTGTATGAGGCCTCTGATAATTCTTGTTTCTCAGGATATCCTCTCATCTAGTTCTAAAACTCCAACTATTTATGGAATAATCATCTTGGCCTGTTCTACTTTACTTGAGGCCTCCAGTTTGTTGTAAAGTTCTTTGACTTTTTCTGCGTTGCCGTGTAGCATAAAGACTTCCAGGCACTTGTGATCGCTCATGTGGTTATGTAACTGGGTTGTGATTGTTTCCTGATAGTCATGTTGTATTTCATCGATTTCTGCCGAGTCTTCATCTTCATGAGTTACTATCACTACAGCATTTACCTCTCCTTCAAGGCCTGATATCTCTTTCCTGTCTCTGAGTAAAGCTCTGACCGCTGTCCTCATTACTTCGCTTCTGCCTGAGAAACCCTGTTCATCCATGAATTCGTCAATATCTTCAAGCAGCGTCTCATTCAGTGATACACTTACGACACTCATATTACTATAATTCCGGGCGAAAGTTATTAAGAATTTTCTATATCCTGAAAGATTCTATGCTTAGAAGTCTTCGGAGGGAAAAGATCATCCCTAAGGCCTTTCTGTATTACTTCTTCCTTTGATATATCGCCGTTCTGATGTGGTTCAACAGCTATCTTATCGGAACTGTAATCAACAAGTCTGCAGGGAATCTCTCTAAGTCCAAGTATCTCGTAGGCCTTTACTCTGTGATGTCCATCAAGGATTACTTTAGTCTCTTCATCGACTACAACCGGCTCCTTCAGTCTTTTCTCGATTTTGAGCGATTTCAGCACTTTCCTCAGGTTTTCCTCAATTACCTGTTCGTGTGGATTAAGCTCGTTGAGCTTTACCTTATCTACCTGTTTTTTCTCTTGCATCCTGTTTTACCCTCTAGATTCCGTGAAAGGCCTCTTTTTTCGTATGAGATTTATCATCAAGTACTAACTATATACATCCAACTTAACTTATATTATTAAAAAACTTTAGATTCTTTAACAATTATATGTTGTCGAGTGCTTTCGAATCTGAAAGATTGAACTTTGAGAAATCTCTAGGCCTCAGGCTTCGAGGTGAGAAACCTTGAGAGTTGCCTTCGTTGGAAAAGGCGGTTCCGGTAAAAGCACATTGGCAGGCCTTTTCATCCAGAAATTGAGGGCTCAAGATGAGGAGATTCTCGCTGTAGACGCAGATATTAACCAGCATCTGGCAAAGCTGATCGATGCAGATCTTGATCAGGATAAAGGCCTTTCTAGATCTGAGAACTCATCAGATATCAAAGAATACCTTACTGAGGAAAATGATAGAGTAAAGTCTCCATCACATGTATACAAGACTACGCCTCCAGCCGAAGGATCTAAGCTGATCAACTTCGATGAAGATGATTATGTTCTCTCTAAGTACGGCGAGAGTCCTGATGAGGGTACTTTCTTCCTTCATGTAGGCACGTATGAGGAAGATGGGATAGGTACTAGCTGTTATCATACAGATCTTGCTGTATTTGAAAATATTTTATCCCACCTCAGTCTTGAAGATGAATGGCTTGTAACGGATATGGTTGCAGGAACAGATGCTTTCTCAAATACGCTTCATGCCCAGTTTGACGCCATATTCCTGATAGTCGAACCAACTCCAGAAGGCATCGAAGTCTATAAACAGTACAGAAAACTCTCTGAAGAGGCAGGAATGTATGAAAACGTCTACCTGGTAGGGAACAAAGTCATGGATGAGGAAGACAGAGAATATCTTAGAGAAAATATTGGAGACGAATTTCTGGGATTTATGGAGTTTTCCAGAGAGATAAAGAAGTCAAGACAGAGAGGAAACTCCGTTAATCCAGAGATGTTGCCCGAAAATCTCTTTGGAAAGATCAGGGAGGCCTCCGAGAACTCAGAGATGGAGGACGAAAAGCGGCTGAAACGGGTCCACGAACTCCACAGAAAATATGCCGGACAGGACTATGTTGTCAATGCTGTAGGAGATATTACAGACCAGATAGACGAGGAGTTCAGTTATGAGTAAACTAGGCCTGACACCGAGGAAATCTTCTCAGATAGAGGATTTCCTGGAAAATGAGGAAAAAGTTAAGGAATTAATAGAGGAGAAAGGCTCGCCACTGAACCTGATTTTTCCTGAGGCCTTGAAGAGAAATGCTAAAAGCTTCCAGGAGGTTATGGAGAAAAATAATATTTCAGGCAAGATCTTCTGGGCTCATAAGGCAAATAGGTCAAAGGCCTTGGTAAAAGAAGCCTATAACTGCGGTATAGGAGTTGACGTGGCCAGCTTAGATGAACTTGAGAACGCGGTTCAGACAGGTTTTGATGAGAATAAAATCGAGGCTACAGGCCCCAAGAAGAGAGATTTCCTTGATGAAGTTATCGAGAGAGGAATAACTGTTAATGTCGATAACCTGGAAGAACTTGCCTATCTAGGAGAATCTGGTTCCAAAATCGAGGTATTGATCAGGATTTCAGGTTTCAATCCCAAGGATAGAGAATCAATATCAAAGGATTCGAGGTTCGGTATCTCCGCTGATAGAAAAGATGAAATAATTGAAATATTAACTAAGTATGATAACCTGGATTTCAAAGGCTTTGCATTTCATCTCTCGACCTCCGATATGAGGAAGAGAAGAATCGCTATATCCAATATTTTTGACCTTCACCAAAGTTTTTCCTCAAAAGGCCTGGTAGGAGAGATTTTGAACATCGGAGGAGGTTTCAGAACCAACTATATTGAAGACAGAAATGAATGGGAGGCCTATATTTCAGCCTTGAAGGATAATGTCAAAAATAATGGGGGCTTGACCTGGAAGGATGAAAATTTCGGTTTTTACCGTGATGGGGACTCAATTAAAGGCTCGAATACTTTCTATGATTACTTTAATTCGCCTTCAAAAGATGAGTATCTTGATGAGTTGCTGAAATCTGATATACCTGGTTATAACCGGAGTTTTGCGGATCTTCTCAGTGACTTTATGCTTGAGCTCTGGGTCGAGCCCGGAAGAGCCTTGCTTGATCAGGCCGGTATTACTTTGACAGAAGTAATGTTCAGGAAGGAATCTGTGAAAGAGAATAACTTGATAGGGGTAGATGCGAATAAGTTCTCTCTGTACTCTAGCGAACAGGAGATGATGCTTGATCCGGTTCTGATATCAGATCAGGACGCTAAAGAAGGCAGTGGCTTCATTGTAGGCAACCTCTGTCTGGAAAGCGATATTATCTACAAGCATAGAACATTCTTCGATCAGATGCCACAGAACGGAGATATACTTGCATTCATCAACACTGCAGCATACAATATGGATTTTGCAGAAAACAAAGCCATACACCACAGTACAGCAGAAAAAATGGCTGTGACCATGGAAAATGGAAAAATCAAAGTTACAGATGATGAGGATTACAGTGTATAAAAAATGAAATACGAAGATATAACCGAACTTATAGGGGATACACCGCTTTTGAAAATCGATGAAGAGGTTCACGGAGTCAGAAACCTCCAGCTCTATGTCAAAATGGAGTCGATGAATCCATTTGGCTCGCTGAAAGACAGAGTTGCCTGGAGCCTGCTTGAAGACGATATAGAAATGATCAGAGAAAAAGATAGGAAAGTCGTAGAATCTTCCAGCGGCAATACGGCCAAGGCCATCCAGGGTATAACATCCTCGAGAGGAATAGATTTCAGAACCATCACCAACAGAATCAAGATTGATGAAGTAAAAGACCTGCTGATAACAATGGGAACTGAGATAGAGGAATTACCTGGGAAAAGCGAATGCCCTGATCCGAACGACCCTGATGACCCATTAACATACATCGATAATTTGATGGAAGAAAAAGGCGACAGTTACTACAGGACAGGCCAGTACACTGACGAGAAAAACACAGAGGCCCACAGAGAAAACACAGGGCCTGAGATAATGGAGGATCTGAGCCAGATAGATTACTTTTTCGGAGGCCTTGGAACTACAGGCTCGACAAAAGGAATAACACAGGCCATAAGAGAAAGAAACCCTGATTTGAACACTGTAGGAATTGTCTCAAGCTCCGATGACTTCATACCAGGGATAAGAACAGAGAATGAGATGTGGGAGGTAGGCCTGTATGAAAAAGAGCTTTACTCAGATGTATTAACAGTAAACTCCGGGAAAGCTATTGATGCGACCCTGGACCTGATAAGAGGTTCAGGCCTTCTTTCAGGCCCTACTACGGGAGCCCAACTTGCTGCAATCAGAGATTATTTTCCTGAAGAGCTTGAGGAGGAAAAGACTGCGGTTTTCCTTGCGTGTGACCGCCTCGAACCTTACATGTCGTACTTCAAAAAGAGGAGGCCTGAACTTTTCGGCGGAGAAAAACAGGAAATCGAAACAACAAAGGAGCCAGATCAGATAACCGTGGATCAGGCACATCAAGAGTTTGAAGACTTTACTGTTATAGATATAAGATCAAATCCTGCATACAAGGCCTCACATATACCAGGCTCGATCAATATAACAGGAGATAGACTGAAGGATATACTGAGGACAGGAAATCCTTTCCCAAATCGAAAAATCTTGGTGGTATGTCCAACAGGAGACGAATCCGGGAAATACGCAGCCATGATAGATGAAAAAGGTGGAGAGGCCTACAGTCTTGAAAATGGGGTCACAGAATGGAGGGACTCAGGAAAACCTCTCGAAAACAGCTTCTAGGTGAAATAGATGCACGACAATGAATACATAGACAAAGAGCTGGCCTACAACAGCTATACTCGAAAAGCGGTTCTCCAGGCATTAAAAGAACTTGAAGGTCTCATAGATGAAAAACCCAGGATTCTGGATTTAGGCTGTGGTCCTGGAGGACATCTCGAAGTCATGGAGGAAGTATTCCCAGAGGCCTCAGTGACATGTGTAGATATCTCGGATCCACATCTGGAGAAGGCAAAAGAGATATCCAGATCAAGTGATCTAGAAACCAGTTTCTATCGCCAAGATGCGGAAAATCTGAATCTGGACGGAAAGTTTGATCTTATCTGGTGTGCAGATCTCCTACATCTACCGGAAGTAGATACCTCAACAGTACTTCAAAGAATAGAAGGCCTTATGACAGAAAAATCTGTTATTGCAGTTTTCCATGGTAACTGGTTGAATCAGAGTATCTTACAATGTGATAGAATTCTAGAGATGAAACTAGGTACAGCCAGAACGGAGAAATTCAAGTCCTATAACAAAAAGAGGTTCACAGATACAGCAGATAAACTATCTAATAGTTATGAAGAAGAATTTATCAAAAAGTTTTCTATACTGGAAAAACCTGAACGCAAGAAAACTATCGAGCACATGGAAAATATTTTGGAGGCCTATTCATCGATAGAAAAGGAAGCAGATTTATCGAAAAAAGAGAAAAACAGGTTGAACGATATTATCGATACTGGGATCAGGTCTTACACCGAAAACTGCGATCAATACCACTATAGCATCTCTCCAATTGTTTACGCCGGGAGGTTAGGAGAATGAGAGAGGATTTCCCATTTTTTCGGGAGAATGATGGGATTTACTTTGATAATGCGTCTACGACTCAGAAACCTGAGAAAGTAATCAGTGCTGTAGAAAGTTATCTTTCAGAGGCCTCAAATGTGGGCCGAGGTAGTTACAGTCTTGCCAATAAGACTGGCAAAAAGGTAGAGGAGAGCCGGGTAAAAGTCGCGGATTTCATCGGCGCAGATAAGAAAGAGATAGTCTTTACCTCGGGGGCTACAGAATCACTTAACATGATACCGGAACTGATCTCAGAAGATATTAACGATGGGCAGAAGATACTGGTCTCAGAAGAAGCTCATAAATCCACGAAGAGGCCCTGGATGAAGTTGAAGGAAACTCTTGCAAAGCAGGGTAAAGAGATCACTATACAGGAATACAGTGTATTGGAGACAGGCGATCCAGATATAGATGAGATCATTGAGAAAACAGATGAATCAACATACCTTATCTCAGTAACTCATATACACAACGCATACGGCGGTAAAGCTGAGGTAAAGAGGCTGATAGAAGGCCTAGAATACAGGCCTTTGATATCTCTTGATGCCTGTCAGAGCATAGCGCATGTACCTATTGATGTAAAAGAGATGGAAATTGATTTCCTGTCCTTTTCAGGCCACAAAATGTTTGCATCAACAGGTACAGGAGGCCTCTACATCAACGAGAAGATACACGAGAAAATCGGGGATTATCAGGTCGGAGGAGGCTATACCGGTGAAGTACCTGAACGCCTTGAAACCGGGACCCCTAATGTGGCTGGTATAATCTCTATGAGGGCTGCCATCGAGTACATAGAGGAGATTGGAATCGAGAAAATAAGGGAGAGAAATCTCGAACTCACCAAGTATTTGATGGAAAAACTAGAGGGAAAAGTAAAATTCGAGAAAGGGCCTTACTACGCAAACTGTGATGATGTAGGTTATGGGATAATATCTTTCTCTATAGAGAATCTCCCTGCAAAAGACATCGGTTTCATTCTGGACAGTGAAGGAATATATGTCAGAGACGGTAAACACTGTAGAGAGAAAGGAAAGAACTCGGTTAGAATTAGCTTACAGGCCTATAACACTGAGGAAGAGATCGATAAACTTATAGAGTCTATAGGGAATATTTCTGGATGTTAAAAGAGGCCTTAATTATTTTAGAATCAAAAATTTCATGAAGGAAATTCCAGGGCATGTGACGCAAGCTTAACTTTTTAACCTGAGATCGGTATTGAAATATTCTGAAAAGGTATTTTTGCCAGAAAGGCAAAGAAGGCTGCTAATTCTGAAGAATTTTACATACTAGTACTTTTTCCAACCTACTGCGAGTATGTGGTTGGATAGGTCTGGTGAGGCCTCTTCATCCCTAAGAATTCTTGCTGTGGTTCTGAGTCTTTCTTTGTATTCTCCGCTGATATCGATTTCTCCGTCCTCCTCCATGGCTTCCATTACGCTGACGACGTTTTCCAGGCCTATCATTTTGCCTACTTCTAATCCATTCCTTTGGAGTACGTTCTCAAGTTGATGTGATTTGAAGAAATAGGTGTTGGCAAATCCAGGATCATCTTCACCAGCCTTCTCTCTATGCTTTTCATCGTATTTTTGGCGCTCATTGAAATCTTCTATTTCCCAAATAAAGCTCCATTCATTCAAGACATGAATCATCAGGCAGCCGTAGAAGCCCATTACTGAAACGAATACTGGATGTTCTTTTTTGGTGACTCTGATTAGTTCGTTGGCTGCTGTATCTCTTTCTTCATCGTCTATGACGTGTGATAGTGGGCCTCCAAGGCAGAGAACTGCATCAAACTTCTCCTCTCTAAAGTCTAGGTCTCGTATATCTCCTTTCTGGATATCTACCTGATCGAGTAGGCCTCTCTCCTTCAGTTTTTGTTCAGCTATCTTCAACTGCTCCTCGCTGATATCGACAAGTGTAACTTTGTAGCCCTTTTCTGCTAGCCAGACTGTGTATCTTCCTGCTGCGCCTCCGGCATCAAGGATGTGGCCTTCTTCAGGAAGATGTTCCTCTAGATATGGATATGTGTTTTCGTGTTCTATGGAGTGGACAAAAAGATCTTCGGACCTATCCCATTCCTCATGTCCTAAGTCATTGTAGTAGTTTTCCGGCTCGATGCCCATGCAATAGTATTATTGAGCCTTTTTATTATATTTGATAGACTGATAAAGAATGTTGATTAGCAGGATTTAATTTTAATTGTTACCTTACACATCTTTGTAGAGTCTGTTGTGATGGGTCCGCAGCAGGTTTTCTTGCCGTTTTATTTCTTCTTCGGTCATTTCTGTACTTTCTGTCCAGTCTTCGAAGCTGTTGAATCTTTTGATGATTATACATAGTTTGTAAAGCTCTACTTTTTGCCGCCAGTTTTCTTCCAATTCTCTTTGGGTTTCATAACCTTCTTGGAAGGCTTTTCGGAGTTCTTCTTCGTCTGCGTTTGGTGGTTCGTGCATATCGTAGTAGCGGTGTGGTTCGACGAAGCTCATTTCGCTGTATGCATAGTCCCACAACGGGTCACCTGACCAGGCTCTCTCAAAATCAATCAAAGCCTCGATTCTACCATCCATGGCGATTACATTATCTGGTCGGAAGTCGTAGAAAACAAGTGTCTTTTCTGGTTCATCTAGTTCGGAAAGCTTGTTAACAAAGTCTTCTGATTTCTCTGTCACGTCACTGAACCTGGTATCGCCTGCTTTCTCTATGGCTTGATTCAATTCCTCTTTCAAGTATTCAATCCAGGTGAATTTTCCGTCAACTATAATGTCTTTGTTTTCAGGTATTAGTTCTCCAGCATATTCAAAAGAGATTTTTGAGTGAACTTCTCCGAGTATATGAACTGCCTGTTCCACAACTTCTATCTGTTCTCTTGCTTTCAGTTCTGGGAAGCTATCCTGAAGGCTTTCTCCTTCGATATATTCAGTTATGAAGAATGGGAACTCTGTTTTGTTTGCTGAGGGGTCGCTGTAAAGGATTTCAGGCGTTTTAACATTTGTCTTGGTTTTGAGGAGTTGGTGCATATTTACTTCTTTTCGGCAGTCCTGTTTGCTGTTTTCTCCCGTGCAGAACTTGCAGATAACTGTTCTATCTTTTAGTCTGACTTTGAAGATTCTGTTATTGTGTCCTGAGATATCTTCTATCTCTATTATTTGACTTTCCGACTCAAGTTGGTTGATTGCTTTTGTAATGTCTTTTTCAGCTACTTGCCTCATACCCATGTTTTAGAATAATCTGTGTTTAATTACTTTGATAGAGGTAATAGAAAAATGACTGAAGAACTCACTGAATCTGAAGAAGAACTTGTTGATACAGCGAGAGAAAGGATATTGAACCACGCCGAGAGCAGATGGGAAGAAGGTCTATATGATGTTCTATACGCTTTCGTTCTCTCTGAAAGCGGAGAGATCTATGAGGGTAAACCGTTCGAGTCGAGTCAGCCGAGTTTTAACTTCTGTGCTGAGAGACACGCCATCAACCAGCTCCAATATGAAGAAACCGAAAACTCAAAGATAGAAGCAGTTCTGGTAGCAGGCCCAGTACCAGACAAAGATCATAAAGGAACTATGCCCTGTGGAGCCTGTAGACATGCAATAAACGAGTTTGGAGATGAAGAAACAACGGTCATAATTAGTAATTTCGTTAGAAAAGAAGGCGGAGAGTGGAAACTATTCCCTCAAATCCAGAAATTCCAGATCCTAGAACTTTATCCAGAAGCATATGAACCAGTAGAGTGGGATTGAAGATGAAGGGTAAAATAGCATATCTTACCGTAGATGATGCGCCTTCACCGTTTATGGAGGAGAAGATAGAATTTCTAAAGGAAAAAGAAATACCTGCGATATTTTTCTGTGAAGGCAGATACATCAAGCAAAGAACTGAAATAGTCATCAAAGCTATCAAGAACGGATTTGTAATAGGCAATCACTCATATACTCATCCAAATTTCTCTCAGCTATCTCTTTCAGAGGGGAAGCAGGAAATAAAGAAAACGGATGAATTGATCGAAGACGTCTATGAGAAGGCAGATAAGGAAAGACCTGCAAAGATATTTCGATTTCCTTATGGAGATGCTGGCGGGAGGCTTACCTCTAAATTCCAGAGTTTTCTCAGTGAACTTGATTACACCAAACCAAATTTTGATGGTATAACTTACGATTGGTATGAGGAACAAGGACTTCGGAACAGAGTAGACTGGTTTTGGACTTTCGACTGTAAGGAATACGAAATAGATGGCCTGGAAGCTATTCTGGAGAGAATTGAGAAAGATAATCCTGAAGAAATGCAGGGCATAAATTGTAGTGCTTCTAATGACATCATACTAATACATGACCATGAAGAATCCAGAGAAATGTTCAAACCAGTCATAAACCATATGCTCGAAAAAGGAGTGAATTTCAAATCACCGCTGCTGAAACGTCAGTGTTAATTTATACTCAATAGCATTTGAAACAATCTAATAATTGGTAATTCTTCGGCATTAAGTTCTGATTGGATAGAATTAATTTATTAGTAGGAAGTATATTACCGAGTTAAAAACTCAACATCGTATGTGTCCGCTAATTCGTCAAGCTCTTCTCTCATTTCCTTGTTGTATTGTAGGAAGGCCTTTGACGACATATTTGACTCTGGCGGGTTTTCATCCGACCAGTTGCCTCTGTAAATATCTACATCGTCGTGTGAAGCCATTATGTTCCAGTTGTCTGGATCAAAACCTGTAGTTCCATCAGTCATTTGAACAGGTCTGCCAGGAGTAACTAAAACTTCAAAATATCCTGGTTCACCTCTTCTCCGAGCTTCTTTATCGATAGATTTTAAATCGCCTGAAGAGAAACCATCTGCGTATTGGACACCATGATTTTCTACCGTTTTCTCACTGTGCGTATGTCCTAGTAGGTATTCAAAGTCTGTATCTTCTGTTCTTCCTGATAAGTCTCTTAACAGTCCTTCTGCAGTATGACTCCTTCCTACCTCAGCTGGGCTTCCTTCTGCAAGAACAATTCCCCCGCAGACCCCTATCTGATCTGAAGGTAGTCCTGTAGCATCCTGTTCTGGGTAAACTAAAGCAAACTGTATCTCATTCTCTTGGTATGGCAGTTCTATTAGTTCATCCAGCTCTTGTTCAGGGATTATCAGATTACGAGACATATAATTTAATTGTCATCAGTAAGTAATAAAACTTTTGGCCTGGTTCTAATTGACATGAAATTGGAAAAACAGAGAGAAGTTATAGAACAGGTCGAGAACGAAACAGACCCTAAAATGGTAGGAGAAAAAGTTGTAGAGCAGGACGATCATGTTCGCTCTTTGGAAGAATTAGGAGCCTTAATGATTTACTTTGGAGGAACAGGATTCCGGAGAATGGACGAGATAAGCTCTCATCTATCGAGAGAACTAGACGGAATTCACCCCACAGATCCAGTAGAAAATCCTCCATTGAATGTCTATGAACAAGACTTTGCCCGAGCATATAAGGAAAAACATGATCTTGCGAGAGCCTTTGAAGAAATACAGTATGGATTAGAGGATTTTGAAAGACTGATGAGCAGAGACACATCCGAAGAAGAAAGAAGAGAGCTATGGGAAAACAGGATCCCAGAAGGTGAAGAAATAGATGTATTCGGATTCCGAGAACTTTATGAAGATGTCAAAATATTGTACCAAGAAAATCTTCTTCCAGACCTTTTGGCTTTCGAACATCAAATAGACAGATGGATGAAAACTGATGAGTTTCCCAGCGAACAGGTAGGCGAAGAAGAGTATAGAAATTTTGTCGAACTATCCGGCTACGACCAGAGTGAAGTCAATAGTGTTATAGATATGGACAGGGTGGCCGAGGAAGCCAAAAATGTTGTTGAGAAGGTCTACACGCAGGATTCAGAAACAAGGGGCTTTAATTCAGGTTACTGAATTCTGTTGGAGGTTAGAAGATTAAGCCTATAATTCACGCCCTATAACTTCTTTACTATGAACGATCAAAAAGTTATCGATAACTATCTTATATGGGAGATCTGCAAACAAGAAGGCCTTCAGAGAAAGATTTCTGAGGCCTCGGACAGCGGAGAAAATTTGATAGAAGAAGTCATTGAAAAGATCAGGCAGGAGTATCGGGAGAAGGATCACAGTCTTGGTGAAAAGAAACAGCTTTTACAGGAGTTAGATAATAATCCTGACTACAGATCTAAAATATTCGAGGAATGTTCCTGGAAGAAAAGAAAGGTAAAAGTAGAGGATTTAGGCACGACTCTGCCTCGTGCTGGAGATCTGCCTCCAGAAGTAATCACAGGCACGCTTCTGGAAGTCGTTGAATGGGTGAAAAATGCAGATCCTGAAGAGTCCCAGAGTGTGAGATATATCCATAATTTGAAGCAGGTACCTGAAGTTTTGAATCAATTTTATCCCTGGGTCGTTACTCCTGGGAACAGGCCTGAAAAGCTGGATAGGATGAAAGAGGTTCACGGAGAAAGGAACTGGGATATAGAGGATACATGGGGAATGATTAATGATGGAAATCACAGGGCAATAGCCAAAATTTTAGCTGATGATTCGCAGGAAATAGAGTGTTACGTGGGTCGTCCAAAATGAAAATACCTCAATTCAAAGAATTGGCTGGAAAGAGATGGACGAAGAAGTGAGGGTTTAGGATGAAGCTAGACTCCTATACTAAACATTTCTTAACCAAAACTGATAAAACAATTTAGAGAGGTAATTTTACCATGGTTAGTATTGTGAAAACAGAGGATACTCTTCATGGTAAGCCGAGAGTTGAAGGTACAAGAATAGGAGCAAAGACTCTGTACGACCTCTATACAGTTAGATGCATGACTTTTGAAGAGATAGCTGAACAGTATCAAAGTATTACTGTTGAAGACGTGAAGGAGGCAGTAGAATATATAAATAAGCGAGAGGATGGCGAAACACCTGCTATAGCCTAGAAAACGCCGTAATAATCTGACACTCTCCAAATATTGTCCCGTAAATCTTCTTTTGGAATGTTCTTCAACATTGCCGTGATTGTATCTGCTACTAAGTTCCAGTCACGCAGGTGCATCTGGTTATCAATCAAGATACCAAAATGATCTAATTCTTCATCTCGTTCTCTAAAGTCCTCGTCCTTAGTTAGTAACGGAGCTCCATTTTCTGCAGCAAAACGCAGCACCTCATTATCTGAAGCGCTACTCTTATGACTCAAAACCTCGATACTTCTTCCTTCTAATTTATAGCCTATCTGTATAGGTACGTCTTCATCCAGAACTATTTTACTGAAAAATTCGCTGTCACCCATACATGAAATTGAACGGGAGAACTACAAAAATCCTTTCATAGTCCCAAAAAACTCTCTATAATTAACATTGATTTATGATCAATATTGAAATAATCAAAGGCCTATTAAAAGTTAAGGACTAATAGTAGTTTACAGAAGATATGACGCGCTTAAAGATTTAAGCAAACCAAAAGAACGAAGCTCAGGACTTCTGCGTCGCTCCCGCAACTCATTCTTTCTACTGTTTGGGGCTCGTGAAGCTGTTTTCAATATTGAAAATTCTTCCTTTGTTGTCGGAGACTCCGTAAAACTGGTGATAGCCTTTTTTCTCATTTAGATCGCTTTCTAGGATGTTCTTCAGAGTTCTCCCAATGTCTCTATGACTCCAGTAGAGGCTACTGTAGAATGGCTCTCCATCTAATTCTGTCTTATCTTCAGAATTTATCCCTCCGATTCTAATGCTTATCCCTAGCTTGAAATCGTTTTTTTCAACAGCTTTCCGCAGCTTTTTCTCGGTCTCAATTTTAGATTCTCCGTAAGGACTGTCGGGATTATCTTCACGAGGATCTAATAATTTTTCCGGATCCTCTTTTCTAAGATCGAATTCGCTTTCTGGATCGATACTGCTTCTGTAAGGCTCGGGAGTATCTTCAAGTGAGGCTTCTACAGTATAAGCAGATATATCTCCTGTTCCTGCATGGATAGAAGAACCGTTAATTAAGATATCTACATCACTGTTTTTCGCGGCATTAACTACATTTTCAAACATTTCAATATTCTCAGGCCATTTCTCTCCAGTATCAAAGTTTTCTACAGTTAAATTCCAGGCAAGATGGAAAACCGCGTCAACTTCCTCCATTAAATCTTCGAGCTGTTCTAGATCCCCGCTTTCTAATAGATCTAGTCTTTCAGTCCTGGTATACTCTTCAGCATCGTTTTCTACACTTCTACTTACACCTATCACAGTAAAGCCGTGATCTTTCAATTCCCTTGCTGAGGCCTTTGCAACTGTTCCGCTTGCTCCCGTTATTAGAATTGAATTATTCATAAACAACAATTAGTCAGTAAATGTGAAAAGACTCCCAGTGAGTAAACTTTTCTATGAATCTAATATTTTTTGGAGACTCGATTATGCAAGGTCTCTGGGATGAGAAAGGTGGTTGGGCCTCTAGAATCAAGCAGGATATCTACAGTCGTCATCTTAAGGAGGCTGAGCCGTGGCAAGATTACAACATAGTTTATATGAGGGCGAATTCCAGCGAGACATCTGAAGGCCTGAAAAACAGGGTTTTGCCAGAATTAGAGGCGGCAAGAGATAGCTCAGATCACGCCTGGACTATAGTATTTTCAATAGGAATGAACGATTGTACAATTGATCAGAATGGAAACACTGAAGTCTCAAGAGCCGATTATCGTGAAAATATTAGACAAATTATAGACGATTCAAGGAATGTAGTCGATCAAGTGATTGTTGTAGGCTTGAATCCTGTTGATGAATCGGTTGTAGGCCTGGGTCACAGGGAGGAGTATTATCGTAATGAAGTGGTCGAAGGCTTTGACAAAATTCTAAGAGAGGCCTGTGAAGAGAAAGACGTGAAATTTGTTTCTCTGTTTGATGAATTAAAGAAAAGTAACTGGGATGTGAAGCTTTTCGATGGATTGCATCCAAATACTGAGGGCCATAAAATGATCTACGAAATTGTCAGAGATCCAATTCTAGAAGAAATAAAACCTGATCTAAATGGATAGAATCACCTAGAATACCTTTTGAATAAGAAATCCACTAACCTAGCCGGAACTATTTTCTCTAATTTGGAGATTATCCAGGCCTCATTTGTGATGGTGTACCGAGGCTTTGAGCCGTTTAATGCAATGAAAGCCAGTTTTCTACCGGCTTTTTCAGGCCTCATTCCACCGACTTCTTCGGAAAGTTTCTCTTCATAGATTTCTGAGTAATTAGAATTTTCATAACTAGCTAAGTTGTCTCGGCCTTCTTCATTGAATCCGGTCTTGACTCGTCCAGGCTCCACAAGCACCACATCTATATCCTTTAATTCTCTTCTCAGCGAGTCCGTAAATCCTTCTACTGCATGCTTTGAGGCGCAGTAACCGGATAAAAACGGCGCTGAGGACAGGCCTGCGATTGAGGAGACATTCACTATTTTTCCTTCCGATTCCCTTAGCTTGGGTAGACAGGCTTGAACTGTGTTAATAACTCCGATATAATTATGATAGATATGTTCTTCGAACTCCTCGATTTTCATGTCTTCTACTGCGCCCTGTTTCTGAACTCCTGCGCAGTTAACTAGAGCATCTACTTCTAGGCCTGAAAATTCTTCTCGAACTCTCTTCCTGTCTGTGATATCTAAATGAATCTTTTCGACTTTCTCAAGTTTCTCTAAGGCCTCTTTGTCTCTATCAATGACTGTGACTTCGTTTTTAT
>JAWOFP010000049.1:0-6797 GCA_046497485.1 Candidatus Nanohaloarchaea archaeon | reverse complement strand
GAGTATGAGAGGTGGAAAAGATGATAGAGAAATTAATAGACAGTTATTCGGAAAAACTTGTTAACCACCCAATTAAATTACTGATAATTTTGACAGTATCTTCTATCCTGATTGCTACAGGCGTCTCCAATATTGAGAATGTTGACCAGAACAATGAGGACTTCCTACCGGATACTGTGGAATCAGTTGAGGCCTTCGATGTAATAGGGGCAGAATTTGGACAGGGCGAGGGAGGAACAACTTATACAGTAATGCTCGAGTCCTCACCAAGCTATGCAAATTCAAATGAAATCAGAGATGTTAGAGATCCTGAACTACTGCGGTACATTGAGACAATTTCAAATGATATAGAATCCATGGATGATGTAGCGACCGTCAGCTCAGCAGCAGATCTAGTGAAGGATCCCGCGACCAAAAGAGAAGCCATTAAACAATTACAGGAATCCGGTCAGGCCTCACAGTATATTTCTGAGGATTACAGCTTTACGATACTGAGAGTTTCTACGACAGATATAAGTTCAGATGAACAAGATGAATTAGCAAGCAGAATAAGGACTTCAGTTGAGAGAAATGATAAACCTGCAGGAATCGAGGCGGGTTACACTGGGCAGCCGTTCATCAATCAGGCCTTTCAGAGAGAAAGTCAAAGCACACAGGGACAGACTTCCCTGCTATCAATTATAGGAGTATTTCTAGTGGTTGTTTTACTTTTCCGATCAGTTATTAACGGCCTTACATCTCTATCCGCTTTGATATTCGGCATAATAACAGGTATTGGTATCTTTGGATGGCTTGGCTTCAATTTAAGCCCTGCAACTTCAGGTTCAATATCAATGGGAATGGGAATTGCCATAGACTTCGGTATACAGACCGTATCCCGGTACAAAGACGAAAGAGAAAAATATGAAATTGAAAAAGCCGTATCGGAGATGATTAAAGGCGTAATTAAGCCGATGACTATTGCATTAATCGCTGCGATAATAGGCTTTACAGCTCTTTCATTCGGGAGAATCACATTCCTATCTGAACTTGGAACACTACTCACTCTTACTACCTTATTCGCATATATAGGTGCTTTAACGCTTATACCCATTCTTCTGGTGCTTTATGATCAGAGAATATCGAAAATAATTCCAGACAATATCTATCAAAAAATACTAGGTGAAATCAAACAATGAACAATAAACTTACAACAATCTTGGTGCTCGCAGCTCTATTTACAGGCGCTGCAGCAGCACAGACACAACAGCAAACTACAAATGAAGGGCCATCAACTAATTTAGAGGCCACTTTCATCAACTCTGATCCGGTTCCGCTTCAGTCCGGAGAGGACGGAGACCTAACATTCAAGATCGCCAATACAGGCAGTACTGAAGCAGAAGATGTCCAGGTAGAGCTTCTGGACAACTATCCGTTCGAAGTCAAGCCTGACAGGAAGAGGAACTACTCTCTGGGAACAGTGACTCAGGGACAGGAATACCAGATATCTACAGAAGTTCTGGTCGCTGAGGATGCTCCTGACGGAGCCAGTAATTTCAAGGCAAGAATCAGTAACGGAGATTTTACGAGAACCGTGAACATCCCTGTAGAGGTTCAAAGTGAAAACATCGATCTGAACTTAGCGAACCTGAAGACTCAGCCACAGCAGCTGATGCCAGATACAGACAGCAATGTCATGACGGTAGAAGTGGTGAACAACGGGGAAAAGACTGCTGAAAACGCAGTCCTGGATCTAGATCTTCCTGATTACTTTGAGAGGACTTCCAGTTTTTCATCACGCCAGTCCCTGGGAAACATTGCTCCTGGACAGGTCAAACCTGCGGAGTTCAACTTTGACATAAGTGAAGACGCACCTTCAGGACCAGTCACACTAGAAGGAACGATGACTTACACTTCAGGCGATTCAAGCTCAGAGGTTACTGAGGATGTCAGCTTCGATGTAAATCTTGAGGGAAGGCCTCAGTTCGAGATTACAGAAATCGAAAGCAATCTTCAGACCGGTTCCAGCAGAGAACTTAGACTGACAGTTGAAAATACTGGAGACGAAGAGGCATCATCCACAAGGATAAGAGTACTGGACTCTTCGGATCAACCGTTTACCTATGATTCCTCAAGCCAGTACATTGGTACTCTTGAGCCAAATCAATCCGGAACTGCAGTATTTGAGGTAGACACAGAATCAGATGCTTCAGCCAAAGACTACCTAATTGATTTCGAAGTTAGAGGTGTCAAAGGCTCGGAGGTCTTTGTCGAGGACTCTACAGTTGAGGCCTCGGTTAGCAACGGCGAGGAAGATTCATCTCTACTATTACCTCTATTCTTTACCATTGTAGCCCTAGTTGCATCATTTTTATCTAGAAACAAAATCAGGGAAAGATTCAATAGCGAGGAGTAGAGGCCTAAAAACCTCTACCTTTTCTTCTTAAAACCTATTATAATAATTTCATTAGCAAAACTATCCATGAAACAAACTAAAATCAGCAGCAAGGTTTCAGGCCTATTTTCAGGTATAAGATCACAGTTCAAGTCAAAAGAAGAACTTGATCTGCTTAACGGACCTGTAGGAAAGAACTTGTTCTATCTTTCACTCCCTGTAATTGTAATCAATCTTTTACAGACGATGTATAACCTCGCAGATACTTTCTGGCTGGGCCAGTACAGCGGTGATGCTTTAGCAGCTATAACCTTTGCTTTTCCGCTAGTATTTTTCCTTATATCGCTTGGAATGGGTCTAGCAGTCGCAGGCAGCGTCTTAGTAGCACAGTTTGAAGGCTCAGGAAATAAAGAAAGGAGAAACTATGCAGCATCTCAGACAATAGGATTCACAGCCTTAGCCTCAGTAATTTTAGGCCTTTTCGGATACTATTTCATCGGAGATATTGTAGGCCTGTTAGGAGCGACAGGCGGAGTAGCAACTTCAGCTGAAGCCTATCTACAAGTCATATCAATCGGATTATTCTCGATGTTTGGCTTCCTAGTTTTCCAGTCGCTCATGCGAGGCTATGGAGATACCATAACACCAATGCTGTTGATGCTGGGAACTGTGATTCTGAACATAATAATAGATCCGCTATTTATCTTTGGGTTCTGGATGATTCCTGAAATGGGTGTCATGGGTGCCGCAATCGCCACAGTCCTTTCAAGAGCTCTATCATTAATTATTGCTGTTTGGATACTATTCACTGGTAGGAGAGGCCTTGAAATCTCATTAAGCGAGATGAAACCTGATTTTTCCTTCTTCAAGAAGATTATGGGAATAGGCCTTCCAGCCTCAATAGAGGGTACTGGAAGATCAGTTTCGGTAAACGCATTGACAGCTGTAATGGGATGGACTTTTGCCGATCCAATTATTGCCGGATTCGGGATAGGAATCAGGATATTCTCAATGATATTTTTACCGGCCGCAGCCGTTGGAAGAGGAGTAGAATCGATGACCGGACAAAATCTGGGGGCTGGAAACTTTGATCGTGCCGGAGAGACAGCTAGAGAAGGAGCAAAATATACTTTCTTAATACTGACAGGCCTTGGAGTTCTGACTTTCCTCTCAGCAGATCAGATCGCATCAGTCTTCATTGATAGCTCGCAGGAAAACAGTGAATTAATCGCAGCTACAGGAGCAGAATTCCTGAAATATGTGGCATTCAGCTTCGGTTTCATGGGAGTACTAAGAGCCTACAACGGAAGCTTCAGAGGCGCAGGAAAAACTATTACCGCAGCAATAATCTCAATCGCAACATTGGGAATTATCAGACTTCCTCTAGGTTACTGGGGTGCCGTCAATATCGGAACAAGAGGAGTCTGGGCAGCGTTCTTTATCTCCAATGTAATGGGGGCAGCAATAGCCTACTTCTGGTACCAGAGAGGAACCTGGCGACAATCAATCACTGATGAAGATAAAGCAAAAGGAGAGATAGCAGAAGAAACAGAAGGATTCGGAGAGACAATCACAGAAAAACTAGACCTGGAAAAACTCCTTCCTTCCAACCTCTTCAAATGAAGATAAAAGAATCAAGCCTGAAATCAGATTTATGAATCCAGATAAAATCAAGGAAGACTTCCCAATATTTACTGAAAGACCTAAATTATCCTATTTGGATAGTGCAGCAACTTCTCAAAAACCAGAGAAAGTAGTTAAAGAAATCGAAAAGTTCTACAGAGAGAATAATTCCAACATCGGTAGAGGCCTCTATGACTTGGCTAATGACGCGACTCAGGCCTACGAAGGTTCAAGAGAAAAAGTCGCGGATTTCATCAACGCTGAGAAAGATGAGATAGTTTTTGTCAGGAACACGACTGAAGGAGAGAATCTACTGGCTTCTTCTCTCGAGTTTGAAGGCGATATCATCTTGAGTGAGATGGCCCACCATTCCGAACAGCTTCCTTGGAGAGAAAAAGAAGGAAAAAATATTGAATACTTGAAAACAAGGGAAGGAAAGATATCAGTCAAAGACGCCGAGAAAAAAATTAATGAAGATACAGGCCTTGTAGCCATCTCACATATCTCCAACGTCTTTGGAGTCGAAAATCCTGTTGAAGAGATAATTGAGATCGCGCATAAAAACGAGGCCTTGGTTGTTCTAGACTGTGCCCAGTCAGCTCCTCACATGAATTTAGATGTGAAGGATTTAGATGCGGACTTCATCACTTTTTCAGGCCATAAGATGTTAGGACCTTCAGGTATCGGAATTCTTTACGGAAAAATAGAATTACTTGAAGAGATGAGGCCTTACCAAGTCGGAGGAGGAATGGTAAAATCCGTGGAAAAAGAATCTGTCAGATATGAAGACCCTCCACAGAAATTTGAAGCTGGAACCCCTAATATCGCCGGAGCTATCGGATTGAAGGCGGCTATAGAATACTTGGAAGAAATAGGCCTAGAAGATATTTATGAACACGATTCGGAGATTTCAAATATTATTCGGGAAGGCCTTGAAGAGATCGAAAGTATCAAGGTTTTATCTCCTGAAGATTCGATTCTGGTGTCATTTTACTCTGAAACTGTCCATTCACATGACCTGGCTGAAGTATTGAACCAGAAAGGCGTGGCTGTCCGTGCAGGGAATCACTGTGCTCAGCCACAGCACCAGGATTTAGATCTAGCCGGTACTGTAAGAGCATCGCCTTACCTCTACAATACAGAGGAAGATGTGGAAAAATTACTGGAAGCGGTTAGAGAGGCGGTGAAAATTTTCGATGTATAGGGATGAAATACTAGATCTCTACAACAACCCTAGAAACTCCGGAAAGATCGAAGACCCTGATCTTGAACTAGAAGGAGAAAACCCGAGCTGCGGAGATCACCTGACAATTTATGTTAAGATGGAAGATGGAAAGATTTCAGAGATAAAACATGAAAGTGAGGCCTGTGCAATCTGCACCGCCTCAACAAGCATCTTAACGGAAGAAGTCAAAGACCTTTCAGAAGATGAAATTAAGGAGCTTGACAGCGACTGGATGCTGGGAAAACTGGGTATAGAAGTAAGCCCGATGAGGATGAAATGCGCTATTTTAGGCCTAAAGACTTTGCAAAAAAGTTAAACGATCCCCATACCATCTAGCTGGGCAGAAATAGTTTCAAAATCTTCTAATTGTCCTCTCTCCTGTAAAGTTGAAGCCGCGTAGGCAATTATAGTATTAAGCTCGGCTTGAACTCTAGAAGGTAGATCCGCTATAGCCTCTCCTTCATAATTCTCCAGAGATTCATTATATCTTAAACTGTATGAATCATAAACTAAATCGATCTTAGAATCTAAATCCTGGTTAAATTCAATTACCTCATTTTTTGTCGGAAAGACAGAGTTTTCTAGCACCATCACTTTGATTTTATATACTAAATATAAATACTGATCTGCTTAGAATATAGCTTTTTGTATTTTGACTCGTTTAAATAATAAGACAGACTGACTGATTCTAGCAATATAGAAAGACTTTAACAGCAGAAAACTCTAAAATATCAAAAGGTTTATAAAAATAATACATTAAGTCGTTGTTACTAGAAGGTGAAAACAAATGACATTCCATGCTGAAAACGCAAACGAATTCATAGATAGACAAGATGTAACCGAAAACCTTGAACAACATAAGCACAACTTTGGATCAGGAGACGACCCTTATAGCACTCTTACAGGAAGAATAGATATAGATGAAACAGATAGAGATGATTTTGTAGGAGAGGAAGAATTCTGGAGCACAAAGTATCAAGGAGTTGCTAGTGCCATAGGAGAATTTTTAACAGGAAAATATGCTACTGACGACTCAGTTGTGGAGGTTGTAACTAATGACAGAGGACACTCTGGACCAAATAGTGCTCACCTAAACATCATCGAAGATGAAGATCAAGAAAGAAATTTCCAACAGGCATATGATAGACTTAGCCAAGATTTCAACAGTAACTCAGATACATCAGCAGCCACAGGAATAGCTCTTGCATCAATTGAAAGCGCACTAACAGATGAAGTCTACGCACTTAGCGAGCCAAATAGCCCTAAATTACATGCCCAACCAGCAGACAATGAAAACGGGTATAGCCGAGATGTTGCTAGAGATGCAGTCAGCGCCGCATTCGAGCCTAAGAGTCTAACAGACAAAATGAGAGAACTTATTTAATTCCCTCAACATTTCAAACATTTTTCTTTCAATTTCTCTATTAAATTTTGCAATCAAAATTCTCCATTAGATATGAAACAACTTAATTACTGCTGGAGATGCGGGAATAAATTAGTGAAGAAGATGGAGGAATACCATGAGAGATACTTCTGTGAGACCTGCGACGAATTTGTTTACAGAAATTCTGTGCC
>JAWOFP010000018.1:0-17110 GCA_046497485.1 Candidatus Nanohaloarchaea archaeon | reverse complement strand
CCAAAAATAAGAGAAGGGAAAATTAGGCCTTTATTCTAGGGCCTGTCTGATGTCTTCTCTTCTGACTGTCTTTCTTCCGTCTTCTTCCGCGATGGCTTTTGCTTCTTCTGCTACGTCGCCTGCGAAGGTCTCCAAGATGTCTCCAAGACTGTTTGCTGCGTCTTCTGAAACTCTTTTACTGGTTTGTTTTTTGATTGTCTCTTTCATTTTTGGAGTAGTAAATTCCATTTTTCTTCACCTATAATTATACTTACAGCCGTAATTGTTTTTAACCTCTATAATTACACTGGGGTGACCGGAGGAATTATATGTTTGGAAAACAAATAACATGTAGGGGAAGGGGTATAGAATCAATGGAAGATTTAGAAAGCTTTTTTCTGAATGTAAAGCCGGTAAAAATACTTATCACATTGAATAATCCGGGAACAGATAACTATGCATCAGCGATTTCAAAAGAGACTGACTGCACATATTCCCACACTGTTAGAATTATACAGAAACTGGAGGACGGAGGCTTGGTAGAGTCCAATATGAAAGGCCGGAAAAAAGAAATCGAGCTAACAGAAAAGGGCTTAGAACTTGCAAAGGCCTTAAGTGGGGCTTTACACTTGATGGAGTAGATCCTTGGTTCGGGTTTAAAAACATGTCTTCCCTCAAAACATTATATGATCGAGACAGTCCAAGGGCTGCTGGCCACACTGTTCAGTTTTTATGACTCAATTTTCCAGCCACTACTAGCCACAAGCCCATACTACGCACTCGCATTTTTCTCCGTAGGCCTCGCAGGAACATTCTCGTTGATTTACTGGAGGTTCCTAGATATTGAAAGGCAGAAAGAGCTTAAAGAAAAATTAAATAAGCAGCAGGAGAAAATGAAAGAGGCCAGAGAAAATGAAGAGACGGATAAGGTCTCGGAGCACATGACAAAGTCTCTTGAGCTAAACCAGAAGTTCATGATGCTGAACCTGAAGCCTATGATGGTTACAATGCTTTTCGTAGGCCTGTTCTTCCCATGGTTAGGCGCAACTTTCTCACCGAGCGTAGACTTAGCTAATACTAACGGCGCCTACACTGGAGACCTGGAATACGCAGGAGAAGAAGCACTGATAGAAGTTCAAAATGTGAACGAATCTGTTATGAATGTTGATGGACAGGAGGTACAGCCTGGAGAAACATTTGAAGCCCATGGAATCACATGGGAATACAGGTCCGTGAACGAAGCAGGAGGAGGCTTTTTCTCAAGCGGAGAAGGTTACAGCGCAAAAGTAGCAGCAGTATTTGTACCGCTGCCTTTCAGTATCTGGTATGTTGGAGGAGCTTTGAACTGGCTTGGATTCTACATTCTGATGGCGATGCCTCTGACATTTGCATTCAGAAGGATGCTGGGAATAGCCTAAAAAAGATTTAGTCAAGGTTAAGAGTTATGATAGGTGTGAAAAACATCAGGCAAGCGTTGAAGTTTCCTTTTGAACAAGGAGACTGGCTAGAAAAAGCCGTTATAGGATCTATTTTGGCATTAGGTTCTCTATTAATAATTCCGGCGCCGCTTCTGCTAGGATATCTAATGAGAGTGATGCGGGAAGAATCTATGCCTGGTTTTGACAATCTTCTAGATATGTATATTGAAGGCCTGAAAGCACTTCTAGTTGCGACTTTGTACATGATTCCTGGTTTTGCATTAATGTTTGCTTTTGAAGGGCCTTTGGTGATTTTAGGTCTTGTAGTATTCCTTGTACTCTACTATGCCTTAGAATCAGGATTTTACCATTTAGCTAACAATGGATTAAGACAGGCCTTCTCAGTTCAGGTTTTGAGAGATGCGTTTACACTTAACTACTTCATAGGCCTGATAGTTGTTGGTATAGTCTCCTTCGCGCTGTTAATGGCTTGGAGTTTCTCGCTTCTAGTCATAGTCCCGATTCTGCTGTTTCCGACAGTTCTGTTTTACCAGAATGTTTTCAGGTACAGGATTATGAAGGAAGCGATAGAGGCAGAATAAAAAAATTCCTTTTACACTTGTAGCTATGAAGCAGGAAACCTGGTACACTAAAGAAGAGGCCGAGACAGATCCTAAGTTTGGATCAATACCCGAAAAACGATCTATCGAAGACTTACTGGATAAAGGATTTGTAGTAATTGACAAGCCTTACGGCCCTACAAGCAATCAAGTAAGCTACTGGGTGAAGGAAGAATTAAAACTGAAGAAGACAGGCCATTTCGGTACCTTGGATCCAAACGCGACAGGGATTCTACCGATAGGCCTAGACTCGGGTACTAGGATCAATCCTGCGCTTTCTAAAGCCGATAAAGAATATATTTTCGAGATTAAATTAAATCATGAAAGGCCTGAAGAAAAAGTTAGAGAAATTTTACAGGAGTTTAAAGGAACTAATAAGCAGGTGCCTCCGGAAAAATCCGCTGTCAAGAAACAGGAAAGAGAAAGAGAAGTCTACGAGATCGAACTGATTGAAGTAGAGGGAAAAAAGGTTCTAGGTAGAGTAAAATGTGAATCAGGCTTCTATGTAAGAGTCCTAGCAGAACAGCTGGGCGAAAAACTTGATACAGAAGCAGAGATGACGGAGTTAAGAAGAACTATGCAGGGAGGCCTGACAGAAGAAAACCTGAATACGTTACAGGAAGTAGTAGATGCCTACAAATTCTACACAGAAGATAATAATGAAGAGGCCTTGAGAGAAGTCTTAAATCCTATTGAAAGGGCTGTAACCCATCTAAGAAAGATAGTTGTGAAGGATTCAGCCGTAAATGCCGTAGCTAATGGCTCAAACCTTGGGTCTTCAGGCGTCTCAAAGCTGCAGGGCAATATATCCGAAGGCGAAACTGTGGCGATAGTAACACTGAAAGGAGAGCTTATTGCGCTTGGAAAAGCTAAAACTAGTTCTCAAAAAATGTTTGACTCCGATTTGGAAGCTGTAAATGTGAATAATGTTTACATGGATCCTGGAATCTACCCTAAACGGTGGAAGCAGTGATCGATGAATACTTAGAAGTTCTTGACTTGAAAGATGTAAAGAGAACAGGTTGGCAGATTTACAACGTAGAGGATCCTGAAACAGTTGCATCTCATTCTTGGAGTGTCGCGACCCTAACTATGATCCATATGTCGGAAGCGCTCAACGAAGTTAAGGCTCTAAAAATTGCTTTAATCCATGATATTGGCGAGTCAGAGATTGGAGATATTCCGTACCGGGCTGAGAAAGATTATGGACGAGAAGATAAAGAGGAACAGGAATATGAGGCAGTGAAGAACCTATCTGAATCATTAAACAATGAGGTATTTGATCTCTGGAAAGAATATGAGGAAAGAGAGTCCAGTGAGGCTAAATTTGTGAAAGATATGGACTTGATTGATATGTGTCTACAGGCCTTGAAATACGAGTCGGAAGACCGTTACGAAGGAAATCCTGAGACGGATTTTGAAGGATTAGATGAATTCTTTGAGACCTCAAGAGGACGGTTTAATACTGAGAAAGGCCTAGAACTATTCAAGAAGATTGAGGAAAAATATGTCGAGAAAAAAGCATAGTTTCCCTTTCTAATTTAAAGCTTCTAGAGGCCTATAATTTCATAGGAGATGGTTCTTGTAATCATCCATATCTGCTAACTGGATTGCCAGTTAAGCCGGAGTGACTGAGTGGCTAAAGGTGCCAGCCTGGAAAGCTGGTGGGCCATTACGCGCCCTCCTGGGTTCAAATCCCAGCTCCGGCGAACTCATATACAGAGTTTCGATCATATAGAGGCCTGAAAATCCAGGCCTCAAGGAACTGTCAACTGCTTCCGGCAGTTGGTTCATTAATCTCAGCTCCGGCGAAACTTCTTTAATTCTTCTACTGAAATTAAGGCCTATGGAGAGAATTGTTAAGGGTTTAGAGGCTACGAGCAAAGTGATAAGTTCTACTGAGTCTCTTCTTGGAACTCTTGCTGAAATGGAAGATGATGAAAAAAATAAGGAAGATGAGACCCAGGAGTTGATTCGAGGCCTTAAACAAGGTAAAATTACAGAAGACCGGCTTGAAAGGCTAAGACAGGAAGAAAAAGTAGAGGTAAATGAAGAAGATAAGATGGTTCAATTTTTGATTCAAATAGTCGAGGGAGAAGGTGAAGCTGTCCAAGACCTTGAAAATATAGTAGATGCCTTGAATTCTGAGGAGCAGAAGGCTGATCAAAGTATTCAGCAAGTCCAGAATCTTATTACGAAGATTAAGGAAGATCCTAATTTTGAATTAAGTATGGAGACTTTAGAGGCATTATTTGAAAACAGCAAAAATGCGGCCGATCTAATACTTGATGAAGCAAACGAAGAATTACAGGCCTCAAATATATCTCAGGAATTAGCCCAAGAACTAGGTTTTACAGCTCAGGAAATAATTAAGGCCGAGAAACTCGAGAAAGAAGAACAGTTTGAAGAAGGAGAAGTTGAGGAATTATCTCAGAGGATAAACAGTCAGAGGCTGAACGAGTTTATCCATGAACTTGAGAGGCATACAGCTAGAGATGAACAGCAGACTGAACAAGGTAGAAAGCAGCTTCTAAACTTGATTGATGAAGCTGAAGCCACTGAAGAAGAACTGGAATCTGAAACCAAACATACATACCAAGAAGCTGAACAGTTGCTAAACTTGTTACAGGAGATAGATAGGATGGCGGAAAACGCAGGAATGGCTAATGAGCAGTTCCAGCAGAACTTTGGCAACTTGATGGATGAAGTCGGAAAAGCAGAAGACGAAACTAAAGAAGCGGTAGAAAATGAAGAAGATGCCGAAGAAATGGAAGAAAACGCCGGTGACGATGCCAGCCAGTAAAACATTTTTTGGAGAGATTTAGTCAAGAATTAAATAGCAGGCCTCGAAACTTAACTTATGATAGAGTCTCTGCATCTAGTTTTCACCATTTTTGCTCTTGTAATCGCAGGAGTTTCTCTATACTATATCAGAGAGCATGTGCAGAAGCTTAGAGAGGTGGAGTGGGAATGACTCTGGTAGAGGCCTTAATGGATCCACAGGTCAGTGTTAGAATGTTTCATTTTATCGGCGCTATTATAGCTGTCGGCGCTGTAACAGCAACAGACTCAATGCTGATGTATCTTCATTTCAAAAACAAGTTTTCAACAGTTCTAGCTAAAGTCTCGCTTTTGATGTCGCTTCTTATCTGGATAGGCCTCGGAATAATAGGTTTTACAGGGGCATTTTTGATCTACACTAATCCCGGAATTGCTCAAGGCACTTTCTTCCATGTAAAAATGGCTCTAGTTTCAGTAATATTCATTAACGGTATTATCTTGAATGAAAAAGTCTATCCGCGTTTTCAAGACCTAGCGGATGAATGGCCATCTCATAACAAAGATGTTACTCATTTTGAGAAGTTTGCCGCAGTCTTCGGACTTATATCGGTTGTTGGATGGTGGACAATCATTCTAATGATTCACTTGAAACCATATCTTCCTTTCTAACAAACTATTTGAAAGACCAGACCGAACTTTGAGTTAATGAACTTTTCAAATACAAAGACGGCTTTAATACTCTTAGGCCTAGTACTGATAACCTCAGGCTGTATGAATTCTGCAGAAAATTCAGAAGCTCCTACTGAAGATGTAGAGGTAGATAGAACTGTCAATGTAACGGGAGGAAATATTTGGTACGAAATTGACGGCGAAAGGGAAGATCTTGAACTAGAGTTTGAGGAAGGAGAGACTGTCAAATTTAATTTTGAAAATGTTGAAGGAACTCATAACCTGAAGATTCCGGAGCTTGATGCAGGTACTGAAACATTCGTAGGAGAAGAAACCAGAAGCTTCGTGGTAACTTTCGATGAGACGGGAGAATTTGAGTTCCTTTGCTCAGTAGGAAATCACGCTGAACAAGGTCAGAGAGGCCTAATCACAGTAACCTAATTTTATTTTTTCTTATTCTTCACTGTTTGACGCGCAGTGTTTACAGCAGAAAACTTCTCCATTCTCTTCGTAACCTCCGGAATAAATTTCACAGCCGCAATGACTGCATTCAGTGATTTTATCCTGTAAAGCTGCGTCCAGGATTTCGCTGAAGGAGCTGATCTGTTCCTCTACAAAGTTTTCTCCGTTTTGTGTTAGTTCGTAGACTTTTTTCCGGCCTTCTTTATGCGTATCCACGTAATCTCGATCGGATAATTCCTGCAGGAAAGGATAGATGTGAGATGTTGTAGGTCTTTTTCCTGTTATCTGCTCTAGGTCGTCTATTATCTGGTATCCGTGTTTAGGTTCTGTTTCCAGTAGTAAAAGCGTGTAGAGTTTTGTAGTATTTGAAATATTTAGGTCTTCCATGCACGTCACTATGTCAGCATATGATATAAAAATGATGTATCACTATATGATATAAAAAGGATTTAGCATACAACGTTATTGTGGATTTAGAAACTGAAAATTTCAACATCAAGAAAATTGCTTTTGTAGCAGCAGGTATTCTGGTCATATCAGGGTTTGTACTGGTTCAAACAGATACAGATACTACTGAAAACGGCGATTTCAACAGAAACGATGTGATGTTCATGAACATGATGATCGTGCACCATAACCAAGCGATCGAAATGGCAGAGCTGTCAGAAAATAGGACAGATAACGAGAATATACTCGAACTTTCAAACAATATTTCAGAAGCTCAGACACGAGAAAATGAACAGATGATAGAATGGATGCAGGAACTCGGATATAATCCCGGAAACCATCATCCTATGGCTGGAATGGCTTCGCAGGAAGAGATGCAACAGTTGAGAAACAGTAACGGTAGTGAATACAACCAGTTGTTTGCTGAGTTAATGATTGAGCATCATGAAGGCGGTATTACAATGGCGCAGAACTTCTACAACTCTGGAGAAAACACCGAACTCCGAGAGATGCAGGGACAGATGATAGATGCCCAAGAAAACGAGATAGAAAGAATGCGGAGATGGCAGGAGGAAGAAATACTATGATGCACGAAATAATGACGGGAATCGGCCACGGATTGGGAATGTACGGTTTCGGACCATTAACAGGGCTGATAATCTTGATACTTGCAGCACTCGGAGTAATCTATATTATACAGGAAATAACACAAAATAAACAGCAGGAAGAATAACTAGAAGATAGAGGCCTAGAAAAGTGAGTCATAAACACCACGAAAAAATGTTCAAGAAGAAATTCTTCATCTCAACAGCTCTATCTATACCGGTTCTATACTTTTCGACATTTGTATCAGGTCTCTTAAACTATAATCCTATCGAATTCGCCGGCAGCAATCTTATTGTCCCAGTATTCTCCATAATAATCTTTCTATATGGAGGCCTACCATTTCTTAAAATGGCGAAGGGCGAGCTAGAAGATAGAAAGCCAGGGATGATGGCTTTGATTTCTCTAGCCATAATGGTGGCCTTTACTTACAGTATAGTTTCGCTATTTATTGCTGACGCATCCTCATTCTTCTGGGAGCTAGTAACTCTGATTGATATCATGCTGCTCGGCCACTGGATCGAAATGAGATCTGTGCGCCAGGCCTCATCTGCACTTGATGAGCTCAAAGACTTAGTGCCGAATACAGCCGAAAAAATAGTTGAAGGAGACGAGACTGAGGAAATAGAAGTCTCGGAGCTGGAAAAAGGCGATAAAGTACTTGTACGGCCTGGAAGCTCGATTCCTGCCGATGGAGAAGTAATCGACGGAGACTCATCGGTCGATGAATCGATGATTACAGGAGAGTCTGAACCGGTCTCAAAGTCTGAAGGAGACGAAGTAATCGGAGGAACTGTTAATCAGGAAGGCGCACTTCGCGTAAAGATTACTGCAACCGGAGACGACACTGCATTGTCTGGGATCATGAAGCTTGTGGACGAAGCCCAAGAAGACAAGACGGAGACTCAGCTTCTCGCAGATAAAGCTGCAGGATGGCTTTTCTACATCGCACTAGGATCTGCATTCGTTACTGGGGTCGCATGGACTCTCGCTACAGGCCTTGGGTTGACAACATTAGAAAGAGTAGTAACTGTGCTTGTAATCGCATGTCCGCACGCACTAGGACTCGCAATACCTCTCGTAGTATCGATCAGTACGGCCTTGTCCGCGAAGAACGGGGCGGTTGTCCGTGACAGAACTGCGATGGAACAGGCCAGAGAGATTGACACAGTAGCGTTCGACAAGACTGGAACACTGACAGAAGGAGAACAAAAAGTAGAGGGCTCAAATATTAGCGATGAGAATCTTCAGAAGCTTGCATCTATTGAGAAGAACTCCGAACATATTATTGGAAAAGCAATAGTCGAAGAAGCAGAAGAAAGAGGACTAAATTTACTTGAGACAGATAATTTTGAAGCTATCAAGGGAAAAGGCGTCAAAGCTGATATTGAAGGCGAAACATACTATGCTGGAGGGCCTAAGATGCTTGAAGAGTTAGGAATCGAAACTATATACGAAGAATTTGCTGAAAACGAAGGAGACAAAGGTCGGACAGTAGTATGCTTAATTAAAGACGAAATCCTTGGTGCTGTCTCTCTCGGCGACCATATAAGAGATGAAAGCCGCGAAACAGTTGAGGTCTTGCATGAGAGAGGGGTTGAAGTTGCGATGATCACTGGTGACTCTGAGGATGTGGCTTCAGCCGTTGCGGACGAGCTTGGTATTGATAGCTGGTTTGCTGAAGTTCTCCCTGATGAGAAGGATAAGAAAGTACAGGAGCTTCAAGAAGATGGAGAAGTTATGATGGTCGGTGACGGTGTAAATGATGCGGTCGCACTAACTCGGGCAGATGTCGGAGTAGCGATTGGAAGCGGAACAGATGTAGCAGTTGAATCTGCAGATATAGTCCTCGTTAATGATAGTCCTCTAGGAGTTGTGAAGATTATGAAAATTTCGGAAGCGACTTACTCGAAGATGGTGCAGAATCTTTTCTGGGCTACAGGCTATAACGCGTTTGCGATTCCATTAGCGGCCGGAATTGCAGCGCCAATAGGTCTTGTACTACAACCTGCTGTCGGTGCTCTAGTTATGTCGCTTTCGACAATTATAGTTGCTTTCAATGCCCAGTTATTGAAGAAAACCGATATCTAGATTCTATCTCTATCGAACAAAATAACAGAATTTATTTAGGCCTGTAACAAAGTTTTAGTTGATGGATCGGCTGGCGAAGATAGGTATCGCTATAGGAGTCTTTGCAATTGTATTGGTAATGGTTCTAGTAGGCCTAGCTGTCAGCTTATTAATGTCTCTAGACACTGAGCCTGAGAATTTCTCGCATCAGATAGAGTATTCGGCCGAGCTAAGAGCTAATGGAACTTTGAACGATACTGAAATTTTACTGCCTTATCCGGAAGATGAAAGATTCAGAAATGCTATAGAAAATAGTTCTCAGGATCCTAATGTAACTATTTCAAACGACTTTAACGCCTCGACATCTATAACAGATTCTGGATATCTTAGACTCGATATAGGTGATTTCGGGCCTGAAACCAGGGATGAAAGATTCGGTGATGCAGAGCCGCCAGATTCCTTTAATGAATCGGGATATGTGGAAAGAATCAATGTTTCAGGGATCAGAGAGTACAGTTCCTATGATTTCTACATCAGAATCGATTACAACAGATCGATCAACACAAGTAGAGGTCTGACAGAGGAACCTCATTTAATTTCAAATACTACTGAATGCCAGAATGCACGCGAATCTGGCTGTGCAACTACACAGGCCTATATGAATTATGAAGCAGGTAATGAGACTTATTTAGAGTTTGATGTAGGTCTTGAAGGCCGAAATTCTTGGAACGAAGGATTTAGCTGGAGAGGAAATAGCTATAGGCAGGATTTCTACAACAGTTATTACGACAACAGCTACCTAATCGGAAGCCAAGACAGATGGGTAGAACTCACGGGTAGAGAAGTGGAAGGCGATGGGGTTTACCGCAGGGATTAAAACCTGTCAGGCCTGAAAGTTAGACATAGATGATTGAATACATTTTACTGCTTGTAGCAGGACTGATAGGATTATGGCTTTCAGCGGATAAAACTGTGGATAATGCTGAGAAACTGATTAAGGCCTTAGGGCTTCCAAGCTTCATGTTTGGAGCAGTCTTCATGTCAGTCTCCACAGGTCTACCGGAAATCGCCACAGCAATTATATCAGCTTATGAAGGCGTACCACAGCTCTCAGCGGGGGACATCATAGGTTCTTCTCTCGTAAACCTGACATTCGTATTAGGAATAACAATTTTCGCAGCGAAAGGCCTTGAACTAGAAGGAGAAGATCTTGAACTGATTAGAGACGCCGGAATTGCTACAATGCTTGCAGCACTCACACTGATCATCTTCCAAAATCTATCGTTCATAGTTGTCATAATTTTACTTGGTCTCTACGGAGGCTTTCTCTACAGGGCAGAGCATTCGTCATTTAAAATGAATGAGAAAGAAGAGGCCTCAGCTAAAACAGTTTTACTGACTTTAGCAGGAGTCGCAGCTCTCCTATTCTCGGCAAGGCTAATGGTTACGGGAGCAAAAGGACTGGGAGAAGTACTCGGGATACCAATCGAGATACTGGGCGCAACAGTAGTAGCGGTCGGCACAGGCCTTCCAGAACTCGCGTTTGAGATAGCAGCAGTCAAAAAAGGCGATACCTCCCTCGCACTAGGAGACATATTCGGATCAACACTGGTAAACATCACCTTAACGCTTTCAATTCTAGGCCTTATCTCGACCCCATCAATAGTCTCTCTCGTACCCGTACTACTCGCACTTGTAATAGTCGGAGCATTCGCCATGTTTTTCTCATGGAAAGGAGAGTTCTCAAGAATAGAAGCAGTAATACTTCTCCTAATATTCATCGGGTATATACTGCTTCAGGCCTTCTGACCTCTACAGTTATTAAGAATTGCCGTGAAGGAGTTGATATAAGCCCCCTGGGGTAGTGGCCAATCCTACCAGCTTCTGGGGCTGGTGACCCAGGTTCGAATCCTGGGGGGGCTAAAGTATATGCTTTCTGAGCAACATGTAGCGTTTTTCTACACCGAATTTTTCTATCAGTGAAGGTATCAGGCCTGAGAAACAGAAGTTTTTGAGTTCCAGAATTGAGCTGTGTTTACCCATGTAAAGAAGAATCGGGTCATAATGAATCTGTCTCTCTACCAAATTCTTACTGTTTTCTGTCCGGTAAATATTTTTTGCAGCTGCTTTAGACTCAAATAATGCATAAAGCGCCCTGGATTTCTTCCCATCGTAGAAGCAGTTATCGCCTACAGCAAATATATTTTCTTCTCCCTCAATTCTCTGATGCTCATCCACTAAAAGGCCTTTGTCATTCTGTGAAAGCTCTAAATCATTTAGAAATTCTCTTTTCTTGATTCCAGCCGCCCAGATAATCAGATCAGCATTGTAAGTTGAATCAGAGGTCTTGATCTCTTCATCTTCAATTTCTTCTACAGCCTCATTCAGATTGATATTTACTCCTTTATTTTCAAGGATTTTCAAGGCCTTTTCAGAAGTCTTTTCATTCAGTTGCGGAACTAGCCTATTTACGGCTTGAAGAACGATTACATCGACATTTTTTCTTTCTGAAAGTGATGCTGCTGCTTCTAGACCGGTCGCACCGCCTCCAACTACAAAGGCCTCCAGACTGTCTTTTTTCTCAATTCTGTCATTTATTTCCTCGAGATCCTCTTTGTAACGCATTAACTCTGTCTCATCAGTCTCTATCCCAAAGAAGTTCGCCTCAGATCCCAAAGCCAGAACCAGATAATCAAAGTCTAATTTCCCTGAAGTTGTCGAAACACGTTTTCCTTCTTTATCCAGATCTGTAACTGAGGCCTTGATATGTTCTATACCCCTGTCTTGGAACTTTCTTTCATAATTGATCGTAACTTCCTCAGCTGGATCACCATCAATTATTCTATGACCTGAAGGATAGAAAAATAAACCATCTTCCGGATCTACAAGTTTAACTTTGAATCCCTTTCTCTCAAGTCTGAGAGCTGATTCGAGGCCTGCGATACCTCCTCCAGCGACAACAACTTCTTCTTTCACAGTTCAGATAAGTTCTCCGAGAGTTTTAACACCTGTCTTTCTCACTCACAAAATTGAAAAGCACAGTTATCCAAAGAAAGTTTATGGATACAAAAATTATTGCAGCAGCGATTTTAGGCCTAGTACTAGTTACTTCAGGATGCATGGATTCAACCACCGATCAACAAGATATGCCTGAGGAACCTGATGAAAATATTTCGGCAGAGACGGATAATGCGGAGTCTGATGATGCTTCTGAAGTAGATAGAACTATTGAAGTATCAGGCGGAAACTACTACTTTGAACCAGAAAACATTGAGGTAGAACAAGGCCAGACTATAGAGTTCGTGTTCAGGAATGAAGGCGGACAACATGACATGAGGATACCAGATCTCGGACAAGGAACCTCAGTAATCTCAGGAGGAGAAACAGAAAGCTTCACAGTAACTTTTGATGAGACTGGTGAAATAGAGTTCATCTGCTCAGTAGGAACTCACGCAGCCCAAGGAATGACAGGAATAATAACAATCTCATAGAAAGCCTAAGAGAAACAATTTAATTATTCTTTTTCTTTATGAAAATGCCTGAATAGATCTAAGTTTAAATCTCTGAGTTCTTTATGCAATAATATGGTTAATAGAGTCTCTGTTTCAAAAGAAGAGCTTCAAAAAGTTAGAAAGAATCTTAAAACAAAACGAAATTTGTCTATAAGAGAAATAAGCGAGTGTATAGGTACTGAATTTAAAAATCATCTGTATAAAGATTTTAATATGTCCTTGGAGGTGTTTGAGAAGCTGCAAAATCTTTTTGGGTCTAGTATTGAGCATGAATTAGTAGATCATAGAAATGGTGTTTCATACGATAAAAGAGTCTTGAGTTTGACTAAAGATAAGGATTTAGCAGAATTCTTTGGAATGATGCTCGGAGACGGACATATGGAGGATTTTTACGAACAAAGGGAAGATAGACATATTACGAACTATAGGGTTGATATGTGTTTTCACGAAGATGAGACAGAGATTATTGATAGGGCTGAAGAATTATTTTTAGAAGCTGTAGGTAAAGAACCTAATTACTATTCTGAGCCTAATTCTAAGGCGGCAAAGCTTATGGTTTATTCAAAGGATTTAGTAGAGCGATTAGAAGAATTAGGCCTGGAATCCGGTAACAAGACTGATAATCAGGTTTGTGTTCCAGGTTGGATAAAGGAAAATCCCGAATTTCGAGTTCGGTGTCTGAAAGGCTTGGTTGATACTGACGGAACTGTTTATGAGAGGGTTCCTGGAGACACAGTAATACAATTCAAGAATGCATCTCAACCTCTTCTTGATGATTTCAAAGAAATGTGTGAAACTGAAGGTATCTCGACATCAAAAGGAGGCTATCGGTCAGTGCAGGTTGCTGCCAATGATGAAGTTGACAAGTTTATAAGACTCATTCAACCAATTAAAGCTAGAGGCTAACAGGCCCGTAAAACAGCCCCTTAGGACAGCGGCCAACTCCACCGGCCTTTGGCTACCTAACAGGATACGCTGTTGGTAGAAGATAGCCGGAGACCCCCGGTTCGAATCCGGGAGGGGCTATAACTTATTTTGCGAGTCTATCTAGGCCTGTATCCTCCAGAATTTTGTTGGCTGTTACATATGTTGGATGGGATTCGGTGGCTTCTCTGCTTTCTGCAGATGTGAATGGGCCGTCAACTTTGAAGGAATTCTCTACAGGGTCATAAACTATGCTGCTTTTGACATGATCTTCCATCAGGTCTAGTCTCCAGACTGGTCCATTGTTTTCCAGTTCCTCAATTATTTCCAAAAAATCCTCTGACTCTGGTGTGTAGACCATTTTCCAAGTACTTGTTTTATTATCGTCTAATCTGGAGTCCAGTGCTTCAAATGCATCTACAGTTTCTAGGCCTTGGATTTCAAAGTATTCTGGTGGTTCTACAGTGAATTCGCGCGGTTCTGTTCCGTTGTGTATTTTGTCATCGACTTCTACTGTGATTTCTGCGTCTAAATTATCTAAGTTGCGGTAATCTTGTGCTTCTGCTCTAAAATCGAGAAAGTAGTTGGTGATACTTTCGTGAGGGTGTAAAGATAGCTCATCATCGATATGATCGTCCAGTCCTATGTAGTCTACTGATACTTCAGGGACTTGGTAACTCACGGTTACTGTATGATGACAAGGATTTTTATTTAGATTCTTTGTGGTGCTGATGTAACCGCTCAATTCTTAATATAGGCCTTCGAACTTGAAGTTATGACAGAACTTAACATTGATACTGAAAGGCCTGAGAGTTTGTTGAAAACCCGTGGAACCGATCATATCACGATCTGGGGGAGTAATGAGGAGGATACTATAGAGTTTTATCAGGATATTCTGGGGATGGCTTTGGTTTTGAAGCAGCCTAATTTGGATGATCCGGATCAGACTCATTTATTCTTTGATACGGGGGATGGAAGGATTTTAACTTTTTTCGTGAATGATGAACGGGATTCTGCTCGTGGTCAGAGGCCTCAAACCGGTTCAGTTCACCATATTTCGTATAAGATCGATCCTGAGGAGTTTGGTGAGATTACAGAGGCCTTAGATGAGAATGGTTATGGCTATAATATCTTCAATAGGGGGATTTTTCATTCAATCTATACGCAGGATAACAATGGTTTAGTCGTGGAACTTTCAGCTGACAAGTTCAATATTCCGGATGATAGGAGAGCGGAAGTATTAGCTAAAGCTCACGAGTTGAGAGTTGAGGATGGGGCTGATTATGCGAAAGAGGAACACTTGGAACAGGCCTTGAACGAGTTAGGGATTGAGTATGATAAAGTTGAGCTGCCTGAGGCCTCGACAGGAGTCGGGGTATAGTTCTCTTTTATTCGAACAACTTCGACCTGTTTTTAAACCAGTCTAACCATTTACTGGTTTATGAACACTAAATTATATCTAATTTTACTTGGACTAGTTCTAATTACTTCAGGCTGCATGAATCAAAGCCCTGAGGAATCGACGGAAACGACTACTACTTTTAACTCGGATCAGGAATTTATAGACTACATGAATAGCGAGAGCCAGGCCTCAAAGACAAGTTATACGGAGAGTACTGAGAGTTCGACGGCTTCTCAAGATGCAGTCTCCGAACAAGGATCTGAAACAGAAATCCTTGCACGGGAAAACTCTGTAAAGTCCTCGGAATGGATACAGACAACGAAAAATAGCATACTAATTTCTCACAGGGATCCAAGACATTTCCAGTCAGTGAAGACTCCGGAGTTAGAGTTAGAACACAATATTTCAGAGGTTGGAGGCCCTACACTGGTCTCGGAAAACAAGACTATAATCGAAGAACAGGATAGAATCGTGGGCTACGACAAGGAAATGAATAAAGAATGGAGCCGAAGCCTTAACTCAAGCGTTCAGGAGATGAAACTTGTAAAAGATAGAGTGGTTCTATTGACACGAGAGAACGATATGAACTGCCCAATCAGGCCTATGCATGATGTAGAGATTGCCTGTACAAGCGTTTTAAGGCCTAATTATGGAGGCCAGACAGATTATACCTATACATTGGCGACTTTGGATGCGGAAACTGGCGATGAAATTGATTCAACAGGTTTTGTGGCGTCCTCAATGACTCAAGTCGAAGTAACTGAAGAAACAACTTTTGTCAGCTATAGCGATAGAAGGCCTGAAAGCGAGATAATGACGGATTTTCTACTTAATGAGGCTTCAATCAGCGGAGATATGCGTGAAAGAGTTCAAGAGCTCCAAGGGTATGATTTAACTGATAGAAGCATGCAGATCGAGTTAGAGGCTGCGATGAGAGAGTATGAATCTGAGAATATGAAGGAGTTAGAGGAAGAGTTCAGTTCTTACGATGAAGAAAATATGAGTGATTATGAAGAATCAGCTCTTCTGAAAATAAATAACTCTGATCTCTCTGTGACTGAAGACACTTTTGATGGAAGAATAACCCAGATTGTCTCGAGAGAAGAACTGATCCTGAAAAGAGAGTTCAGAGGCATAGATTACCAGAATAGAGAGACAGAAATCCTGAGAGATGGAGAGATTTTAGATACGGAAGGCCTAGAAATAGGATATCAAGATGTAGAAAAACTCGGCGATAAGGTTCTCGTAAATGGAGAGAACCAATTAATGGTTATAGACCATGAAGGCAACACTGACTCAATTGAAGTTGAGGCCGTGAATGTTGAAACAACTCAGGATAAAGTTTTGGTCTCAGGAGCAGGAGAGAACGGCAGTTTAACTCTCTATAACTCTGAGTTGGAAGAGTTAGATTCTATAGATCTTGAGTCGAGGCCTGCTTACTATTTTGAGATAGTAGAGGCAGATAACCGTTCGTATGCGCTAATCAATCATCATGAAGGAAATAGATTGATGAAGGTAACTGATAAACTTGAAATGTTTGATACGGAAGCTTCAGGCCAGTTAGTCTATCTTGAAGGTCTCTATACTGTCGCCGATAAAGTCCAGAGGCTCTCGGATGAGGGCGAGATAGAGGAAGAGATAGAGATTCAAGTTCCTAGAATGGTTAGGCCTCTTCCAGAACCTTTAGCTGAGGATTAACTGGTCAACGGAAAGCTTCGGAATTAATCGAACAGAAAGACAAAGAATAAAATATAGGCCTGAATAATAGGTTTTATGGCGTTTATCAGTCAGGAGAAAATATTTTACGGCGCGTCATCATTTCTAGGAATCCTGGCTATAATATATTTCGGTTTTGAGTACTTGGTGGCTCTTTCACCGTTCACAATATCATTTATTCTGTTCTCAGTATTTCTGACTTTTCTTGGTCTAGGCCTGATAAGCGGAGGAAATAGCTCGGTACTGGCTTATGTGTTTTCTGCAGGAGCATATATTGTCGCATTGTTCTACACTATGGGAAGATTTGGCTTCGGATCAGATGGAATAATGCTTTCATTAATTGTCTCGTCCGGAATCTTTGCAGGATTAGGGTATATGGTAACTCAGAAAGAGTTTAGCCCTACAAATAATCAAGTGAAGAAAGCAGGAATAGCTCTTCTGATACTGTTAGTAGGCCTTATATTGTATGACGTTGGTTCAGGAAACGTAAGTTATGACTATGAATTG
>JAWOFP010000015.1:0-6073 GCA_046497485.1 Candidatus Nanohaloarchaea archaeon | reverse complement strand
CCGAGGCCTGTCGGCAATACAATCATTGTATTCTGCTTCAGAGAAGATGCTGCGATCACTTCCTGATAGGTTCTGGATTCAAGTTTATCCTGTTTTAGAAGTTCCACATTTCAGATTTGAAGCTAAAATTATAAACTGTTGATCCTTCCAGAAAACTGGTTTCGCCTCTGATCAGTTTCAAAGCCTTGAATCAGTTTGAACGTAAGAATTGTTGCAAGGAAGAAAACCCCTCCTCCGTAAAGATTCTCGCCGACAGGCTGAACCGAAGTCTTCACAAAAATCACCAAAATATACGCCAAGGTATAGATCACTCCTGCTGAAGAAACTGTATAAGCGACCGCAGGCGACCACTTATGGAAGAAATCCATGTACCCAATGAAAGTTCCCAGGCCTATCAAAGTCATAGTAGCGTAGAGTTCCGGAGTCGTCAAAGATTCAGTAATGTAAAGTGTAAGGCCTGTGCTCACCCATATTACCGCGTTTCCAACAGAGGTGTTCCAACCTAGTTCCTCGCTCTTATGCTTCCCAAAATAGAGTTCAATTACAACAGCTCCAGCAACTAATGGAAGAATGGTAGGAATAATATCAGGATTATCTACAGGAGCCTCAACAAAAACCCTTACCAATTCAAGCAACTCAGAGGCGTTATCATAGTATTCCATATTTTATTCACTTGTCGTATGCGTCAGGAGTTCCTCCTGCGTGCCAGCTTTTACGAGGCCTCATCTTAATAGGGAAAATCCGCTCCGAATTATCATCTAAAATAATCCCTGTACCGACTTCATCCGGCAACGCATCAATGTAATACTTCAAATCCTTCCTCATATAGGTCTGCATAATCTCCCCTAAGGCCTCAATATCCTGCTGCGCAGTCAGTCTATGAGACAAAATCAGGTCACACTGAGACAAAGCATTAGGATTCAGTTTTGCGGGTTGCTGAGTAGCTAAAACAAGTGAGACGCCTGGCTCCCTGCCGACTTTCACCCATCTAAGAAGCGGATCGGTTGCAGGAGTTTTACCCTCATCTGGCAAAAACTGGTGGGCCTCGTCTATCAGCATCCAAGTAATCGGCATCTCATTCTGATTTAAACCCTGCATCTCATCGATTTCTTCCATTCTTCTTGCCGACATCCTCTCCCGCAGAATCTTCTTGGAAATTAAAGCTACTACAAGGCCTCTAACCGACCAACCTGCGGTCATTTCTCCGAAGACCGACATATCGATAATAGACATCTCTGATCTCTCAGAAAGCTTTTCAAGAGAAGATTCCTCACCGAAGACACCCCAGTCCTCAGCGTTCTCCAAACGGTTCTCAAGGGCTTTCACAGTATCATCATTGAAATCGAACTTGTGAATCCCCTTCAAAATATGCTTTAACCTGTAACGGCTTCCTGCAGTCTCCTTCAACTTGGAGATTGTCTTATCAAGCAGAATACCCATATCAGAGTTAATATCTATATTTAACGCCATACACCAGTCCTCCACACCTAACTCTCCAGGATTAATGCTGAAAGTCTCATCATACGGAATCTCCTTACGGGAAAACTCATCAACCTTCCCTTCCGGAATATAAATATTAGTATCATAGGCCTTCGGCTTAAAACCCCACTTATCAAGTATGCCAGCAGCCCTTTCATTAGGCCTCTTCATTGACCAATAAACACCCATAGAATCAACTATAATAGTTGAAAGATTCTGAGAGATATCAGAATCATAAATCTCTTCCGCAATAGTCCCCATCGAATAGCTATTGTGACATAATATGCCGCCAAAGCCAGCAGTGAAAGAATGATTTTCTTCGACTGTGAGATCGTAAACCCATCCTTCATAAATTCTGGTTTCAATTCTCTCAATTTCATCCCAATACACCTCAGAATTAGCCAAAGAATTAAGCAATTCCAGATTTCCCCTAGCTCTTTCTAGGTCGTGCTTTTGTTCAAATAGTTCTAAAGCGGGTTCCGCTAGTTTTTCAGGATCTTCTTGGAATTTTTTGTAGTCTAAAAATCGTTTATCAGTTCGTGAATATCCAAGTTTCTCATTCATTTCTTTCCATAGAATGCCGGATTCATTAACTAGCTGCTTTATCTCACTTAGTCTAGGTTTTTCCTCAATTTTTTGTTTTAAACGTGCGACCTCTTTTAGTTGAGAGTTTAGGCCCGAGGCTAGTTGTGAAACTTTTTGTCTACTTGGCTGATATTTGCCGTCTTCATAAGCTTTCAGAGACTGTTTGTGTTTTGCTATTTGTGTTCTATTTGCCCCCATACTTTCTCGACATTCTCTCAAAAGATTCTTGCATGGAACTGTATCTACATTAGTGTTATCTTCTTTGATTATAGAGCCAAGTTTTTCAGACTTGTAATCTATGCCGAATCCGATTTCTCTATTGAATGTCTCTAACTGTTCTGAACCAGAAATTGTGACTTGGTGGTATTCTCTTACTTTTTGTTCCTCTGTGTTTGATGCATATTTCTCTTTCTTTGATATTCTGGTAACTATTCCGAACCTCATTAATAGGTAGGAAAGAGTGTCAGCTACGTCTTTGCTCGCCGTCATTAAATCTATTTGCTGGTCTGTGACATTTGCTTCACAATCAAAGTATACTTGTAGGAAGTCCGATACAACATCTGTTTCGGCTGAAGTAATGAAATCTGGGATTTCTTTTCCGAATGAAGTTTGGCAAGTATTGTAGCCGTTTTCTTCTAAAAACATTTTAAGCATATTTGTGTCGGCATATAGCGACAACCCATCCATTTTGTTAAGTTGAAGTCCAAAAAGATTCTCAGATAGTGATTCGAATTCTTCTAAGACTTCTGTATTCTTATTAGTGAATATTAATCGGTATGTGCTGTTAGTTGTTCTCTCATGGCCTTCAGAAAGCAAATAAGCCATGAATCTTGCAAAGTCTTTGTTAACTTGTTCAGGAATTTTAATTGGTTTTGATTTACCTGCTCTATGAAATTGCCCTCTTTTTCTAGATTCCAGTTTAGATTTTCCTTTAGAAGTAATTGCTACTTGCCCCTTGTTATTTTCTATTAAGCCTCTTTCTCCCGCATTCTTCACCATTCTATAATACGATCCTGTACCATCTGTAAGCTCTGAGATTTTGCCTCCACCTGAGTCTAGTAAATCAGATTCTCTGAAGTTCAGACTAGAGTACTTAGTGTTGCTAAATGATGCTGGCGTCTCAAGCTCGCTGTTTTCGAATTCTAGTTTCCTAATACTTCTAGGAATCCCTATTTTATCTCCCTCTCCCAGATCATCTGCATTTTCCCATCCTGTGGCAGTAAAAAGCGGATGTTCTTTAGTTACTGTTATGCTCCGTCCTGAAGCAGTTTCAATTTTCAGTAATTCTTCATCCACCCGTTTTCTGTATCCTGCAACTATAGAGTTTGAATCTGTGGAAAAGTCATCAACTGACACAACATCTGGGCCTTTGAAGGTATAGAGTTCCTCGTCATTCTCCTTGATTTCAGCCTTTCCCTCTTCTTTTGCTCTGTTAAATAAATCTTCGATTCTCTTTAATCCAGACTCAGTTAGTACTTTTTGATTAGGTAGAAGACACTTTCCGGTTCCTCGTTTCCCAAAGATTCCCATTACATGAGGCCTAGCTAGATCCATGTAGACCGGGTTAGCTGTATGCGCCTCAGGGCCTTCGCCTACCAAGTGCTTACCAATCATTCCGGTGCCGTCAAGGCCGTGCTCCTCCTGATCCTCATCATCTCTTCCAACGCATATCTTCGGCATAATCTAATTTTAGGGAATCTCTAACTTAAGTCAAATGGTAATGTTGATTCTTTATCTATTCTGAATACTTCCAACATTTGTCTGTGGGGCAGGTTCCACATATTTTCTTACAGTCAGATTTTTGACTCTATGATAATTGTTGCTTCCTCCAGTTCTAGCACCCCATCCGAAGTAGTCTCCTGAATCTTCTTTTGAAGAAGAAATTGTAGAATCAATGTATTCATCTCCAGAGGCTTCTATAATATGCCTATCGCCCCCATCAAATTTCACAGTAATATCTCTCCATGTGCTGTCATCTATGTCAAAATTGGGATCTGCGCTTCTCTTATGTTCGCTGCCATCAAAACCTATTAGAATACTATTACCTGTATACTCATCCAAAATATACTTATAATCTCCATTATCAGAATTTTCACCGGCTATAACTGAATCTGTTGAATAGGCAGAAAGATATGTTGCATCAGCTCCAGATCCGCCTCCGGCATAATGCCGGAATTCTGCTACAAAACCTGGTCTAGGCGTCTTATTATACATCATTGAGCCTCTGTAATCGAGTTCAGGTGTAAAATCTACATACTCTTCCGTTACATTATATTCAGCCCTTTCATTTAGAGCTGCTTCATGACCTTCGCCATGCAAGTCATAGATAAACATTGTTTCATTGGCTGAAGAATTAGATGAGGCCTCCGAGTTATCGAAGTAAGCATAAAACTTCATATTTTCGGCAGAATTTATCTCAGGTATTTCGACCCATACCTCGGTAGAACCTGTATTACATCCCTCCTCAATCCAATAATCATATTCTACGTCATTTTTTGATGAAATAAATCTAAGATCTTCACAATTTTCATTCATATTTGAATCTGAGATTAGTTTCTGTGTATCTAACTCGACTTTTACTTGATAATCCTCCAGATTTTGGCGTCCATTGTATTCGATATAAACCGGCATTCTCGAATTCCATGAATTTTTCCACCAGTAATCCATTTCATAACTTTCTTTTATACCTAAGTTTCCTGTTAAACTTCCTGAAACAGTAAGATTTTGAAGGCCTCCCTGTGAGTATGTTACCTCCATATCTACATTATTAGATCCATCAATTCGTTGTAAATCATTTATCCTCATCGTATTTTCATTTAAATCTGAAAGGGCGGGACCATTCTTTATTTTAGCAGACTCATTGTTCGATTTTAACTCAATACTGTTTATTTCTATATCGCCAGGAGAATTATCTTTCATTAAAAGTTGTAATTCTCTATTTTGTGTCAAAGAAAAATCAGATATCCTAATATCATTGCTGTCAAAGCCTGATACATTTTCAATGCTTTGTTGGCCTCTTATCGAGTATATTGTTCCTCCTGCAACCGAGACAACTAAAAGCATCCAACCATAAGTCATCAAATACTCAACAGCAGACTGGCCTAAGAAACTTTTATTACCCATAAATTATGATTTTAATCCTTGATTATAAATTTCACTCTTTTCAAACAAGCGAGTTAATAGAATGTCAATGTCAGCATGATTATTGCAGTTCCCATCATTATTAGCCAGGTGAATCCGCTCCAGAGTAGGATATACGCGCCATCAAGCCTTCCAGTAGGAATCATTTCAAAGTCAAACGGCATTAACTGGAAAAACATGAATAAAGCCGATAATTCTGCAAATAATTGGAAACTGTAGTTGTATGCAATCATCCAAGCTGTGAACAACGTTGTGAGGCCTGATGTTGCGAGCCAGTACTGTCTTTTCGCCCAAATTGCGTCAATGCTTTTACCCCAGTGCTCATACTTTTTACCGGAGAAACTAGAAGTCAGCGGGAAAAGTAGAATTATAGGGAGGCCTGTAACTAAGGACATAAACGCGCCGAAAAGCGAGGTCGCTGAACCATTCATCGTGGTTTTTAAATCGATATATGCGTCCATCCACTGAGCGACAGTTCTCTGACCTATTTCTCTTGAAAGAATTACAAGGCCTGAAATCAGTATTATGTAAGGGATACTTGTGTATGCGAGGTCTTTGTACGCCCAGAAACAGATTGTAACTACTAAAGTCGATGCGGCGAAGGCCTGTAAGTCTTCGACAGTTGGGTGAAGCGGCGACCTCATAACTGTACTTGATGAAAGCTGCCTTTTAGCTTTTCAGGTGAACATCTCAACAATATTATCGGAAAAGTTGTATTCTCCTGAGATCCTGGAGACCTGTGGGAAATCATCGAACTCATCAATGTGAATCCCTTTCTGACCCGCAGAGTCTCGTTTCCAGCCTTCTTCCCATGGAAGCATGGAAGGCTTTCTAAGCCTTCCACGACCTCTTGTAAGTTCGCCTGCTA
>JAWOFP010000010.1:0-21428 GCA_046497485.1 Candidatus Nanohaloarchaea archaeon | reverse complement strand
GATCTTTTCGATTAATTCCATTTTGTTCACCTTTAAAACGGGTTTAACGCGCCGAGTATATAAAAGCCGGGCCCATTCTGGATTTAAAACCCTTCTCAAAAATAACTACTTGTAAGGCCCGCATGGTCTAGTGGAAAGACGGCACCTTGCGGAGGTGCAGATCCAGGGTTCAAATCCCTGTGCGGGCGAATAAGCGTTATCTCTAAATTATCGGCTTTATTCTTCTGTACATAACCATATACCCTTCTGAGGCCTTTCTATTACTATGGTAGAATACTATGTGAAAAATGTGAGGCGGAACGATGACGGACAGATAGCAAAAGTAAAGACGAGTAAAGGCCTTCAGGAAAAGGCTGAAAAGATCAGGAAACGGAAGAAAGTCCTTAAACATGTCAGGAAAGGGAAGGATGTCAGAACCGCATATCTTGATGACGGTAGATGGGCTGAGGGCGATAAACTGAAAGTCCATGATAAGAAATGGTTGACAACAGAAGGCAACACTGAGGAAAGAGACGACTTGGGAAGTCTGAAATCTTTTTAACGAGGCCTAAATTTCTTAATTTTTCTCTCATGATTCTCTATAAATAGTGTTTGAGGACTCAGCATTGGCTCAGCGAGTTTATTCGGCCAAATATATTTAATTAAGCTTCAGCAATTTTTGATATGGACTGGGATACACTTCATGACTGGACTGATAGGCTTGTAGGTCCAGCTCTAATAGTAATCTTAATTGTAATTTTGATGGAGATATTTCTTCCAGATTTAGCCCATAAATACCATACAGCTATACTTGTAGCAGATTACTCTGCTATTTCGATATTTGTCGTTGACTTAGGGTTCAAATTCAAACGGGCCTCAGAATGGGAAGGTTTTGTCAAAAAGTACTGGCTGGAAATAATTGCGATAATGCCAGGATTCATCCTATTCAGAGTCCTAGACACCATATTTGTGATAACTAGGAGTGCAGAGCTCAGCCAAGATGCTATTCATTTAGCCACTCGGTCAGAAAGACTAGCGGCGATTGCCGGAAGCGGAGAGTTAAGCAGAGCTGCAAGACTTGAAAGATTGACAAAAGGCCTGACCAGGACTCCAAGACTGGCAAAAGCATTTAGCTTCTACGATGAGCCATCAACTGAATGAAAATAAAAGTAGAAGACCAAGAACTCAATGTAGAATTGGCGGATAACTTACTGAAACGGGCCTGGGGCCTATCCCTTAGAAATGAGGGTAAAATGCTTTTCAAGTTCCCAAGGCCTACAAAGGCAAAAATCGATATGGTGCTACTATCCGTACCGCTCTACCTCTACTTTTTTGACTCGGAAAAAGAATTAATTCACACGGAGAAAGCTATGCCTTGGGGCTGGAACCCAAGAACATGGGCTTTTTACAGGCCTGAAAAACGTTACCAGTATTTGCTGGAAAGTTTCGAGAATTTAGGCCTTGAAAAGGGAGATAAGCTTAATCTGAGTTAAAAGATTTGAAACCTAAGGATTAATTATGGAACTTTCAAAATTCTGCCCGAGATGCGGTGAAGAGACAGACAGCCTTTACGGAGATGAGAAAAAACTCTGTCCTGACTGTTTCACAAATGTAAATGATTTAGTCGATACTCCGCGAGAGATAGAGATCGAGACATGCTCTGTCTGCGGCAGAATGAAAGAAAAAGGAGAATGGATAGAAGCCTACACCATAGAAGATCAACTGGCAGAGGCCTTTTCGGATATTGCAGAGGATTATCATTTAGAGCTTCAATACTGGGAGGAAGAAGAGGAGTTCTTTGTCAGACTGCATATCTCTGAAGGAGAATTAAAGGATTTTGCAGATGTCAAAGTTGAATGGACCGAGGACCAGTGCCCGGACTGCTCAAGATTCCAAGGCGGATTCTACAAAGCCAAGATCCAGTTGAGAGGAGAAAATATTCAGGACATAGCGGATGAAATAACTGATAAAGCCGCCGAGCTCACTAATAGAAACCGTTCAGACTTCTTATCCAATATGGAGCAGCGGGACGGCGGAATAGACTTCTACCTATCGACCGAGAAAATGAACAAAAAGATTCTTTCAATGCTTAGAGAGAGTTACAACCCTGATATTGAGAGAAGCTACGAACTCGTGGGAGAAGACGATGGTCAGCGAGTCTACAGAAATGTGGTTTCTGTAAGGCTATAATGAAATTCTACTTATGACTGTAGCGGTTTAAAAAACTTCAATCAACAATAACATAATATAATGGCTCAAGACGATGAAGATCAGGAAATAAAGCGTGTACGCACACCTAGTGGAGATGAAGTACTGGGAATCGTACTGCGTAAAGTAGGCGGCGGAAAATACAAAGTATACTGCACAGACGGAAATGAGAGAACCTGCCGCATCCCTGGATCAAAGAAGAGAGGCCTCTGGGTTAAGAGAGACTCAGTTGTACTTGTAGATCCTTGGGATATTCAGGGAGACGAGAAAGGAGACATCATAGAGAGCTTCAGCCAGGCCCAGCAGGACTGGTTAGAAGACAGAGACTACCTTGACGAGATCAAGGAGTTCCTATAAAACCTATTTTTCTATACTTAATTTCTAGACAGAATTTTCAAAGATTAAATCTCTGAGGCCTCAAACTATATTCTATAATGGTTGAAGACGACGAGATGTATCCGCGACGGAAGGAGAAGAAGCGCCGTATGTTCGACTCTTCAGAGGCCCAGAAAGCAGTTGAGAACGTCTTAGATGATGACACTATGGATGCCTTGTTGAAGGCCGCTGACAGGAATTTGATTAACAGGATGCATGGAATAATTGAATCAGGGAAAGAATCCGCAATTTTATTGGCTGAGACGGATGAAGGCCTAGCCGTTGTCAAGATCTACATGAAGCGTGCTGGAGCATTCAGAGAGATGCATCAGTATCTCCGTGGAGATAAAAGATTTAGAGGGGTGAAGAAAGACCGGAAAAGCGTGGTGGATGCTTGGGCGAAAAAAGAGTTCAAGAACTTGAAAAAGGCCTCCAATGTTGTTAGATGCCCTAAAGTCTATGGTTTGCAGGAAAATGTACTGGTTATGGAGTTTGTCGGCGAGGACTTACAGGCCTATCCCAAGTTGAAAGAAGTAAATATTGAGAATCCTGAAGCAGCCCTAAATCAGGTACTAGAAAATATGAAGGCCTTATGGGAAGAAGAGAAATTAGTTCATGGCGATTTGTCAGAGTATAATATTTTAGTTGAAGAAGACCAGTTAGTTTGGATTGATTTTTCGCAAGGAGTCCATGAATCACACCCTGAGGCCCGAGAACTTTTGAAGAGGGATGTGGAAAATATTGTGAATTTCTTCAGGAAACAAGGAGCAAATATGACACATGAGGAAGCTTTAAATTCTGTAATACCCGGTCGTTAAGGCCTCTAAGGCAGTTCCAAGGTATAAAAAGGTTGTGCGACCACTATTTTTTGTGAGAGAAGTCCGTATTCCTGAAGACCGCGTAGGCGTTCTTATCGGTGAAGGTGGAGAAACCAAAGACCGTATCGAAGAAGACACAGGTACAGAAGTAACTATCGAAGATAACGATGTCAAGGTAGAAGGTGATGTTCTTGACGAGATGGATGCTCAAAGAATTGTCAAGGCTATAGGCAGAGGTTTTAACCCTGATAAGGCCTTAAAACTTGTTCAGGAAGACTTTGATTTTCATCACTTAGATATCAGCAAGTTTGATGACCGCCAGAATGGTCAGGAGCGTTTGAAAGGACGAGTCATAGGCCGTGACGGTGAGACACGGAAGCATATCGAGAAAATGACCGAAGTCCAAATATCGGTTTACGGTAAGACCGTAGGTTTTATCGGACATATTCAGAATATTGAAGTAGCTCAGGGAGCGGTGAAAATGCTTTTGAACGGTAGCTCTCACTCTACAGCTTATAATTACCTGGAGAAAAACCAGGACAGAATCAGAAGGTGAACAAAAATACTATGCCAAACGGAATTGAAGAAGAAATAGAGGAAGAAGCAGGCGGAGACCACAGAGAGATCTCCGTAGCAGAGTTCTTCGAAAAGAACAAGCATCTCCTCGGATTTGAAAACGCACAGAAATCAATAATAACAGTAGTAAAAGAGGCAGTCGACAACTCGCTGGACGCATGCGAGGAAGACGAAATTCTGCCGGAAATACATGTCCTGATAGATGAGATAGGAGATAAGAAGTGTCGAGTCGAGATCAGGGACAACGCTATAGGCCTTGACCGAGAGACTATTCCAAAGGTTTTCGGTAAATTACTTTATGGTTCAAAGTTCCACAAACTGCAGCAGAGCCGTGGACAGCAGGGAATCGGAATCTCTGCATCCGCAATGTATGCACAGTTAACTACAGGAGAGCCTGTAACAGTTTACTCCAAACAGGAAGGCGAGCCATGCCACAAATTTGTTGTAAGTATTGATACAGAGACAAACGAGCCAAATATTACAGAAGATGAAGTAGTCGATCCTGAAAGCGATGAGTTCCCAGGAGACAAAGACTACTACTTTGATCACGGTACAACGATTGAGATGGATATCGAGGCGAAATACACTCATGGACACCACTCCGTAAAGAACTACCTGAAGCATACCGCAATTATGAACCCGTATGCCAGAGTAGTACTGCGAGAGCCTGACGGAAACAAGATCGAATATCCAAGAGTTTCCAGAGATCTACCGAAGAAACCTAAGGAGATCAAGCCTCACCCTCATGGAGTAGAGCTAGGAGTTATGATGAGAATGGTGGAAAACAGTTCAGCAAGAACAATCACGTCATTCCTGCAGAACGAATTCACACGAGTTGGGAGAACTTCAGCAGAAGAAATCTGCGATGAGGCGGACATGGATACAGGTAGGAGGCCTAACACTTTAGATAAAGATGAGATAGAGACCTTGCTTAAAGCAGCACAGAATGTGAAGCTTCAGAGCCCTCCAACAGACTGCCTTTCACCGATTGGAGAAGACCTAGTATTGAAAGGCCTGAAAAAGGAGTTAAATCCTGAATTCTCTACTGCGATTACCCGTAAACCTACAGTCTACAAAGGAAATCCTTTCCAAATAGAAGTAGGCCTTGCATGGGGTGGAGATATTGAAGATGAAGGAAGCTTCGAAGAACTCCGTTATGCGAACAAAGTCCCGCTGCTTTACAAAAAGTCTTCATGTGTAACAACTAAAGCAATTGAAAATGTTTCCTGGAACCGCTACAATATTAGTCAGACAGGTAACAGGCCTCAAGGCCCGCTTTATATTTTAGTGCATATTGCTTCTGTCTGGGTTCCGTTCACATCTGAAGGTAAGGAAGCTGTAGCTAACTACGATCCTATCAGGAAAGAGATGAAGTTAGCGCTTCAAGAAGCCGGTAGAAAGCTTGGAAGATACATCGGAAGGAAAGAGAGAAAAGCTATTCAAGAGAAGAAAAAGCGCCAGCTTACCTCTTATGCCAAAGAAATGGGGCCAGCTATTGTAGGCCTTGCAGGAGAAGGTAGTGCTGAAGAAATTGAAAACCAGATTCAGGCGATGGTTGAAGCCGACTACAACCCTGAGCAACTTTAGGTGATTAAAAAATGCCAAAGAAAGACCTAGCAAATGATGAGAAGACCCTGGATCGCTTAACGCATCTAGGTAAGAAACTCTTGAGACAATTGAATGATGAAGAAGATGAAAACCTAACTTTTGAGACACAGGTGAGATCCAAGTCAAACGTTGAATACGATGAAGAAGATGAAAGACTTGAACTTGGAGACTCTTACTCCACAAGAAAGTTCCTGAACATCTCGCATGCCCGAAAGTTCATGCAGACTACCCTGGTCGCATCAAAGTGTAAGGAGCTTGTGGAAGGAGGTAGAACCGCATCAATCAGAGAGGTTTACTACCAGTTGAAGCATACAGTACCAGGCCTAGATGAGAACACATTTGAGGATCAGGATGAGTCTAACAATGTTGTTGTAGATATTGAGACTGCTACGGGCGCAATCCGTGAAGATTTACATCTTTTCGCAGAGCCGAAGGGAAGACTGTTCGGACCAATCAAAATTGAAGACTCAGGCGATATTATTGACGGAATGAGTATGGGAAGCTCAGGTATGGCAATCAACTCAATTGTGGACCATTTCGAGTTTGTGGAAAATAATGCAGATTTCATCCTTGTGGTCGAGACATCTGCGATGGTTAACCGACTGGTCGAGGAAGATTTCCACGCTGAGCACAATGCAATTATTATCGGTACTGGAGGACAGCCAGCTCGTGGAGCTAGGAGACTCATTAACATGATGCATAACGAACTTGACCTACCCGTCTATGTGTTTACGGACGGCGACCCTTGGGGATACTACATTTACTCCGTGCTTAAATCTGGATCCATGTCTCTTGCTTTCCAGTCCGATCGATTGGCTACTCCTGATGCCAAGTTAATCGGTATGACAATGGAGGACATTGATGAGTATGACTTGGAGCATGTTACAGAAGGACTCAAAGGAAAAAGTAAGGATAATGGAGGCCCTACCAAGGACTACAAACGTATCCATGACGTCATGGATTATGAGTGGATGCAGGATGAGCAGTGGCAGAAACAGTTACAGACCATGCTTGACAAAGGAGTCAGAGTCGAGCAACAGGCCTTAGCAGCCAACAGTCTAGAGTTCGTGGCAAACGAATACCTGCCAGAGAAGATAGAGAACGAAACATTCCTAGATTAGAGTAGGTTTAATCTAGTTTTACGCTGTAGACCCCATATAAGTCTAAATTACATATTTTATTTCTCTTTTAATTTCTCTTATCAATTTATTTCCAGGTCTTATACCTTAATCATGATAATTATTATATACAATCTTTACAACAGGTTATAATATGGTATATGAAGCCATTGCTGCTTCTGGCAGCACACCTTACTTGATGGCTTACATCGCAACCGCTTTTCTAAGCGGTCTGCTTTACCTGTTTCTCAGGAAGGTATGGTGGAAAAATGTACCTCTAAAATTCCCGATTATACACTTCTTTATTGTAACTTGGTCGGGAATCATGTATCTGAACTTCCTCAACGGAACAGCGTTGAGTAACTTCGGATGGTACATGGATTGGATGATTTCTACACCGCTAATTCTGCTGGCTTTAGGCCTCACGGCCATGCACGGTAGAGAAACCAGATGGGACTTATTAGGCGCATTGATGGGTCTACAGTTCATGCTGGTAATTACAGGAATCATTTCACAGGAGTCAGGAATGACCTATGCATACTGGATAGGTAACGCCTTACTCCTAGGAGTATTCTACCTAGTCTGGGGACCGCTCAGAGAAATGGCGAAAGAAACCTCTGATGTGCTTGCAAGAAGCTACACAACGCTTTCAGCATACATCTCAGTGTTCTTCGTACTTTACCCAACAGTTTGGTATTTGAGTGAGACAATTTACCCAGCAGGACCGGGAATCTTCGGAGCATTCGAAACATCCGTAGCATTCGTAATCCTGCCTTTCTTCTGTAAACAGGCCTACGGATTCCTTGACATGTATCTAATACATGAAGCAGAAGAACAGATGTAAGCTAAAAAACTTTTTCTCTTTCTTTTTTTATTTTAAGGCCTCAGAAAGCATCTCTCTCAGCTCATCTCTAACTTCATCAGAGTCAGAGGTAAGAACTATTTTCTCAGCATCCACATCAAAGCCTTCAATCTTATGAACAAGTTTAGAATCGTCAATTGCCGATACTATCACGGAGGCCTTTTCAACCTCAAGTTTTTCCCAGGCCTCATCGGAGTGAAGATCAGCCAATACATGCGGAAGATCTTTCTCTTCAGCATCCTGGATTCTCTCCAAGCTGTAATCAGCTACAATAATATCTTTATCCACTACTTTCTCCAGATCCTTGGTTTTCCAGTCGTAACCAGCCAGGATCACATGGTTCTCTATATCGTTCGGTACATAGCTCTTTTCTGAGTCTAGATCATACTGTGAAAAGATTTTATCGAATATATACTGTTCTCTGTCCTCAACTAGATGTGCTATCAAAGTAGTTGTCGCAAATCCTATTGCTACAGTTTCAAACACCGGGCTCTCAGTTAGAGGAGCAAGCAACAAAGCCCCGACTACAACTATCTCAGATATCTGAGAAGACTGAACACTGGCCATAAAACTGGTTCTAAGATCGTATCCCTGAAGCCTTAGGATCTGTGTCGAGAACATAGGCCTTATTACGGACGCGAACAGGACCAAGCCTGTAACAGCCCCAATATACCTTACACCGGGTAGAGTCAATAGGTAACCGATTGAGATAAATGATAAGGCTGTGAAGAAGTCTTTTACTGCTGTAAATCTTTCTCTAACCCTGAAACCAAGTTCTGTGTTGACAAGTATAAGGCCTGCTGCATAGATTCCAGCTAGTGCTGATACACCTGTGCTTTCAGCAATCCAGACGATAGATATTAGTGTGGCGATTCCTGATAGAAGTACCAATTCATTTTCGCCGCCGGTTATCTTCATTATTATACTGCTGAAGTAATCTCTTAGAACGAGAGCTGATAGAATCAGTACTAGAGAAACCAATAATCCTGTGAAAGGAACTATGCCTCCGACAGAGGCCAGAATCAATGTAAGAACTACTATTCCAAACAGATCATCGTAGAAATTGATATCCTCAGTGATCCAGCCATAGATATGGTTTTTCCTGGCTTCTTCCTTTACCAGCCCTGAGTCCAGTAACGTAGAGCCTACAGCTCCTGTAACTCCAAATAAAAGCGACTCTAGACTGGCGAATCCAAAGTAAAGCGAAATACCTGTTATTCCTGCGAAAGAGGCTATAGACATCCACAATGAGGTCTTAAAGGAGTCTATAGCGGTAGATCTCTTAGGATCTAACAGCATTCCTGAGGTGTTGTAAAAAATCAGTATACTTAATCCCAGTAAAGCAATCTCTCTCATTATTTCGGCTTCTATGAACTCGTGTGATACAATACCTCTAGACTGTGCCAGAGAAACCAGTAAACTCAACATTAGGCCTGAACCGAGATATATAGGTATTTCCGGAATATCTGTCCGATTCAATATTACGAGAAGGATTCCTGCTATCATCAATGCCAGCGATATACTGATTATCATAGTTTTGCCCCCAGTTTTTCCCTCAGAATTTTCTCAACAGCTTTATCTTCAAGTATCACGTGCTCTGCACCGTTTTTCATTAATTCCTCGGCCTCTTCTTCATCATCGGAAACTGCTATAAACACTGTCTCAAGCTTCTGTGCCATCTCATTATCTAGATCAAAGTCTTCTTCCAAACTGATGACTGCTGAAGCGTCTTTGACTCCTGCCTCTCTTCTGACCTCAGGATGCCTTGGATCTCCAAAAACAAACTCTTCTCCTTCTTCCTCGAGCTGTCGCATCTCATGAGGATTCGCCTCAACGAAAACAACTTCGTCAAATACTTCATCCAATACAGGCCTGACAACTTCATCAAGCCGAGAGTTACCAAAGACAACTGCATGGTCTTCAGAATCTGGTTCCTTCTCTTCCTCTCCAACCACATTTAAGTAAGGTTTGAAATAATTGTAAATTCTGTCATTGTACTGAATCAGGTATACTGCATAGCCGTTTGTTATCAACTTGATTAATGTCATGTAACCTAAAATCCCTGCGGTCAGCAATCCCTGATCTACAGCTACAGCTCCTGCAACCAGTCCAAACTCTGACATCATAACCAGGTTAATAGAGGACTTGAAACTGGTCTCAGTGGAGAAATCCTGCCAACGAGTCAAAAAGTACATGACAACGAATGCGGAGCTTGAAAGAATCGAGATAGCGATTAAAGCCTCTTTCCAGTAAGCAAATAATTCTGAGGCATTAAGCGAAAGGCCTATACCCGCAAAGAAAACAGCCAGAAGCAGGTTAGTGAGAGGCCTGACTTTTTCCTGCAATTCCATGCTGTAAGGAACCTGTCCAAGGCTTATTCCGGCTAGGAATCCTCCTATCTCAAGAGATAATCCTAAAATATCAGCCATTGCTATGAAAAGAAATGCCCATGCTAGGCCTTGGATAAAGAACGCATGCTTGTTATCTGAAAGGCCGCCTAGCAACTTACTTTCAATAGTTTTAGATGCGAGGAAGGATACTGCTCCCAAAGCAACTCCCATAAAAATTATTCTTCCGAGCGTCAAGACTAAATCGGTCGCTCCTGATATCTGTCCTGCTGCCAGGAAGCCTAAGACCACGACCATGAATATATCTTGAAGTATCAAAACCCCGATATCCACTCTTCCTGCCCTTGTAGAGGTCTCATGCTTGTCGGTCAACATCTTCACAACTATAGGAGTCGCCCCGAAAATTGTACACATAGAAATATAGAACGAGTTCAAAAGACCGAATCCAAGGAAATAAGCGACCGAAAACGCCATCAACTGCTGGGTAATGACCTGAACCACAGCAATCTTCCCAACTTTAGATAGAATGCTTCTGAAAGCATCAAACTTCATCTCAAGGCCTATAAGGAACAAAAGCATTGGAAAACCTAATTCCTCTACAAGCTCTATAAACTCGGTAACCTCGACTATATCCAAAAATACAGGGCCTAAAACAAGACCTGTAATAAGATAAGCAATAACTGTAGGCTGGCCTGTCCTAGAAGCAATTACCGCAAGCAGAAAAGCAGTAACCAAAATAATCCCGAAATCAATAGGAATCAGAGCCGAAAAAACCATTAACAAAATATTTGAGAGGCCTAAATAAATATTGTCCGACTCATGAAAACTGTAAAAAGTAGCAAGACGAGAGACTATAGTATGCCAAAACCTCAATACGGGAACTCTATTGCAGAAATACCTGGAACAGTCTGTAAATTGTTGGATGTAAACTCTAATCTTGAAGATCTAGAGAAAGTAAGAGAATACAAGGATATCGAAAATGTAGTCCTGATATTTATTGATGCGTTTGGATATAATCAGTGGAAGAGATTTGACTCAGGCCTTTTCAAAGAATCAGAGGAAAATGGCGAACTCCATAAAATCACTTCAGTATATCCCTCAGCCACTCCAGCAACTTTAACCTCTGTAAACACAGGTCTCTACCCAGTTCAGCATTCATTGCTTGGATGGGAGATGTACTATGAAGAACTAGATATGATTATTCAGACTTTGCCTTTCGTCGATAGAGACTGGATCCCTGTACAGGATATTGTAAAGGATGCAGACCCAGGAATACTGTTTGACGGAGAGCCATTCCACCATATTCTAGAAAATAATGATATCAAAACATTCGGCGTCGGGGACGAAGAACTCATTGATTCCAACTACACAAAATTAATTTCTGGAGAAGAAACAGAGACTAGGCCTTACAAAAATATTAGAGAGATGGCGTTCAATGTCAGAGAAATTTTGAATCAGGAATCAGGAAAGAAGTACATTTACGCCTACACCGATTTAATCGATAAAACCTGTCACAAATACGGACCTAACACAGAACAGGAAGAAATCCAGTTAGAGGAAATCTCCGACAGCCTGAAAAGAGAACTCGGAAAAGTAGATGAAGAAAAGGCAGAGAAAACATTGGTGCTTTTCTCAGCAGACCACGGCCAGATCAAGAAATCAGAAGAGATAGACCTAATGAAATATGATGAAGTCAAAGAGAAACTTGAGACAAGTAGAGAACGGCCTATAACACCTTGCGGATCAGCAAGATCAATCTTCCTACATGTCAAAGAAGGGGAAGTAGAAGAACTCAAAGAGTTCCTAGAAGAACATATTGACGCAAAAATATTTAGGACAGAAGAAGCAGTTGAAGAAGGCCTGTTCGGAGACAGAGAAGTTGGAGAAAACTTTTATTCTCGAGCCGGCGACTTACTAATCATACCTAACGGGAAAAAGGCCTACTGGTATGACTTAGAAGAGTATGAGCAGGAAGGATTTCATGGAGGCCTTCACGAAGATGAACTGTATGTTCCTCTTTCAGTGACGCGGCTCTCCCAACTTGTATAGGTTTAGTTTAAAAATCTCATCACTGTATTTATTCATATAGCCCAGGTAGCTCAGCAGGTAGAGCGCCACGCTGTTAATATCTAATAACAGATACGTGGTGGTCGCAGGTTCGAGCCCTGCCCTGGGCGATTACATAAATGTGAAGTTGACTCGGCGTTTCAGGTTGCCGAGCGTGTTTCACATCTCGAACTCACCCTGGTCTGGGCGTTTCAGCTTTTTCCGCCAGTAAATTAGTTCAAATTCACTATTATTGTAATATAAAATAGATTTTTATCTGAAATAAAGGCCTTATAAATGGAATAGAAAGTCTAGTATATGAACGAAGCCATCTTAGTTGCGGGCGCAATAATTCTTGTATTAAGTATATTCGGCTTTACATATGCCGAGGATCAGCAAGGTCTCAGTGAAGGCGTTGAAGGAGTTCTCCAAGGAGAAAATACGGACTGGAACATTGTGTCCTCAGTAAGCCTAGCAGGAATAGCATTAGGAGCAGTACTGGTGATTGCAGGCCTAGTACCAAATGAGTGGTATTCTGAGACCCAGAAAAACAATAACAGAATTTAGCATCTTAAATTTTTTAATTTTTATAACATGTAAAAAAGAAGTAACAGAGGTTTTAGGCCTTAGTCAAGAGCTTCTCTGATGTCTTCTGCTCTAACTGTAACCCTTCCCTTTTCCTCAGCAATATTTAGAGCCTTTTCAGTTATCTCTTTTCCTTTAGTCTCTAAATCTGAACTGAGCTCTTGTGCCGCCTCTTTCGAGACTCTTTTATCTGTCTGAGTGCCAATTACTTCTTTCATCTTTGAAATTGAAAATTCCATCTTTAATTGCTCACCTCTGAACTTGCTTAGTTCGATTTTGAATTACAGAAAGCCCAAAAATTTGAAAACAAGTTTTAGGCCGCCTGTAACCCGTATAACGATTAAGAAACCTTATAAAGTGGCTAGTAACTATTTTCCAGTTACATTGGTGCTATAGTACAATAAAATTTGAAATAAAGTTCAAATTTCAAAGTAAATTTCATTTAAGCAGCTCTACTTAAGTTAATTGGTATAAAAAATCAATTATAATTCTTGAAACCCTCTGCCACAATCATAGGAAAGACAAGAGTTGCCTCAGCCTCTACCTGAGTATAATTTCTGGCCTTCTGCTTAATTTTACCCCATGAAACAGCTTCCTTAGGTGGTGCACCACTTAGACTTCCGTCACCCTCCATACCTGTCGAGATATACACTGCATAATCAGTTCCGCCTCTAAAAAGGTTCGACATGATTGCTTGATGCTTCGGAACACCGTCTCCTACCGCGATAATACCCGTCTTCTCTGCCTCTATCGCTTCATGGATTAACTTGTCCCAGTCATCAAGTATCTCAATTCCGATTTCTGAGTCCTGTTCCTGACGGTAATAGAACATGTAATCGCCAATCTCTGCATCGATTAATGCTGGACAGTAGACAGATACATCATTTTCATAGGCCCAGTAGAGAAAAGAGTCCTCATGATCTAATTCTTCATCTTCCCCAACCGATTTACCTATCTCTCGGGCTACTTCAGTAGGGGAACGCATCTTCGCCTCATCAAAAAAGTCCGGGAAAAACTCATTATTCAGCCAGGACTCAAGCCAGACATAGTTATCGGATTCTACATAGATATTGCCTAGTCTATTAATTCCTCTTTCACGCAGCTCTGCTTCATCAGCGTCCCACTCACCCATTTTGAAAGGCTTGGCAGTTTTAATAACATCCTCTGTATGGCTACCTGAAGAAGTAATCACAACATCAATATAGTCCTCTCTAACAAGATATGCAATTGCTTCTCTGAGGCCTGAACTAATAATATTTGAGGTGAACGTTAAGAAAATCTTGGCATCTTCATCCTGCATCTCCTTGACCAAGTCAATTGCTTCTTTCAAGTGTGAGGCCTGAAAACCCGTTGTTCCATAGGCCTCCAACATATCCTCCAGGTTAAAGTCGCCCCTGAAGTCATATCCTCTAACAGTCTCGCCTTTATGACCTTCCTCTGTTCCTGGTATTACATGCTCTTTTGTATCTTTTTGATCCCCCATATTCTTTCTTGACTGAGCAAAGCTTATGAGTTCTCCGAATTAATGTATATACATTATTACAATAGTGGATCTATATATAATAGTTATTACTGATAAGTAACATATGGTTGTCAGGAGCGAACCAAGATATGGAGGCGTAGATCTACAGGTCGGAGACACCTTAGAAGGCCATTATAGCCTAAAAATAGACGAAAGCGCCGAAGAACTCTACAACGAATTTCTAGATTACGAATCCGATGCTGCAATCGAAGAAGCCGCAGCAGAATTCATAGAAGAAAAAATACCTCACATATACGACCTAGCCGAAGAAAAAGGCCTAGATCCAGAATCCCTAGACCAAAAAAGGCGAAAAGCCCAGAAAAAAGGTTCAAAAGTCTCAATCTCAAAAGTGCTAGACGGCGCTTGGGAAAACACAGCCGCAGGAACATGCAGAGAAAGAGCAGCAGCACTAAAACTACTTTACGATGAACTAAGCCTCAACGCAAAATATAAATCCGGCAGCATAGAAGAAGGCCGCCAAGACGGTCACGCATGGGTTGGACTAAATGAAGATATGATCGCAGATCCCGCTGCCAATCCAAAAGTTTTCCAAGAAGACAGAGCCCCTCACCAGACAGGTACAGCTATAGTCAGAAGAAGCTTCTAGAAGAGCTAGGAGTTCATTCTTAAATGTCACCTATCAATCCTTTCATACGAAACCGCGTTCACAGCATCATATAGAAAAGCTACAAAATACCACTAATAGGCCGAATAGCTCAGCCTGGGAGAGCGCTTCACTGAAGATGGAGTTGTCCCCGGTTCAAATCCGGGTTCGGCCATAAATTTAATGGCTGAGTTCTATGGATCGCGATATCTTCAAATCGTTGGTGACTGAATACGGATTTGAGAAGATAAACATAATTAATGATTCCAGAGTAGAAGACCTCGAGGAAGTTGATTCTTATGAACTTGGCTCAGCTGACCTGAATTTTTACAGAATTGATCTAACCTTTAGAGATGTTAATCATCCTTTTGGGCCTTCTGAAACTATTCTTGGAGAGGTAATTGACAAGACAGGATTTTATCCTAGAAAAAGATATGTATCAGGATCTCAAGATAATTTTGAAGATATAAGAACGGTTTAATCAGCTTAAATCTACCAAGGATCGTGCTCGTAGCCTTTATCCTCAGCTCTTTCGATCATTTCTTCTTCTGAGGCCTCTTCTACAGGCGCCATCTGCCAGTCCTCGAAGTCATCATTGATCTTTCGAGTTGCCTGGGCTTCCTCTTCGCTCATAACTGAGACATTGACGGTCTCATCGTTGTAAATTTCGATTATCCAGTAGTTATCCTGCTCCCCCATTGTTAGTTCACATTCATTATTTGGAAACCATTTCTTTTATTTACTGTCACATCTCATCCAACGATTCAATTCCTAACAACTCCAGGCCTTGATCGCTGACGTCTACAAATAGTTCAACCAGTTTCAACCTTTTCTCTTCCTCTTCTGAACCTAGGACTTCACATTCATGGTAGAAGCTATTGAACTCCTCAGATAGAGTTGAAAGATAATTGGCGATCTTAGCAGGTTCTCTCTGCTCAGCTGCAGCTTCAACCTTTTCCGGGAACTCTGCTAACTTCTTCAACAATTCATATTCCTGATCATTGAATTCTCCATCGAAACTTCCTGAATTTGAGGCATCTCTCAAGATGCTTTTAGCTCGGACGTTCGAGTACTGAAGATATGGACCGGAATCTCCTTCAAAGCTGAGAACTTGCTCCCAGCTGAAACTAATGTCTTTAGGTCTGGAAACTGATAGATTTGCGTATTTTAATGCTCCAAGCCCTACTGCTTCATCATTATCTATATCTCTACCTTCTATTTCCGAGGCCTTTTCTACTGCCTCATCCATTACTTCTCCAAATGTTATGATGTTTCCTTTGCTTGATGATATCGAACCGTCTTGAAGATGAAGCATCCCATAAGATATGTGCTCGCTGTGGATCTCTATCCCAAATCTTTCAGCGATTGCGAAAAGCTGTTGGAAGTGCAGATCCTGCTCATTTGCGACGATGTAAAGATTCTGATCAAATCCTTCGCGTTCACGCTTCCTGATATTTGCAACATCTCTAGAAAGGTAGAGTGTAGATCCATCATCACGCTTAACCACAGTTGAAGGAAGTTCTTCTTTCTCAAACTCTACATAGATACTTCCATCTTCATCTTCCTGAAATATCCCTTTTTCAAGGCCTTCTTCAATTATTCCTTGTGCTTCCTCTGCTACTACAGATTCTCCCGTGACACGGTCAAAACTGATCCCCATTCTCTCATACTCGCTTTCATTATGCTCTATAGTAGCCTCTCTGAACATCTCCCAAAGTTCAACTGCTTCTTCGTCTCCTTCTTCAATTTTTTTGGACCATTCACGAGACTTACGCTTATCTTCCTCAGAGGCCTTATCATGGAGCTTAACATAAAGTTCATACATATGGCCCATAGGATCTTCTTCAAATTCTTCCATCGAACCCCATTTCTTGAAGGCATAGATAACCTGGCCGTGCTTAGTACCCCAGTCACCAATATAGTTTTCTGAAGTCACATCATGACCGACAAAACGCATGATTCTCTGAAGAGAATCCCCTAAAAAATTATTCCTTAAATGACCAATATGCATAGGCTTAGCCAGATTAGGACACGAGAACTCTACCAATACTTTATCATCTTTTTGTTTGACTCCGAAAGCCTCAGAACTTAACTCTTCATCGATTTTTTCCGCGTATTTTTCTCTATCTAAATGAAAGTTTAGGTATCCTGGGCCTGCTACTTCCATCGATTCAATTATATCATCTTCAATGTTGTTGGATAGGTCTTCAGCTATATCTCTCGGACTTTTTCCAAGTTCTGAGCTTGCAGCCATGCATGGATATGCGAAGTCTGCGTGCCTGTCAGCCCTCTCAATATCGTTTTCAGTTACTTCTATTCCTATTTGTTCTTCGACAAGCTCCGCAAGTGTGCTTTTTATTTTAGTCATGTTGAGTTTTTCCTCCTTTGTTGTTTTAAACTTATTTTCAGGCCTGCTGGGATTTGAACCCAGGACCTGATGGTTCGTAGCCATCTGCTCTGTCCCAGCTGAGCTACAGACCTTACGAGTTCGGAGGGATTTGAACCCTCGACGACTCGGTATCCTTCTCGAAGATCAGAGATCTTCTCAGCCCCCGTCTCTTCTAGAGACTTGAGGTTTAGAAGCCGAGTGCTCTGTCCAGGCTGAGCTACGAACTCTAATCACCAGGTCTCAGCAATCTCCTTGTAAACTTTAACGCCTTTCTTTAGTTTGGATTTTTCTATGTATTCATCAGGCTTGTGAATTGTTTCTTCCTGCCCTGGTCCAATCACTGCAGCATTAATTTTATTTTCTGTGAAGAAGCATGAATCATTAGCAGCTTTAGCGAACTCAGAACCTGCATCCGTTTTTTCCTTCACAAAATTAACTATATTAGAATCTTTGCTGTTTGAAGCTGGGCAAGGTTGCTCAGCGAATTCAAAACCCGATTCTGCTTCTAGGCCTTCAGTGATCTCTTCAAGGGTCTCTTTTACATCTTCAGCTGTGAACTCTGGAACTGTTCGAATATCGAACTTTGCCACAGTTTTTGAAGGGATTTTATTTATGCTGTCGCCCGCTTTTATGCTTGTCAATTCAATTTTAGGTTTAGGCTCATTAAATTTTTCCATCTTATCTTGGAACTGTTCCAGCACTTTGTAGACTGCTTCGATCGGGTTTTCCAAATCTTTAGATGCGTGACCGCCTTCCATCTTCGTTGTTAATTTTATCCATGATGTACCTTTGCATCCTTCCAAGACTTTCTCTAAGCCTGTTGGCTCTCCGATTACTGCCGCGGACTTTTCCAGCTCTTTGTTTTCTTTGAGCCAATCTATCACTTTTTTAGTTCCAGAACCATCAAGCTCTTCTCTTTCTACAAAGGTGAAAATTACTTCTTTATCCAGATTTGATTCTTTTATTTTCTCAGCTGCTTTAAGCATTGCTGCCGCAGATCCCTTGTTATCTGAGCTGCCTAAACCATAGATCTTGCCATCTTTTTCTACAGCTTCAAACGGATCAACTTCCCAGTCTCCCGAGGCCTCAACTGTATCTATATGAGAGTTTAAGATCAGCTTTTTTTCACCATCTCCCAAGCTGAAAATCACGTTCCTCCCTATTTTCTGAGGATTAAAATTTTTCTCTTCTGCATAGCTGTAGATATATTCTATGATTTCTTCTTCTTTCCCGCTTACTGAATTAATTTGAATTAGGTCTTTGAGCATAGAGGTTACCATTAATTTTTCACCTCCGTTAACGCAAGTTTAAGCTCTCCGTCCACTTCTACTGACCCTGGAGGAAGAATCTTGTACTCTTTATCAGTCTGGTGTAAATGCTGTTTCTTCTCTTCATCATCAATTCCGATGACCATATCAGGCTCGGCTTCCGCTACACCGCCTTTCAGCATCTGCTCAACCGATTCATCTTCAACAGTTAAGCCAAACTTGAAGCTTTCCTCAGGCTTTGAATGACCTGGCACTGAGGCCTCAAGGAGGTCCATATCGCCTAGCTTGCTGTAGATTATTGGCGCAGGATTATCGTATTGAGATACTGCATACCATTCATCTCCTGGAACTACTTCTGAGGCAAGTGCTGCTGTCGGAGCACCTAGGCCTTCTTGCTTGTCTGCGACGCTTAAAGTATTGACGACAAACTCATTTCCTGGCTTGAATCCTCCAGCAAACTCAGAGATAGGGATTATACCTTCATAGTCTTGAGGAATATCCAGGTCTGAAACCGCAGGATCCTCCGCGTTGTAAGTTCCAAATCCTATTATACCGCATGTTTCTTGACATCCGTCTACAGATATCCAGTTATCCATTGGCAGACCATCGTAGGCCTTTCCATCTAGATCAAGTAGGATTTCAGTTAGCTGTTCTGCGTGCTCTCCATAACTGTCGAAATGTTCAACTTGCTGACCAAGAAATTCATCTCCCAGATTATCCAGATTTTCCTCTGGACATAGGACGAATGGCTGGTAATCGTCGACGGTTTCCTGGTATTTAGGCTTTAAATCCATTATATTGCACCTCCTTTCGAGGCCTGAGTTATACCAGGAATATCTAGTTTCTTGTCCAGAAGCTCAGAGAGGTGAGAGTCTTTCGCATCCACCTTTAATTTGAGTGTTTTTCAGATTTTGACTGTCTTTCATATCCACCAATAGTTGAAGTAGTTGTCATTGGTTGTGCACCTTGTGTCATAGTTATTTGATCTCCAGCATACATATAGATTTAGTTACATCTATAACAAAATACTTAACTTTTGTACTATATAAGTAAAATATGTCTGTACGTGAACAGGTTGAAGACTTTGTAGAAGACAGGCCTTACATCCAGCATGCACTATCAGAAGATATAGTAAACTATTCTGCTCTTGCTAGGAAGATTGAACCAGAGATAGAGGGCGGTTTTGAGGCCATAAAAATAGCTTTGAGACGATATCAAGAAGAGCTCAAATCTCAGAGAAAAAAGAGGCAGGAAAAAATTACAAATGTACTGGGAGAGACAAGTATAGAGTTGAAAAGCGGATTCAAGGCATGTAAATCAGAGGAAAAACAAAAAGCTTATCTAAATGCAAAAACAGAAAACGGATGGACAAACATAGTAAAACAAAGCAAGGCCTGTAAAGGAGAAGAAATAGAAGATCAAATTATTATCAGTCTCAAAAGCCCTGAAAACCTGGAAGAAACTCCCGGAGTAATGGCCTATATTTGTTCTTTATTTGCAGCTCGAGATATTAACATCACAGAACTGATCTCCTGCAGAGAAGATTCACACCTGATAATAAATGAGGAAGATGCAACAGAGGCCTTTAGGCTGTTAAATAAAAAGTTGTGAAATTATGGAACTAGATAAAGAATTTAAGCAAAACTGGAACAGAAGGGATGAAATAGACCTCATCAAAATTAATTCTCTAGAAACTTGGTGGTCAAAAGAAAAAGAACTCTATTATCTGATAGCATTGCCAAAGAAAAACCGTGAACTGAAAGAAGTTTTGGGGAGTCTGGAAAATATTGAAGGTCTAGAAGTATATAGACCGGAATTTCTCCACATTACTGTAAAATTATTTAGAAACGGCAAACCAGATTTTGAAGATGTAAAAAATTCTATAGACGATATCAAGCCATTTACGGTAAATTATGGAGAACTAAACATTTTTCCAGAAGTAATATTTTTGGAATGTGGCTCTAAACAGATACGAGACGCAAACATTTCTCTAAACAATAAATTCCAGTACTTAGAGCACGAAGGTCAGGATTATTTACCCCATCTTACATTATCTAGATTTAACCAAAATGCGAAAGAAGGCAAAATTAACCGGGAAATAGAAGAAATTCTCCATGATTTCGAAATCTCTAATCAAAGAATCAATGAGTTATATTTAGTTAAGGATAAAGACACTGAAAAACCGGAATTCAAAATAATTGAAAAATTCAGTCTTGGCTAGTATTGGGAATAATTCTCTCCAAAACCTTCCTTGAGGCCTCGACTGTCTTCCCTTTATGGTCTAGACATGGTGCAACCTCAACGATGTCAGCGTGTACGGGTTCGACCGCTTCAACAACTTCTAAAACCTGCTGTAGATCAAGTTTACCATCCGGGTATCCTGTGCCAGGCGCCAGCTCTTCCTGTAGAACATCTATATCGATGGAAAGATATGACATACCTTCAAACTCTGCTATAAAATCATCTAACTCTTCAGGCCTGTAAAAATTGAAATCATGCTCTTCGAGAAATCCTTCCTCATCGTGATCAATCTCAGTAATTCCAACAAAATAAATCTCCTCAGGTTCAAACAGGCCTTCCTCGACTAGTTGGCGGACAACCACATCATGAGAGACATGGCCATCGACTTTCTCCTTGATATCAAGATGTGCATCAAGCCAAACTAATTTCATGCCAGGATTTTGCTGCTTCAAGGCCTTAAAAACTGGATAGGAGACCGAATGATCGCCTCCAAGAGAAACTATAGGCCTATCAAAATCTGCCAATTCTAAAGTATTCTCATATATTCTATCATGAGTTTCCTCCAAGTCAAACTCATCAGGAAAGACTTCTTCCACAAGCACACTCCTGTCAAATTCAAGGCCTTCCAAGATCTTTTCAGGAGCATCTAGAGTTCCTTTCCGTGGATTCCTATGAATGCCCATGTCAGAAGGAAGCTTCTGAATAATTACTTCTGCTTCAGAAGGAGAGTTAGTTTTCATATTCCTCTTTACCTTGGTTAAGTTTTTCTAACAGTTCAACTATATTTGGAATCGTAGAGGATTGAGAATCAATCTTACTGCAAAATTTTCTAAGAGCCTCACCTGATTCTATAATTGATTCAAAGAAATCATATGGATCCA